>CAYVDA010000052.1:0-12267 GCA_964450635.1 uncultured Faecalimonas sp. | reverse complement strand
GAATACTTTACCAGCTGCACCAGCGGTTACTGCTACGCTACCTGCGCCTGCTGCTGCCTTCGGAGCTGCCGGAGCTGCTTTTGGTGCTGCAACCGGTGCTGCTTTTCTTGGTGCTGCTGCCGGAGCTGCTCCACCTACGTTCTCTTCTACTGTTACATCATATACGTTTCCGTTAACTGTAATTGTATAATTTTTCATCTTTTTCATCCTCCTATGTCTTAGTTCCAATTATTAGACGGACGTCTCTTAATAGAGCGAACTACAAATCCGTCAGCGGAAGTGCCTTCACTTGCCGCAATTGCAGCTGAAATTACTGCTACAAGTTCTAAATCATCTGTTTCCTCAACTACTGGTGCTGCAACCGGAGCGAAAACCGGTGCTGCTGCCGGAGCTTCTTCCTTCTTCTGTAACTTATCCATAAATACTGGGATAAATTTCATCAGATAAATGATAAATGCAAGGAAAATAAGTACGGCAAATACAGTTCCCATACCAAGGAGTGTATTCAAACCTGCTTTTGTTAAAATCTCACCAGTGGTATATTTTGCTGCGATATCCATAGAATCGATATTCAAATCCTCATCGAAAGTAAAGGAAATATCCGCCTTTCTATCTTTGTAATCTCCCTTTGCAGTTACAACGATAGAAGACGTCTTCTCTTCTATACTAAAATCACCGCATCCATTATATTCTCCACATTCCTTGATTCCTGCAAACCAGGCATTCAGCATCTTGCGGAATGTATCACTATCAACTTTCAATGCCGGAGCACCGTTCGTCTGATTGGTATAACTCATAGCCATAAGCTGATAATTCAATTCATAGTCAGACATGTCAAGAATAGACTGTGAAGACTCTTCATCCATTGAGGTAAAGAGTTCTACCATATACTGGCTGACTACTTTTGCATTTTCTTTATCTGTGTCCCCAAATTTCTCTTCACTTGAGCCACAACCTGCAAAGCTCAAGGATGCAATGAGTACACAGAGCAATAAACTAATCTTTTTCTTCACTTGGCTCACCTCACTAAACTGTTCCGTGTTTCTTAGCCGGGCGGTCTTCCCTCTTAGTAAATAACATCTCAAATGCACCAATGATATATTTTCTAGTATCAGCCGGTGCGATGATGGTATCTACATATCCACGTCTTGCTGCTGCCATCGGGCTTGACTGTAATTCCTTATATTCTGCTGCTTTTTCTTTGATTGTAGCTGCATCTTCGTCTGCATACATAATCTTAGCTGCAAGATCAGAATCCATCATACCAATCTCAGCTGTCGGCCAAGCGTATACCATATCAGCGCCAATTGCTTTGCTGTTCATGGTCACATAAGCACTTCCGTAAGCCTTACCGATCATAACATTTACTTTCGGTACTGTCGCATTAGCAAATGCATAAGTAAGTTTTGCAGTCTCTCTAGCCAATGATTTCTCAGCGCACTTGCATGTGCAGAATCCTTTTACATTGGTAAAGGTAACTACCGGGATGTTAAATGCATCACAGAATTCTACGAAATCAGCTGCTTTCTTACATCCTTTTACAGTTAAGGTTCCGTCGAATTCTTCAACAGCCTTACCTTCTTCGTCATATACTTTAGAACGGTTTGCAACCACACCAACGGTCATTCCGTTCAAACGGATAAATCCGGTTACCATGCTCTTACCATATTCTCTCTTCGTCTCGAAGAATACGTTACTGTCAGATACCATAGCTGCAAGAATTGCTGTATCTTCTGCTGCATTCTCGATTCCATCGCATACACGATTCAAATCGTCTGTGCATTCTTCGTAAGAAGCATCGTCTTCGTTGTTCATCGGAAGCATGCATACCAATGCACGAATCTCTTCCATAATCTCTGCTTCTGTTCCAACCATGTCAGCAAGTCCTGACTCTTCACTCTGGAACTGTGCAGATGCTGTATCGCATTTAGAAACTTCATTTCCTGCGATTGCATTCGGTGAATTCAAGAATAATTTACCATTCTTTCCTTCTACAAATGTGAAATCTGTCATAGCGGATGCTACTGCAAGTCCACCACCGCACTGTCCAAATACAGCTGTGATCTGTGGAATTACACCTGAAGCCATAGCCTGTTTGTAATATACATTACCAAAACCATTCAAGGCATCTGTTGCTTCCTGCAGTCTTAAACCTGCACAATCAACCAATCCGATAACCGGTGCACCCATCTTCATTGCCATGTCATAAATGTTAGCAATCTTCTTCGCATGCATCTCACCGATCGCACCTTTTAATACAGTTGCGTCCTGGCTGTAAACATACACCAGATTTCCATCGATTACTCCATAACCGGTGATAACACCATCCGCCGGAGTCTCTTTTTGCTGCATGTTAAAATCTGTTGTACGTGCTGTAATAGCACCACCGATTTCAACAAAGCTTCCCTCGTCAAGTAAAGCGGCAATTCTTGTACTTGCAGGGCTCATAGATGTTGTGTTGCTCATAATCTAGTCCTCCACTTTCATTTATTGTTAAATTTCCAACGATTATGCTCGCCAAATTTTTGCCAAGTTTAATTATACGAGACATTTCCAAAAATATCAACCTCAAATATCATTTTTTGACAAAAAAAAGACAAATTTTTCTTTTTGTTTCTACTCCTCAAATTGCTTCCAGTCAATTCCTTTTTTCAGACCATATTCAATATCCTCCGACCAGTTATAGACAATGTTCTTGGACTGCTTCTGAAACTGGGAAGGCGTCACTCCGAACTGCTCTTTGAATTTCTTCGTGAAATAACTGACGGAGGTCAAATTCAACATGTTCGAAATCGCTGCCACACTATAATCTTTTGTGGCGAGAAGCTGGGCCGCATACTCCATGCGTTTGCGCCCTACATATTGTACAATGGTATATCCGGTCTGTTTCTTGAAATTAGAAATAAGCGCCGAGGACGCCACCGGATACCGTCTGTAAATATCTTTGATATAGCAATTTAGCAACCGAAAATGATTCAGGTTATGAAGCAGATCTTCCGTATACTGATCCAGACATTTCATCGGTTGCACTTCCTCTAATAGCAGCCAGGAAAAACAATTCATCACAAACATGCGAATGTATGGTGTCAAATCCCGAAGCTGTTGGCTGTTTCGAATATTTCTTGCCAGCATGGACAGGTATTCTCCTTGCACATCTGTCAGACTTCGGACAATCATCCCCTCTCCGTCTTGAAGCTCTTCAAAGCCAAACTGTTCTGTATAATAACGAAAGGCTGCTTCCGTGATCACGAAGGTAAAATGGATACTGCCTTCTTCCTTTACCATAATGGAATGTTCCTCGCCTATTTGAAAGAAAATCAAATCATTCTGTCGCAAGATTTGTTTTTTCCCTTTGTATTCATTTAAGAAACTTCCGTAGGTAACCAGCGTCATCTCATAGAAATCCATATGTTTGTGGGGTGGGGAATCCAAATCATTGAACTGATAAGCGCACCCTGTCTCCGGTGCACTTACTATATTATCAAAATAAAGTTTTCTTTTATTTCTTGCCATGTTTGATCCCCCAAACCATTTTTCTATTATTTCCCGAAAATTTCCTGGGCATAATATACCGTCTGCATGGCATCTTTCGCATAATGATCCGCCCCGATCATATCTGCATAGGATTGATTGAGCACCGCTCCGCCAACCACAACCTTACAATCCGGTTTGTTTTCTTTTAATAATCGGATGGTCTCTTCCATGCTCACTACAGTGGTCGTCATAAGGGCGCTAAGTCCCACCAATGCCACATCAAAGTCGCAAGCTGTCTGCACGATCACTTCCGGCGGCACATCTTTTCCAAGGTCAATAACATCGAAGCCATAATTCTCCAGCAATACCTTTACAATATTTTTGCCGATATCATGGATGTCCCCTTTTACGGTTGCTAAGATAATCTTATCTTTCGCTTCCTGGGTATCTCCCTCTCCTGCCATGGCTTCTTTTAGTACTCCAAATGCCGCTTTGGCTGCTTCTGCGCTCATCAGCAATTGTGGCAAAAATACAGTTCCTTCCTCGAATCCTTTTCCAACAAAATCCAATGCCGGAATCAAATATTGGTCAATGACATCCAACGGGGGAACCTGATCTTCCAATAATTCTTTGGTATATTTGACACTCTCTGCCTTCCAACCTTTTTCTACTGCCATGGTAAGAGCCGGTTTTTTTGCTGTATTGCTCGCGCTTCCCTTCGCAGCGACCGGTGTCACATCCTGCATCATCACACGTTTTGGGCGATTGGAAAAGCGCGCAATATAATTGCCGCAATTTTCATCTAATCCTTGCAGCGCCAGATAGGAAGTATAGGCATTCATCATATCTTCTGAAGATGGATTGATAATCCCTGCTGTCAGTCCCGCCTGCAATGCCAAAGTGTAGAAATGGGAATTGATCACCCCACGCTCCGGCAGGCCAAAGGATATATTCGATACCCCAAGCACGGTTCCCACGCCAAAGCGCTCCCGCACCTGCCGCAGGGCTTCTAGGGTAACCAAAGCGCCATCCGGTTCGGAACTAATCGTCATGGTAAGCACATCGATTACGATATCTTTTGGTTCAATGCCATATTTGGCTGCTTCCTTAATAATCTTCTCTGCAATGGCCACACGTCCTTCTGCTGTGGACGGAATACCATCCTCATCCAAGGTTAATCCTACAACTACGCCGCCGTATTTCTGAATCAGCGGAAATACACTGTCCATGGAAGCTTGTTTGCCACTGACCGAATTCACCATCGGTTTTCCGTTGTAAATACGCATCGCCGCTTCCATTGCTTCTTCATCTACTGTATCAATCTGAAGCGGAAGCCGAATCACGCTTTGCAATCGTTTTACCGCCTCTTCCATCATAAATACTTCATCAATATCCGGAAGTCCCACATTCACATCCAACACATGGGCACCTGCTTCTAACTGCTTGAATCCTTCTCCCAGTATATACTCAAAATCCATGTCCTGAAGTGCCTGTTTGAACTTCTTCTTTCCGGTTGGATTGATTCGCTCTCCAATAATAATCGGCACAGACTTCACATCAACCGCCTGTCCATAAGAGGTAACCAGTGTATGGTTCTTCTTCTCCGGCAAAACCATCTCTACCTTCTTGCAAGCTTCTACCATAGCACGAATATGATCCGGCGTTGTCCCACAACATCCTCCGACCACATTGGCTCCTGCCTCTACTAATGCTTGTAAGGATGCGGCAAAATCATCCGGCAACACGTCATAACAGGTCTCCCCATCTCGTTGTTGTGGCAGGCCTGCATTTGGTTTTATAATGACCGGCAAGGATGTATACTTTCGGATCTCTTTTAAAAGCGGCAACATCTCTTTTGGTCCCATACCGCAGTTGAGACCTAAGGCATCCACTCGAAGACCTTCTAACATCGCAACAACAACCGGCACATCACCGCCTGTCAGCAATTTCCCATTCTCATCTAAGATGACCGTCACAAATATCGGCAGATCACTATTTTCTTTCGCTGCCAAAACAGCCGCTTTGGTCTCATAGGTGTCGCTCATGGTCTCAATATGGATCAAATCCGCCCCCGCTTTTGCACCATATTCTACCAATTCACGAAATGCCTCATAAGCCTCTTCAAATTCCAGTTCTCCCACTGGTTGCAGCAGTTTCCCCGTGGATCCTATATCAAGGGCTACATAGGTCTCTCGATCTTCAGCCGCCACCTTCGCTGCTTCCTTCGCATTAAGAACCGCCGCCTCCACTACGTCCTTTAGTGCGTAGCGCTCATCATGATATTTTAATTTATTTGCTCCAAAGGTATTGGTTAAGACAATGTCACTTCCAGCTTCAAAATAGGATTGATGGATCTTCCTAACTACATCCGGATGCTCGATATTCCAGCTCTCCGGATACTCTCCCGGCTGCATGCCCTCCTTCTGAAGCAGCGTTCCCATAGCGCCATCTAAATATAATAATTCTTTTCCAAGTCTGTCTAAAATCATCTTCTGTCCTTTCAAAAATGCGATAGAGAAATTCTCTATCGCACAATCTCTGATAAGTTATGCATAATTGCTTTTGCTACTTCCGGTTTGTTCATGGAATAAACATGGATATGATTGATGCCATTGGCAAGCAGATCAATAATCTGATCTGTGGCATAAGCAATTCCCGCCTGCTGCATCGCTGCCGGATTATCTCCGAATCGATCTACGATTGCATGGAATCGTTGTGGCAAAATCGTACCGGAAAGCTGACAAATCCGTGCAACCTGATTCTTGTTAGTCACAGGCATGATTCCCGGAAGTACCGGAATTGTAATTCCTTTTTCCCGAATCCGATATAGGAAGCTATATAAGATTGCATTGTCAAAGAACATCTGGGTAGTAAGGAAATCTACTCCCATATCTACTTTTTCTTTCAAATGCAACATATCTTCTTCTTTGTTGCTGCTCTCTACATGTCCTTCCGGATAGCAGGCCGCTCCAATGCAGAAATCTCCTCGACTCTTAATATCTGCAATCAACTCGCTTGCATAATGATAGTGCCCCGGTACCGGAAAATCCAGATCCTTCGGAATATCTCCACGTAACGCCAGAATATTCTCGATCCCCTTCTCCTTCAGATTCTCAATCACTTGCGCCACTTCTTCCTTGGTGGAAGATGCACAAGTCAAATGAGCAAGGCTTGGTACCTCAAAATTCTCCTGGATATGAGAAGCAATCTTAGCTGTATTCTTACTGGTTCCGCCACCTGCTCCATAGGTTACACTAATAAATGCCGGTTTCTCAGCCGCAATCTCTTCTGCAGCTTTAATCACTTTCTCATATCCCGCGTCAGTCTTCGGCGGGAATATCTCAAACGAAATATGTATCTTGTCTTCCTTCAAAATGTCTCTAATCTTCATCTTCTTGTCTTTCCTTTTCTTGTCGTATCTATAAGTTATAATAAAGTTCCTCGTATTGTCTTGCAGAGGTCTTCCATGAGAAGTCTTTGCTCATGGCTCTCTCCACTAATTTATTCCATTCACGCTTCTTGTCATAGTAAATATGCTCTGCGTATCGAACGATTCCCATCATCTCGTGGGCATTGTAATTGCTAAAGCTAAAGCCGGTTCCTGTCTTCTCATATTCGTTATACGGCTCTACCGTATCCCGAAGTCCGCCGGTCTCTCGCACGATTGGCAGCGTACCAAACCGCAAACTCATCAGCTGGCTAAGTCCGCATGGCTCAAACAAGGACGGCATCAAAAATGCATCGCAAGCCGCATAGACTTTATGTGACATTGCTTCTGAATAGTAAATATGAGCGGATACTTTGTCCGGATATTTCCATGCAAAATGTCGGAACATATTCTCATATCTTGCATCTCCGGTTCCCAAGACGACAAATTGTACATTGTCCTGGCACATCTCATCCATCACATACTCTACCAAGTCAAATCCCTTCTGATCTGTCATACGGGAAACCATACCAATCATCATCGTCTTTGGATCTTTTGGCAATCCTAATTCTTCCTGAAGGGCTGTCTTATTCTTACACTTCTGCTTCCGGAAGTTCTCTACATTGTAGTGATACGGAATATGCACATCCGTCTCCGGATTGTATTCTTCATAATCGATTCCGTTGACAATACCGGATAAGCAATTGTTCCGCGCCCGCATCAGACCATCCAATCCTTCTCCATAGAATGGCATCTGAATCTCCCCTGCATAGGAATTACTAACGGTAGTCACCCGATCCGCATAGACAATTCCACCTTTTAACAGATTGGCATCCTTATATGCCTCTAATTTATCCGGCGCAAAATAATACTCCGGAAGTCCTGTGATCATCTGCACATCCTTCGTGCCCCAGACACCCTGGAATTTTAAATTGTGAATGGTCATGACAGTCTTAATGCCACGATAATATTCTCCTCCGAAGCGGAAATGGTCTAAATATACCGGCACAAGACCTGTCTGCCAGTCATGACAGTGAATCACATCCGGCCGAAAATCAATTACCGGCAAAATACTCAGCACCGCTTTGGAAAAGAAACCGAAACGTTCAATATCCCAAATCGGATCACTGGTATATGGCGTCGCTCCCGAAAAATATTCTTCATTATCTATAAAATAAAACGTAATACCATCCAGTACCAAACGGAAGATTCCTACATATCGACTCTTCCAATTATAATCCATATAGAAATTCGTCATGTATTCCAACTGGTTCTTCCATGCTTCCTTCATACAAGCATACTTCGGGAGAATCACTCTCACGTCAAATTCATCCCGATTAAAGTTCTTCGGTAATGACCCTACAACATCTGCCAATCCACCGGTTTTGATAAAAGGCACTGATTCAGACGCTGCAAATACTATCTTCTTCATCGATCATCCTCCATCTTCAAATAAAATCATTACTTACATTATACTAATTGAGGCACCATCGGTCAAGAAATTATCTTTCTCTTTTTAAGTCCAGTCGAATGGTATCGGCAATCAATGCGATAAATTCTGAGTTAGTCGGTTTCCCTTTCCCGTTGCTTACCGTATATCCAAAAAGGTCATCTAAAATATCTACCTTCCCTCTGCTCCATGCTACTTCGATTGCATGTCGAATGGCACGTTCCACCCGGCTAGAGGTGGTTTGGTAACGTTTCGCCACCGTCGGATACAAGATTTTCGTGATAGCATTAAGCACATCCATATCTTCAATTGCCATTAGAATAGAATCCCGCAGATAATGATAGCCTTTGATATGTGCAGGAATCCCAATTTCATGTAACATATTCGTTACGATCCCTTCCAGATCTTCCTCCTTCTGCCTCGGTACCGTCTCCACCGGTTTTGACACGTGTGAAAAGGAACTCTTTTGTCTTTTGGTATCTTTAATTCGATTCAGCAATATCTGGTTATTAAACGGTTTGAGTAGAAAATAGCTGGCTCCTTTTTGAAAAGCATCTTCTGTGATCTGCTCCTGCCCTACTGCAGAAATAACGATAAAATTCGGATATTTCTTCAATGTTTTGTCTTGCCCAACAAGTTCCATCAAGGTCAGACCATCCATTTTCGGCATAAATAGATCTAATAAGACTACATCCGGCTGTCTGGTGCGGATAATCTGGTATAATTCCTCTCCATTTTCTGCCTGGCCAACCAGATTTAGCTCTTTATCACTTTTTACTACATCTCCCAATACATGCAGGATTCGTTCGTTATCATCCGCGATTGCTACATTCAATTGTTCCATCTTTTCCTTAGAAACGAAATCATTGCAGTGATTACAAAATCATTATATATTTCTCCATTTTTCACCGCAATCAGAAGCCCTCGTAATGTTTCGACAAAAAAAGAATCCCACCGACGAGATTCTTTTTTCTTCCCTTTTCTTCTATGTCTGTTGCTGTAGAATGCAACTATTATCTATGCTTCTTCTTTCGCTTCCATATTCTTTGGCAAGACTAAGTTCAGAATAATTGCCACTAAGAATACAACTGCCACACAGTTTTCTGCAAATACCGACTGCACCATCTGTGGAAAAATTGCAAAAATCTCCGGCACCTGTGTAAATCCAAGGCCTACACTTAAAGAAAGTGCCGCAATGGTAATATTTCTCTGTGAAAATCCGCATTTTGCAATCATCTGTAATCCACTTATTACAATATTACCAAACATCATCAACGTACATCCACCTAATACTGCACTCGGAAGCGTTGCCAGTACTGCACCGAATGCCGGGAATAGGCCAGCTAGCATCATGATCACACATCCCGTGAAAATGGTAAAACGATTGACTACTTTTGTCATAGCCACCAGTCCTACGTTCTGGCTAAAGGACGTAATCGGCATACAACCAAAGAGTCCGGAAATGGAACTTACAAACCCATCTACCGCAATGGAACCGGACATTTCTTTCGTGGTCGCTTCCCGATCAAGACCTGCCGAAGCAAGGGCCGAGGTGTCCCCGATGGTCTCCGTTGCGGATACTAAGAATATCACGAACACAGATATAATCGCACCAAAATCAAAGGTCGGTTTAAATGGCATGAACTTCGGTAAGGATAGAATTCCAGCACCTGCAATTCCGGAAAAATCAACCATTCCCATACAAATTGCAAGGATATATCCCACAACCAATCCCACTAATACCGACAGTTGTTTCCAATAGGATTTTGCTAGAATATTAAATACAATACAGACGATCAAGGTAACAGATCCTAAGATCAGATTCTTTGCAGAACCAAAATCAGCTACATTGACATCTCCACCGCCGAAGGAGATACTTCCTACCGAGAGCAAAGAAAAACCAATCGCCGTTACTACAGTCGCGGCCACAATCGGAGAAATCAGCTTAATCCAATATTTTGCAAACAAACCAAGTAATCCTTCCAGAATACCGCCTACTATCACCGCTCCCATAATAGCACCATATCCATACTTAGGTCCTACTACACAAAATACGGATACAAAGGTGAAACTAATTCCCATTACAATCGGAAGACCGGAACCAATCCGCCATACCGGATACAACTGCACAATGGAACCGATTCCTGCAATCAGCATGGCTGTCTGAATCAAAGTCGCCATGTCTTTCTGGCTCAACCCGCAGGCATTTGCCACAATCATAATTGGTGTAATATTTGCCACAAACATAGCAAGAATGTGCTGCAAACCGAAAGATACTGCCTTTCCTACCGGCACTCTTCCTTCTAATTGATAAATATTTTTCACGTCGTACTTCTTCATATCTTCTTATCCTCTTATTGTTCTCTAAATTTGATGGTTCCGGTTGCTGCGTCCATAGACTCCACAATGGCTAAAGATTCTAACTGGAATCCTAGATTCCGAATCATCCGTCCACCTGCCTGGAAGCCTTTCTCCACTGCGATTCCGATTCCTTCTACGGTAGCTCCTGCACTCTGAACAATCTGGATCAATCCCTGGAGCGCACAGCCATTTGCCAAGAAATCATCAATAATCAAAACCCTGTCATTCTCATCTAAGAATTTCTTCGCTACAATGACCTGATTCTTGCATTTGTGCGTAAAGGATTCTACTTCTGCCACATGCATCTCGCCTTCTAAATTAACACTTTTAGACTTTTTGGCAAATACCACCGGCACATGAAAATGCTGCGCTGCAATGGCTGCAATTCCGATTCCGGAAGCTTCAATGGTCAAGATCTTGTTAATATTCTTTCCGGCAAACCGTCTCTCCCACTCACTCGCCATCTCATCAAATAAGGCAATATCCATCTGATGATTCAGAAAGCTGTCTACTTTCAATACATTTCCTTCCTTTACAATTCCATCTTTTAAAATACGTTCTTCCAAGCAATTCATTGGTATCTTCTCCTTCTCTTAATATCCCAGTTCATCATTAATCAATACAACATGGATTCTGCCCGTATGCCGTGAAAATCTGGTGATCAAAAACTGGCAGCAAACGGTATCCATGGATTTGCAATCAAAGCATTTCCCTGTCTTCTTGCAAGGTGTATTCACCTCGAATCGCTGTGCGTTAATCGGTGCCGCCACATTTCTCGCCCGCTTCATGGCGCTGTCTAAACTGTCACATACCTTGTTCATTCCTGCAAGTACCACAACCTTCTTCGGTCCATGTGCAATGCAGGATACCCGGTTAGCATTCCCATCAATATTAACCAGAATTCCATCATCTGTCATGGCATTGGCACTGGTTACAAATACATCTGCATCATAGGCTGCCAAAATACCTTCTCTCGGCTCCATCTTGCTGCGATCTAAATACCGGTAATTCCCTTCTTCCACAGCCTGGGTAAGTCCAATCTCTTTGGCTGTCATACAGCCACCCATAGCTACAGAGCTCTCTTCCTTAATCAAATCCAACGCAATCTGCAAGGCTTCTTCTTTGTCTGCCGCATAGTAACCGGACATATTCCGACTCTCTAATCCTTTGATCACGGTCCGAGCCAGACGTTCATTGCGTGTTTTTCTCATCTCATCCATGTCTTTCCCTCCAAGTCTTCATGCTCTATCTAATTATTGTAACGAAAACCGTCCCTTTTTTCAAGACAAAATATAAATGAAAAAGGGTTTTGTATAAATGAAAAAGGGTTTTGGAAACTCCAAAACCCTTCGCTTTCATTCTGATTAGTTTTCAACAGATACGATTTCTTTTTTGTTGTAAGAACCGCAAGCTTTGCAAACTCTGTGAGGCATCATAAGTGCTCCACACTTGCTGCATTTTACCAAGTTCACTGCACTCATCTTCCAGTTTGCTCTTCTCTTATCTCTTCTTGCTTTAGAAGATTTATTCTTTGGACAAATTGACATAGGTTACA
>CAYVDA010000051.1:6003-12723 GCA_964450635.1 uncultured Faecalimonas sp. | reverse complement strand
TGTATGCAGATATCGCTGAATAATATTTGAAAATTAAAATAGGTTTTTTATTGTAAATTGAAGGCGCCGGAAACGAGAATGTTTCCGGCGCCTTTGTAGCAAAAGCAAAGCAATGACATCGTACTTGCTCGATGAGTAAAAAACCCGTCCATTCGATATTCGTCAGAAACCTTGACAAAAACAGTGGTTTTGGTATAATAGGTATTGTTTATGAATAAAATAGTTTTGTAAGCATGGCGCCATAGCCAAGTGGTAAGGCAAAGGTCTGCAACACCTCTATCACCAGTTCAAATCTGGTTGGCGCCTTCGAAGAGTCAGGGCTAGGGACTTGACTCTTCTTTTTTTGCTCGATGGAAATAGAATGTTGATGGATTCTTTGCCAACGGGAAGGAGCAGTTATGAGTGGGATTTATTTTCGCGGGGGAATGACTCCTTTCGATTCGTTTACACCTGGGTATGTATTGAATCATAATGTACTGGGGACGAACGTAGGTAATTTCCTATATTTACATGGAATATTACGCGCACTGACAAAAGAAGATACCGTATTAGAAGCGAATTATTATGATGTTCGGCATCTCCGGCCGGAAGAAGTGAATGAGCGATTTGATTATTTCATCATTCCATTGGCAGATGCTTTTCGAGAGAGCTTCCAGGGAGAATTGCGAGCGTTGACGCGGTATGTCAAGCGTCTGAAGATTCCTTGTGTGGTAGCAGGAGTCGGTGTGAAAGCACCTTATGACGTAGATTTTTCACAAGGATTGCCTTGTGATTCGACAGTAAAGAAATTTGTAAAAGCAGTGCTAGACAAATCTGATTGTTTGGGGCTGCGTGGAGAATTGACCGGCGCTTATCTGAAACATTTGGGTTTTCGGGAAGAGAAGGATTATATGCCGATTGGTTGCCCGTCCATGTATTCCCATGGTTCCCGTATGGAGATTCGCGAACCGGATTTTTCGCCGGGAGCACGGATTTGCTTTAATTCCAATCATAAGACCACGAAAGCGGTGAAGAAATATATTGAGAAAGCCATAGAAGACTGCGAGAATCCGTATTTTATAGAACAGACTTTGAAAGGGTTGCATTGCATTTACATGGGTGCCCCTTATGAGAGGAAGCGGATTTATCCGTATCATGATATTACGGACAAGCTATATCAGGATGGCCGCCTGCGGTTTTTCTTAAATGTACCTACCTGGTTACAATTTATGGAAGAATCCTCCTTTGCTTTTGGCTCACGTTTGCATGGTAATATTTCGGCGACCATTGCCGGAACGCCATCGATCTTGGTGGTGAAAGATGCAAGAACGAGAGAATTGGCTGACTATCATCATTTGAATTACGTTTTGGAAGAAGATCTAAAAGGAATGCCATCTTTGGAAGATCTGGCTGCGAAGCAGGATTTTGGACAGATAGGACGTTATCAGAAAGAGAACTTTGATCGTTTCGTTTCCTTCCTGGATCGGAATGGATTGGATCATATTTATCAGAACGGAAATGACCCGGAGATATCTCCTTTGGAGAAACGGATGGCACAAGCAAAACATGAGCCACCGGTGTTGCCACTTTCCATGTGCGACTTGGAAGAGCGGGCAAAGAGAAACCAAGATTATTTTATAGAATTAGAAAAGATGCAAAAGAGACTCGTCGATAAGACGTTTGGAAGACAGGTGCTGAAACTGCGGGATGATATGCTTCACTCCGTAAGACATGTTTTCAAACGTTCTTAAGACAGAAATGGAGAGGAAAGAACAATGGAAAGATTATTATTTACTTCAGAATCAGTAACCGAAGGACATCCGGATAAGATCTGCGACCAGATTTCAGATGCTGTATTGGATGCGCTGTTAGAGCAGGATCCGATGAGCCGTGTGGCATGTGAGACTGCCATTACTACCGGACTTGTATTAGTCATGGGTGAGATTACCACCAATGCTTATGTGGATATTCAGAAAATCGTTCGTGAGACCGTAGATGCGATAGGATATAATCGTGCAAAATATGGTTTTGATGCTCATACCTGTGGTGTGATTACTGCGATTGATGAGCAGTCAACTGATATTGCAATGGGTGTAGACAAGGCTTTAGAAGCAAAAGAGAATCGCATGTCAGATGAGGAGATTGAGGCAATTGGTGCCGGAGACCAGGGGATGATGTTCGGATATGCGTCCAATGAGACAGAAGAATATATGCCATATCCGATTGCTTTGGCGCATAAGTTGGCACTGAAATTAACCGAGGTGCGTAAAAATGGCACATTAAGTTACCTTCGTCCGGATGGAAAGACACAGGTAACAGTAGAATATGATGAGAATGGTGCACCGGCAAGATTGGATGCAGTGGTATTATCTACACAGCATGATCCGGAAGTATCGCAGGAACAGATTCATGCCGATGTGAAGAAATATATTTTCGATACGGTATTACCGGCAGAGATGGTAGATGAGAATACGAAATTCTTTGTAAATCCGACCGGACGTTTCGTTATCGGCGGACCAAACGGCGACAGTGGTGTGACCGGCAGAAAGATTATCGTAGATACCTATGGTGGAATGGCACGTCACGGTGGTGGTGCATTCTCTGGTAAGGACTGTACAAAGGTAGACCGTAGTGCGGCTTATGCTGCTCGTTACGTGGCAAAGAACCTGGTTGCAGCAGGCATTGCTGATAAATGTGAGATCCAGTTGTCTTATGCCATCGGTGTGGCACAGCCGACTTCCATTATGATTGATACCTTCGGCACCGGAAAATTACCGGAAGAGAAATTAGTTGATATCGTACGGGAACATTTTGATCTGAGACCGGCTGGTATTATCAAGATGTTAGACCTTCGCAGACCAATCTACAAACAGACAGCAGCCTATGGACATTTCGGACGGAATGATCTGGATCTGCCATGGGAGAAACTGGACAAGGTTGAAGCTTTAAAGGCGTATTTATAAAAACACATTATATATAGAAGAAACGCATTCAAAAGAGCAGGATAATCGGATGGTTATCTTGCTCTTTTTATAAAAAATTCATAATCTGTTTTATAGCTTGCACACCTTTGGTGTGGTATACTATAGGAAACAAGAAAAGAGGGAGTGTTTTCCTTGAAATTAAAGACAAGATTGATTATGACATTTATGACGGTCATCGTATTGCCGGTAATTCTGTCTGTTACCGTGATTACGGCATTTGGACGGTATCAGATTAGTGCTTTCGAACGAACCTACCATATATCGGGCACCAGTTATAGCAGTTTCATTAATCCGGTAGGGTTAATGAGTAAGGTTACCAATTCAACCTTACGTAAATTGGAGAGGGTTGCCAAGAGTGAACCGGAGCAATTGATCGATCGTGCTTATTTGGAAGAGATTAATGAAGATTTAGAGAAGAAGAATGCTTTTCTTATGATACGCCTGGATGGAAAGATGTATTACGAAGGAAAGAATGTCGATAGAGAGTTACAGAATCATTTGCCGGACTATGGCGATTATGAAGCTGCATCTGAGAATGGAGTTTATATCGGAGAAGAGTATCAGGTCGTTGTAAGACAGGTAGACTTTGATGTGGATGGTCATCAGGGTAGTGCTTTTGTGACTATGAATACCAATCAGATCATACCGGAACTGAAGGAATTCCTGATTGAGATGGTCATTGCCATTTTCCTGATTCTAATTATTACATCCGGTGTTCTGATTTATGGAATCTATCGATGTGTGGTCATTCCCCTTGGGCGTATGAAGATTGCAACTCAGAATATCAAGGATGGCAATCTGGATTTTGAGTTGGAAGTGGAAGCTGATGATGAGATTGGCCAGCTGTGCCGTGACTTTGAAGAGATGCGAAAGCGCTTGAAGAATACAGCGGAAGAGACCGTGGAATACGATCGGCGGAGCAAGGAATTGATTCGGAATATTTCCCATGATCTGAAGACGCCGATTACTGCAATCAAAGGATATGCGGAAGGAATCATGGATGGGGTGGCTGATACACCGGAGAAGATGGAGCGGTATATTAAGACCATCTATAATAAGACGATTGAGATGGATGCTCTGATCAGTGAGCTGACATTGTATTCTAAGATTGATGCGAATCGTATTCCATATAACTTCAGTCAGATTTCTGTGGCAGGTTTCTTTGCAGATTGTGCGGATGAACTGGAGATGGAATTGGAAGCCAAGGGAATTGGCTTTAGCTATCATAATTATGTAAATGCAGAGGTGATGGTTATTGCCGATGCGGAACAATTAAAGCGCGTTGTAAACAATATAGTTTCTAACTCGGTGAAATACATGGACAAAACCAATAAAATCATTAATTTACGTATAAGTGATGTGGGAGATTTTGTTCAAGTAGAGTTAGAAGATAATGGAAAAGGAATCGGGGCGAAGGAGTTACCATATATCTTCGAACGCTTCTACAGAACCGATGAGTCAAGAAATTCCTCGACTGGAGGAAGCGGTATCGGATTATCGATTGTGAAGAAGATTATTGAAGATCATGGCGGTAAGATCTGGGCAGCCAGCAAGGAAGGAACGGGGACAGTCATGTGTTTTGTATTGAGAAAATATCAGGAGGTACCGGCAAATGAATAGAATATTGATTGTAGAGGATGAGCAGGATATTGCAGAGTTAGAGCGAGACTATCTGGAACGGGCAGAATTCGAGGTGGATATTGCTTGTGATGGGATTAGTGGCATGCGGAAGGCACTGAATGGAGAATATGATCTGTTGATTTTGGATCTAATGCTTCCGGAAGTTGATGGATTTGAGATCTGTCAGCAAGTACGCGAGCAGAAGAATACACCAATTCTGATGGTATCAGCGAAGAAAGATGATGTGGATAAGATTCGCGGTTTGGGATTGGGGGCAGATGATTATATTACGAAGCCATTTAGCCCGAGCGAATTGGTGGCTAGAGTTCAGGCTCACTTGGCCCGCTACGAGAGATTGGTGCATAGTGGGGACACTGACAGCAAGATTATTGAGATTCGCGGTTTGAAGATTGATTTGACAGATAGACGGGTTTGGGTTAACGGAGAAGAGAAAATGTTTACAACGAAAGAATTTGATTTACTGCGATTCTTGGCGACCCATCCAAACCATGTTTATAAGAAGGAAGAACTATTCCAGAAAGTCTGGAATATGGATTCAGTGGGGGACATTGCAACAGTAACGGTACATATTAAGAAAATAAGAGAGAAAGTGGAGTTCGATACCGCCAAGCCGCAGTATATAGAGACGATCTGGGGAATCGGATATCGATTTAAGGTATAGGAAGATGATTACAAGTACAAGCAATCAGCAAGTGAAATATCTATTGCAATTACAGAAGAAGAGTAAGCTTCGGAATGAAGAAGGCGTTTTCGTAGTGGAGGGTCTTCGGATGTTCCAGGAAGTGCCAAAAGAACGTGTTCGGAAGGTCTACCTCTCGGAATCACTTCTTAATAAGAAAAGACAGGAATTAGATTTGGATGGATTTTCTGTGGAGGTTCTCAGCGATACGGTTTTTGCCCATGTGTCCGACACCAAGACGCCACAAGGGATTTTGTGTATCGTGGAGCAGATAGATACGACGTTAGAAGAATTGTTGAAAGTGGAGAATCCACATTTTATCGTGTTGGATAATCTTCAGGATCCGGGGAATCTGGGAACCATTATTCGTACTGCGGAAGGTGCCGGGGTACATGGGGTGTTAATGAGTCGGGATACGGTGGATATTTATAATCCGAAGACGATTCGGTCTACAATGGGATCCATCTATCGAATGCCATTTCTCTATGTGGAAGATTTGGTAGAAGTATTACAGACTTTCCAACAAAAAGGAATCACCTCTTATGCGGCACACCTGGATGGAAAGCAAAGTTATGACAAAGAAAATTATCAAGGTGGTACTGCTATTTTAATTGGGAATGAAGGCAATGGTCTTCGAGAGGAAGTGGCCATGGCTGCTGATCGGAAAGTACAGATTCCGATGCATGGACAAGTGGAGTCTTTGAATGCTGCAATTGCAGCTTCTATTCTCATGTTTGAGGTATGTCGACAACGGCGTGATTGCTAGCAAATATAGGGTTTTTGATGAAAAGAGGTTCGCATATAGCGGGCCTCTTTTCCACGTGAGAGCAGATTGCAAAATGGTGACAAATATTTGACGAAGAGCTCTTTTTTCTAAGAAAAACAGAAAAGAAAAAGGCTCCCTTTCCGGGATGGAAAAGTCTTAAATTTGGATTCGTCAGGAAAATGGTGGCAAAATTTTTTTTGGGAAAAAGGGTTGACAGATGAAAAAATAGGTGTTAATATGCCATTTGTTGCATCGAGAATGTAACAAATACGTAACATTTGTAATAAAAACGAACAAATTGCGTATATTAATGGTAACAATATTTGAAAAAATATGTAACCAAAATTTAGGAGGAAAGTTATGAGACGTGAGAACAAGAGAGTGCTTCTTAGTCTGGGATTATCCTGTTGTATCTTCTGTACATCAGAATTTAGTTCCTTGGCTGCTGACACACAATCTGAAGCTCGGCCAATCGAAACAATCAACCACAACAACACCATCGCACCATTGGCGGAAACAATGGAACTGATTTCAGAAGCTGCCGAGAAAGCGGCAAAAGAAGCAGCGGAAGCTGAAAAGGCAGCAAAGGAAAAAGCTGAAAAAGAAAAGGCAGAAGCAAAAAAAGAAGCAGAAGCGAAAAAAGAAGCAGAAGCGAAAAAAGAAGCAGAAGC
>CAYVDA010000051.1:0-5903 GCA_964450635.1 uncultured Faecalimonas sp. | reverse complement strand
AAAAAAGAAGCAGAAGCGAAAAAAGAAGCAGAAGCGAAAAAAGAAGCAGAAGCAAAAAAAGAAGCAGAAGCGAAGAAAGAAGCAGAAGCAAAAAAAGAAGCAAAAGCGAAAAAAGAAGCGAAGAAAAAACAAGAAGCGAAAAAAGAAAAGCGTAATAAAAAAGCAGCGAACAAGAAATATGCTGCAAAGAAAAATAAAAAAACAAAAGCAGAAGTAAGTGAAAGAAAATTATTGGCTGCATTGATTTACTGTGAAGCAGGAAATCAACCAAGAAAAGGAAAAGTTGCAGTTGGTGCTGTTGTCATCAACCGTATAAATAGCAAACGATATCCGAATACCATGCGTGCTGTTATTTACCAGAGAGGACAGTTTGGACCGGCGATCACTGGAAAATTAGACCGTACTCTTGCTGCAAATAAGATTCCACAGGCATGCTATGAAGCAGCAGATGCTGCATTGGCAGGTGAGAATCCGATTGGAAGTGCGTTGTATTTTGGATGTGGAAATTATGGTAAGAAGATTGGGGACCACTGGTTCCACTAAGAAGAGTAGTGAACAGGGAGGAAGCATATGCTTTCTCCTTTTTTTCTTGTATTCTGAAATAAAATATAGTAAAATTTATAGATAAGAAACAAGAAAAGAGGCGATGTTATGGAGACCGTATTTTGGCTGATTGCATTTGCCCTATTGCTGTTGATTGAGCTTTTGACTTTGGGCCTTACGACGATTTGGTTTGCAGGCGGTGCTTTGGCAGCATGGGTTTTGGCAATGTTGCATTGCAGTTTTCCGGCACAGGTAATCGCATTTTTGCTCATTTCCATTCTGCTTCTTCTTTTGACCAGACCGATCGCTATGAAGCATTTTAATCGGAAGTGTGAGAAGACGAATGTAGAGCGTCTGATTGGGCAGTCTGCAGCGGTACTGGAAGAGATTGACGAAATTCACGGAACCGGAAAAGTATTGCTAAACGGAATAGAATGGTCTGCGAAAGCAAAAGATCCGGGAGAGAAGATCGGGAAAGACACCATTGTACAGATTGATGAGATTCAAGGCGTGAAAGTGGTTGTGACAAAGAAGGAGGATATGTAGTATGGAAATGGTAGTATTGGTATTAATTTGTATATTCGTAGTAATTGTCGTATCATGTGTCAAAGTTGTGCGTCAGGCACAGGCAGTGGTAATTGAAAGACTGGGAGCTTATCAGGCGACATGGGGAGTTGGACTTCATCTGAAAATGCCGATCATCGACCGGGTAGCAAGACGTGTGGATCTGAAAGAACAGGTTGTGGATTTTGCACCGCAGCCGGTAATTACCAAAGATAACGTAACCATGCGGATTGACACCGTTGTGTTTTATCAGATCACAGATCCAAAGCTGTTTTGTTATGGAGTAGCAAGCCCGATTATGGCAATTGAGAACCTGACGGCGACAACGCTGCGTAACATCATCGGAGATTTGGAATTAGACCAGACCCTGACTTCCAGAGAGACGATCAATACCAAGATGCGTGCGTCTCTTGATGTGGCAACCGACCCATGGGGAATCAAAGTGAATCGTGTGGAATTGAAGAATATTATTCCGCCGGCAGCGATCCAGGAAGCCATGGAGAAACAGATGAAGGCAGAACGTGAACGGCGTGAGGCGATTCTTCGAGCAGAAGGTGAGAAGAAATCTGCTATTTTGGTAGCGGAAGGGAATAAAGAATCCGTGATTTTGGATGCGGAGGCAGAGAAACAGTCTGCTATCCTTCGTGCGGAAGCGGAAAAAGAGAGAAAGATCCGAGAAGCAGAAGGTGAGTCAGAAGCAATTTTGAAAGTACAGCAGGCTTATGCAGACGGTATCCGGTTCTTGAAAGAAGCAGGTGCAGATGAGGCAGTGCTGACCTTAAAGAGTCTGGAAGCATTTGAAAAAGCGGCTGACGGAAAAGCAACGAAGATTATTATTCCTTCTGAGATTCAGGGCATTGCAGGACTTGCCAAATCCCTGGTTGAAGTGGGAAAAGATGATACAAAAGCATAAAAGACCTTGCGGCGTCTGCTTCGGGCAGGCAATGTAAGAGACATGGCAACGAACAGAGGTATGTCGCGTACATACCTCTTGTTTCATCAAACAGAGAAGAGGAGAGACAACAATGGATTTAAAAGGACGCAGTTTTTTGACACTGAAAGATTTTACGAAAGAAGAGATTCTGTATTTTGTAGATTTGGCGGCAGAATTAAAAGAGAAGAAGAAAAATGGAATCACCGGCAATTCCCTGAACGGAAAGAATATTGCCTTGATTTTTGAAAAACCATCAACCAGAACCCGGTGTGCATTTACCGTAGGTGCTACAGATGAGGGCGGATTTCCGGTTTATTTATCCCAGCATGACATCCAGCTTGGCCACAAAGAAAGTGTAAAAGATACGGCTCGTGTTCTGGGAAGAATGTTTGATGGAATTGAATTCCGTGGATTTAAGCATGAGCATGTGGAACTGCTTGCAAAATATAGTGGGGTGCCGGTGTGGAATGGTCTGACCGATGATTATCATCCAACCCAGATTCTGGCAGATTTCCTGACTATGAAAGAACAGTTTGGCCATCTGGAAGGGTTGAATTTTATTTACCTTGGGGATGGAAGAAATAATATGGCAAATAGCTTGATGATCGGTTGCGCAAAAGTGGGCGTGAATTTCACCATTGCTGCACCGAAAGTGTTGTGGCCGTCGGAAGAATTGGTTTCTCTGTGCGAATCCTATGCAAAAGAAAGCGGTTCTACGGTTACTGTTACAGAAGATGTTAACGCAGTGGAAGGTGCCGATGTACTTTATACCGATGTATGGTGTTCTATGGGAGAAGAGCATATGGCAACAGAACGAATTGCCTTATTGACTCCATATCAGATTAACAAAGAATTAATGAAAAAGACGGGAAAAGATACGAGCATTCTGATGCACTGTCTGCCGGCTGTCAAAGGAAATGAAGTGACAGAAGATGTGTTTGAAGAATATGCAGACGTGATTTTTGATGAGGCGGAAAATCGTCTCCATACAATCAAAGCGGTGATGGTTGCGACTCTTGGAGAATAAGATGGAGTGGAAGATCGAACAATATAAGGAACGAACCTCAACCAATGCGGCAATTTTAGAGCGGGCTGCCGGCGAACAGGAAGGTCTTGTTATCATGGCAGATCGACAGACAGCAGGCCGGGGAAGACGGGGACGACAGTGGGAATCCCCAGATGGAAATGCATATTTCTCCCTTCTTCTAAAACCGGATCTTCCGGTAGAGTCAGCACCGATGTTGACTCTTGTGATGGCCTATAGTATAGCCACCTATTTGCAAGAACAGCAGGTGGATGCGAAGATCAAATGGCCCAACGATCTGGTAGTGGAAGGGAAGAAAATCTGCGGAATCCTAACGGAGATGCAGGTGGCACAGGGAAAGATTGATGCAATTGTCGTTGGTGTAGGAGTGAACCTGGTAGAAGGAAGTATTCCGCCGGAACTTTCGGAGAAAGCAACGACGCTGGAAGAGGCGACCCATAGACAATGGAAAAAACAGGAAGTGGTTGCCGGCATTTTACAATATTTTCAGCGGGACTATGAGGATTTCTTAAAGACAGGAGATCTGGCTTTTTTGCAAGAGGCATACAATACATTGCTGATTAACCGAGGGCGAAAAGTGCAAGTACTTGAGCCGGGGCATACGTATGATGCTTATGCCAAAGGCATCAATGAAAAAGGGGAACTTATGGTGACCTTGGAAGATGGAACGGAAGAATTAGTATATGCCGGAGAAGTCTCTGTTCGAGGCTGTCTGGGTTATGTGTAGGAGGAAGAATGAACGAGGATAAGATTGTATTATGCGGGGCTAACTCGTATGAAAGAAAATATTATCTGAATCCGGATTTTGAAGGATTGCCGGAACAGATTCGACAGGAATTACAGATCATGTGCGTGCTCTATACAGAAGATGTAGGGGGCATTCTCACACTGGTCTACGAAGAGAATGGTGAGTTGTGCTTCGAAGTGACAACGGAGGAAAATGATTTTACCTTTGACGAGATTGGAAGCCATTTGAAAATTAAGGAATTACAGCGGACCAAATCCGAACTATTAGAATCCCTGCAACTCTATTACAAAGTCTTTTATTTAGGGGAGGAGTTATAATGCTACTGGTAATTGATGTAGGAAATACCAATATTACCCTTGGGGTGTTTCAGAAAGAAAAGCTTCTTGCAACTTTTCGCATGACAGCGAAACAGCCTAGAACTTCAGACGAATACGGAATTCAGCTCTGTACCCTACTAGAGCATCGGGATTTTGATATCAAAGATGTACATGATGTGATCGTTTCTTCCGTTGTGCCGGATATTATGCACTCCTTAGGAAGCGCCATCATCAAATATTTTCATGTCAAGCCACTTGTAATGTCATCCAGTCTGACAACAGGTCTTGTGATTAATACCGAACATCCGAAAGAGATCGGTCCAGACCGTATCGTAGATGCTGTGGCAGCCTATGAGAAATACGGAGGCCCGGTAATCGTCATTGATTACGGAACCGCAACCACTTACGATGTGGTAAGTGCAGGCGGAGTATTTGAAGGCGGTGTGATTTCTCCTGGAATTCGAACATCTGCAAGAGCGCTCTGGGGTGGCGCGGCCATGCTTCCGGAAATCGAGATCCGCAAACCAAAAAGTGTGCTGGCGAAAGAAACCGTATCCAGTATGCAAGGCGGTCTGGTATTTGGCTATATTGGACAGACGGAATATATTGTCAACAAGATGAAAGAGGCAGGATATAAGGATGCCACTGTAGTTGCCACAGGCGGTTTGGGAAATATTATCGTATCAGAGACGGATGCCATAGATATTTACGACCAGACGTTGACCTTAGATGGATTACGTATCATTTATGAAAAAAATAAGGAACAGATAAAAGAATGAGAACTTTGACGATTGGAAATGTGACTTTGGACAATCCGTATATTTTAGCTCCTATGGCAGGTGTAACCGACCTGCCATTTCGCTTGCTTTGCAAGGAGCAGGGGGTAGGACTGGTATGTATGGAAATGGTTAGTGCCAAAGCCATTCAATACAAGAATAAAAATACAAAAGCCTTGTTAGAAATACATCCGGAAGAAATGCCGGTATCCCTGCAACTCTTCGGTTCCGAGCCGGACACCATCAGCGAGATAGCCAAACAGATTGAGCATTTGCCATTTGCCATTCTGGATCTGAATATGGGATGTCCTGTGCCGAAGATTGTGAAAAACGGAGAAGGCTCTGCTCTTATGAAGAACCCAAAACTGGCTTATGAGATTGTGAAAAAGACAGCCGCTGCCATCCAAAAACCGGTGACGGTCAAATTCCGAAAAGGATTTGACGACACATGCATAAATGCAGTGGAATTTGCGAAAATAATGGAAGATGCAGGTGCCGCGGCAGTGGCCGTGCATGGACGAACACGAGAACAATATTATTCCGGAAAAGCAGATTGGGAGATTATCCGGCAAGTAAAAGAAGCCGTCTCCATTCCGGTCATTGGAAATGGAGATGTAACGAGTGGCGCGAGTGCGCTAAAGATGCAGCAAGAGACAGGCTGCGACGGAGTTATGATTGGCCGGGGAGCCCAAGGAAATCCGTGGATATTCTCGGAACTGCTGGAATACGAGAAAACCGGAGTCATGCCACCGCGCCCGAATCGGGAAGCCCTGTGCCGGATGATGCTTCGTCATGCCAGACTTCAATTGCAATACAAAGGAGAATATCTAGGCATTCGAGAAATGCGCAAGCACGTATCCTGGTATACGAGTGGTCTTCCGAACTCGGCAAAACTCCGGGGAGAAATCAATGCGGTGGAGCATTATGAGGAGCTAGAGACCCTGCTGAAAGAAAAAATACTGGAAGAAAAAATTCT
>CAYVDA010000050.1:0-12874 GCA_964450635.1 uncultured Faecalimonas sp. | reverse complement strand
AGATGTGAAAACGATAGGTAAGCATATCAATAACGCATTGAAGGAAGAATTAGATTGTGGAGAATCAACTGTCGCAAAATTTGCGACAGTTCAAAAAGAGGGTGAACGTGAGGTTGAAAGACAGATTGAATTTTATAACCTTGATGTTATCATCTCTGTTGGCTATCGAGTGAAATCCAAGCGAGGTGTAGAATTTCGCCGTTGGGCAAATTCAGTGTTAAAGCAGTACATATTGAAAGGCTATGCTGTA
This sequence comes from uncultured Faecalimonas sp., assembly GCA_964450635.1. Lineage (GTDB taxonomy): Bacteria > Bacillota > Clostridia > Lachnospirales > Lachnospiraceae > Faecalimonas. The sequence goes on along the minus strand of CAYVDA010000050.1, from coordinate 12,624 downwards.
AACGATAATCGTATCAAACAATTGGGAGAAGTGATACGGATTATGAAACGTACAGAAAATGAACTTGATAGTAAACAAGTTCTGTCAGTGATTGAAAAATACAGCAATGCATTGGATTTGTTGGATTGTTATGATCACCAGAATATGACCAGACCGAAAGGAAATACAGCAAGATATATTTTGAAATTAGTAACCTATTTCTCAGCAACTGGAGTTTTTGCCAACATGAAAAAAATACATAATCCAAAATTTACAATGTTCAAATATTTCTCAATATAGGAGAGGAGGAAAATTCAATGAGAGCATTAACTTATATCGAACAAGGAAAGTTTGCATTGGCAGACAAAAAGAAACCACAGATCACAAACTCGCAGGATGCAATTGTCCGCGTGACACTCAGTTCTATTTGTACCAGCGATTTACATATCAAGCACGGTTCTGTACCAAGAGCTATCCCGGGTGTCACAGTCGGCCATGAGATGGTGGGAGTTGTGGAAGAAGTCGGAGCAGATGTTGTACATGTCAAACCGGGTGATCGAGTGACGGTGAATGTAGAGACCTTTTGCGGAGAATGTTTCTTTTGCAAACATGGATTTGTAAATAACTGCACAGATGAAAATGGAGGATGGGCACTGGGGTGTCGTATAGATGGCGGACAGGCAGAGTATGTACGAGTACCGTATGCGGATCAAGGCCTTTGTAAGATTCCTGACGGCGTAAGCGATGAACAGGCTTTATTTGTAGGAGATGTTCTGGCAACCGGCTTTTGGGCAACCCGTATCTCTGAGATAACAAAGGAAGATACCGTTCTAATTATTGGAGCAGGACCGACCGGAATATGTACCTTGCTTTGCGTCATGCTAAAAGCCCCAAAGCGGATTATTGTGTGTGAGAAAGATCAGGAGAGAGCAAGATTTGTAGAAGAACATTATCCGGAAGTGTTACTCTGTAAGCCGGAAGAATGCGAGGCGTTTGTCCACGCCAATTCTGATCATGGTGGTGCGGATGTGGTTCTGGAGGTTGCCGGGGCGAAGGATACATTCGAACTTGCATGGAAATGTGCAAGACCCAATGCAATTGTGACGATCGTAGCCCTTTATAATGAGCCGCAGATGCTTCCTTTGCCGGAAATGTATGGTAAGAATCTCATTTTCAAAACCGGCGGTGTTGACGGATGCGACTGCGCAGAGATTATAAACTTGATTGCACAAGGGAAAATCGATACCACGCCGTTGATTACACATCGATATTGCCTTGCAGATATCGAAGAAGCCTATCATATTTTTGAAAATCGTTTGGATGGTGTAATAAAAATTGCGATTACAGAGTCTTAATACGCAAGAAGCATTTGACATATCAGTAAATAAATGCTATAAAGATACATAGAGAGTTTTTTCACTGAGTGAAATCTCCTGCGACGTCGGGAGTTCACAAAAAAATAAGCATTCAAATATATCTAAAGGAGGATGTTATGAGCGAGAACAATTGGTTTAAGGAAGCCCAGTATGGAATGATGATTCATTTTGGATTGTATTCTATTTTGGCAGGCGAGTACAAAGGGAAACGGATGGAGAACTGTATTGCAGAGTGGGCACAGTCTTACTTCCAGATTCCTATTGCTGAATATGAGAAGTTGGCCGATGCTTTCAATCCGGTCTATTTTGATGCAGATGCTTGGACAGATCTTGCGATCCAAGCAGGGATGAAATACTTAGTCGTTACGACCAAGCATCATGAAGGATTTGCCCTGTTCCATTCCAAAGTAGACAAATTTAATGTGGTAGATGCAAGTCCATTTGGCAGAGATATCATCAAAGAAATTGCAGATTCCTGCCATAAAAAAGGTTTGAAATTCGGTATTTACTACTCACAGGCGTTGGATTGGCATGAGCCACATTCCGGCGGATGGAGTGAGACAGTAGAGACTTCCCAGGGAAAACCGTGGAAAAACACTTGGGATTTTCCGAATGAGGAACACGATTTTGAAATCTGTTTCCGTAGAAAGATTGTGCCACAGGTAACAGAACTTCTGACCGGATATGGAGATATTGACTTGATCTGGTTTGATACACCGGCAGACATTTCTGCTGAGCAGAGCCGGGAATTGTATGATTTGGTTAAGAAATATCAGCCGAATTGTATGATCAATTCTCGTATCGGATATTTGCCAGGGGTCAAATTTGACTATGCTTCTGCAGAAGACAATCAGATCAATGCAGAGCGTGTAGATGGTCTCTTTGAAGTACCGGCAACCATGAATGACACATGGGGATTTAAGTATTATGATGATAACTGGAAATCTCCGGAAGAGATATTCCGCATCAAACATATGTTAAAAGGAAAAGGCATTAATTACCTGTTGAACGTAGGGCCGGACCATTTGGGAAGAATTCCGGCACCATCCGTAGAGATTCTTTTGAAAGTAAAAGAATTAGAAGACGCGGCAGAAGAGTAATCCTTCCAGATGATTCCATTTGGTTTTGGCAAAAAAATCTTGACACCAAAATTTACGGGTGGTATAGTGGTACATAACTTAAGAAATACCAAACCGTTGAAGCGGAGATAACGGCAATCATGCCTTTACAGAGAGTCTGAGATGCTGAGAATCAGATGAGAAACAAGTTGTCAAATGGACCGCGGAGGGCACAGTGAAAAGTATCAATCAGACACCGAGTATTCTGTGACGTGAGGCATACGTTAGTTGTCTAAGATATGTTAGTATCTGAAAGAGAGGGTACAGCGATTTAGCTGTAAAGCAAGGTGGCACCGCGGAACGTATAGGAAGTAACGATTCGTCCTTGGCAGAAATATTTTTCTGCCAAAGGGCGTTTTTTTGTAGCAAAAGAAATGATAAAGGGCAGAAAAAAAGGAAGGAGGTCCGTTCTAATGAAGAAAGACAGACGTTGGTGGCGCTCCGCGCCGAGTAAAGAGAACATAGAAACAAGAAACCAATTCCTTAAACCAAACAAATTAAAAAGAACAGATGGAGGATACAACTATGAAAATGAATGATATTGAATTTAGCACTTACTTTAAAAACTATCCGGATGCAAACGGATATTTTGGCAAATACGGCGGCGCGTACATTTCCGATGAACTGAAAGTAGCCATGGAAGAAATCAATGAAGCATACCAGACCATTTGCAAATCCGCAAAATTCATCAATGAACTTCGTAGAATCCGAAAAGAATTTCAAGGTAGACCGACACCGGTTTCCCATTTGGAGCGTCTTTCTAACAAATTGGGAAATGTACAGCTCTATGTAAAACGTGAGGATTTAAACCATACCGGAGCACACAAATTAAATCACTGCATGGGCGAAGTTTTACTTGCAAAATACATGGGCAAGAAAAAAGTTATCGCAGAGACCGGAGCAGGTCAACATGGCGTGGCGCTGGCAACAGCAGCCGCATATTTTGGATTGGAATGTGATATCTACATGGGTTCTGTCGATATTAAGAAACAGGCACCGAACGTAGCACGTATGAAGATTCTGGGAGCCAGAGTGGTGGAAGTGACCGATGGATTACAGACTTTGAAAGAAGCTGTAGATGCAGCATTTGCTGCCTATTGTAGAGAATACAAAGATGCCATCTATTGTATCGGTTCCGTTATGGGACCACATCCATTCCCGATGATGGTACGAGATTTCCAGAGCGTTGTGGGGATTGAAGCAAGAGAACAGTTTATCGAGATGACCGGAGAACTTCCGGATGCTATCGTGGCTTGTGTTGGCGGCGGGTCCAATGCCATGGGACTTTTTGCAGGATTCCTAAATGATCCGGTCGAAATCTACGGCGTAGAACCACTTGGACGAGGCGCCACTTTGGGAGATCATGCAGCGAGCTTACAATATGGAGAAGAAGGAATTATGCATGGATTTAACAGCATCATGCTCAAAGATGCCAACGGAAATCCGGCACCGGTTTATTCTGTGGCAAGTGGTTTGGATTATCCGTCATCCGGACCGGAACATGCCTTCCTTCGGGATTTAGGTAGAGTAAAATATGATGTGGTTTCGGATGATGAGACCATCGATGCGTTCTTTGAGCTGTCCAGAATGGAAGGAATCATTCCGGCAATCGAAAGCTCCCATGCTGTGGCTTATGGTATGAAGCTGGCAAAAGAGATGAAGAGAGGATCCATTTTAATCAATTTATCCGGACGTGGAGACAAGGATATGGATTACATCATTGAAAAATACGGTATTCGATAATAGATACAAAACACAAGGAAATTTTAACTTTTCACTTTTCGAAAAATATAGTTGCTTTTTGTATGGATGTTTAGTAAAATTGTTCTGTATAATGCAGGAGGTAATAGCATGTCTAATATCACAAAAATAGCCTTAGATGCCATGGGTGGCGATCATGCACCTGGCGAGATTATCCAAGGCGCCGTGGATGCAGTGAACATGCGGAAGGATATCAAGCTCTTCCTGGTAGGACAGCAAGAAGTTGTAGAACAAGAACTTGCGAGACATACATATGAGAAGACACAGATAGAGATTGTTCCGGCATCTGAAGTTATCGAGATGGCAGAGCCACCGGTGATGGCAATACGTAAAAAAAAGGATTCATCAATTGTTGTTGGATTGAATATGGTTAAGAGAGGAGAGGCAGACGCTTTTGTATCTGCAGGCAGTTCCGGTGCAGTGCTTGCCGGAGGCCAGTTGATTGTAGGTCGTGCCAAGGGTGTGGAGAGACCACCACTTGCCCCGTTAATTCCCAATGAAAAAGGAGTTTCCCTCTTGATTGACTGTGGCGCGAATGTAGATGCCAAGCCTTCGAATTTGGTACAATTTGCCAAGATGGGATCCATTTATATGGAACATGTTCTGGGGATTGAGAAGCCAAGAGTCGCCATTGTGAATATTGGCGCAGAAGAAGAAAAAGGCAATGCATTGGTGAAAGAAACCTTCCCATTATTAAAGGAATGTCAGGATATTAATTTTATAGGGAGCATTGAGGCGAGAGAGATTCCACACGGAATGGCAGATGTGATTGTCTGCGAAGCGTTTGTCGGCAATGTCATCCTGAAGCTTTATGAAGGCGTCAGCGCGACCTTGCTTGACGTGGTGAAAGCTGGCATGATGTCGAGTCTGAAAGGTAAGATAGGCGGATTGTTAGTGAAGCCGTCTTTGAAGAAGACTCTGAAGAGTTTCGATGCGAGCGAACACGGAGGAGCACCGCTTCTGGGGTTACGTGGATTGGTTGTGAAGGCCCATGGGAATTCCAAAGCAAAAGAGGTACGCAATTCTATTTTCCAGTGCGTAACATTTCATCAGCAAGACATTAATGGAAAGATTGCGGAACAGTTACAGCAAGCAATGGAGCCGGTTGTAACAGAATGATAGGTGTATAACGAAGGAGAGAAAAAAGATGGAATTTGAAAAGTTAAAAGAAATTATTGCAGACGTATTGAATGTAGAGAAAGATGACATTACAAAAGATACTACATTTGTAGATGATCTTGGAGCAGATTCATTGGATATTTTCCAGATTATCATGGGAATCGAAGAAGCATTCGATATCGAAATTGAAAATGATGAGGCTGAGAAGATTGTAACAGTTGGAGATGCTGTAGAACAGATTAAAAATGCAACAAATTAGGTAGAGTACGAAAAAGCCCGTCTATCCGGGCTTTTTCGTTGTATATGAAGAGGGTATTATGGTACAGAGATTACAAGAATTAGAAGAGAGAATTCACTATACCTTTCAGGACAAGGAACTGTTAGAGAACGCTTTGCGCCACAGCTCCTATGCCAATGAGAAACGTTTGCCGAAAGAGAAATGCAACGAACGATTGGAATTTCTCGGAGATGCCGTTTTGGAACTGGTATCCAGTGAATTTTTATTTTATCAGAATCCGCATATGCCGGAAGGAGAACTGACGAAGACAAGAGCCAGTCTCGTCTGCGAGCCGTCCCTGGCTTTTTGTGCCAGAGAGATTCAACTTGGCTCCTATCTGCTTCTTGGAAAAGGGGAAGAGAGAACCGGTGGAAGATTGCGGGATTCCGTCACCTCCGATGCGTTAGAAGCATTGATCGGTGCGATTTATCTAGATGGTGGGTTTGCTAATGCAAAAGAGTTTATCTTGAACTTTGTTTTGAATGATATAGAGCATAAGAAGCTCTTTTTTGATAGCAAGACTATCCTGCAAGAGATGGTGCAACGAAATGGCACCAATGAAGTTTCCTATGAGCTAGTGAAGGAAGAAGGTCCAGATCACAACAAGACCTTTTCCGTAGAAGTCTATATTGGAAAGAATTGTTACGGGAACGGCTCCGGCCGAACCAAGAAAGCGGCAGAACAGAACGCTGCCTATCACGCAATCCTAGAATTGCGAAAACAAATGAAGTAGGTGAACTATGTATTTAAAATCGATTGAAGTACAGGGCTTTAAGTCCTTTGCCAACAAAATTTTATTTGAGTTCCACAACGGCATCACAGGTATTGTTGGGCCGAATGGAAGTGGAAAAAGTAATGTTGCCGATGCGGTGCGTTGGGTGCTGGGGGAACAGCGTGTTAAGCAGCTTCGTGGTGGTAATATGCAGGATGTTATTTTCTCCGGAACAGAACTTCGAAAGCCACTGAGTTATGCTTCCGTGGCAATTACATTGGATAATTCCGATCATCAATTACCGATTGATTATGAGGAAGTGACCATCGCAAGAAAACTCTATCGTTCCGGCGAGAGTGAATATTTGATGAATGGAAGTCCTTGTCGTCTCAAAGATATCAACGAGTTGTTCTATGACACCGGTATCGGTAAGGAAGGATATTCTATTATCGGACAAGGCCAGATTGATAAGATCTTAAGTGGTAAACCGGAAGAACGCCGCGAACTTTTTGATGAGGCAGCCGGAATTGTAAAGTTCAAAAGAAGAAAGAATATGTCCGTGAAGAAGCTGGAGGAAGAACGCCAGAATCTTCTTCGTGTCAATGATATTTTGGCAGAGTTAGAGAAGCAGATTGGACCATTGGAGAAACAGTCAGAAGTTGCCAGAGAATATTTGAAAAAGAAGGAATCTCTGAAGACATATGATATCAATATGTTCTTACTGGAATCCGACCGGTTAAAAGACGAGATGGGCAAATTAGAAGAATTACTTCATAATACCCAGAAAGAATTGGACGATGCCAATGTGGAATACGAGAGCACCAAGACAGAGTATGAAGCAGTGGAAGAACAGACGGATACTATCGACGGAGAATTAGAACGTGCCAAACGTCAGCGCAACGAGACGACCTTGCTGAAGCAACAGTTGGAAGGTCAGATTGAGTTGCTGAAAGAGCAGATCAATACAGCACGTATGAACGATGAACATCTAGAGCAACGTTCCAAAGCCATTTATGCGGATCTTGCAGAGCGCAAGAAGCAGATGGAAGAATTAGGCAAAGAAAAAGAGAGTATCCAGAGTACGCTCTCAGAAAAAGCCAAAGAAGAGGAAGCGGCGCAGGAGAAGCTAAACAGCATCCAGATGCAGATTGAAGAATTGACCAATGGGATTGAGAATGGCAAGAATCAGATTATCCAATTATTGAATAATCGTTCCATGACCAAGGCCAATATGCAGAAGTACGATACCATGCTAGAACAGTTCCAGGTTCGAAAAGCTCAGGTGAACCAGCAATTGATTACTATCCAAAGCGATGTAAGCAAGCAGGAATTGCTTCTTGCAGAACATGAAGAAGAATTGCGTGGCATTTCGGATCAGATTTTAGCAAAAGAAGGGACAAGAAAAGAGCTGGAAGAACAGGTTCAGAAGCTACAATCGGAGATTGCACAAAAGAGTGAGCAGCTTCGTCAGAATCAGGCGAACTTCCACCGGGAGTCATCCCGGTTAGAATCCCTCCGAAATATGACCGAACGCTATGATGGATATGGCAACAGTATCCGCCGGGTTATGGAGAAGAAACAGCAGGAGCCGGGACTTCACGGTGTGGTTGCAGATATTATTAAAGTAGAGAAGAAATACGAGATTGCTATTGAGACTGCTTTGGGCGGAAGCATCCAGAATATTGTAACGGATGATGAAGCCACTGCCAAACGGATGATCACCTATTTGAAACAGAACAAATTCGGTCGGGCAACCTTTTTACCACTTTCTGCAATCGGCAACGGCAACGGCTTCAAACAGCAGGATGCCTTAAAAGAAAAAGGAGTTATCGGCCTTGCTCATACCTTAGTAAAGGTGGAAAAACAATACGAAGGACTGGCTGAGAACTTACTTGGTCGGACCGTAGTGGTAGAAAATATCGACCATGGAATCGCTTTGGCGAGAAAATATAGACAATCCATTCGAATCGTCACCTTAGAAGGGGAATTGATGAATGTAGGTGGTGCTATGTCCGGGGGTGCCTTCAAGAATTCCAGCAATTTACTTAGCAGACGACGGGAGATTGAAGAATTAGAAAAACGGGTTGCTAATCTGAAAGAACAGATTCATGTAGCCGAGGCAGAGATTGAACAGGACAAAGCATCCAGAACCAGACTCTATGGACAGATTGAAGAGCTCAAACAGAGCCTGCAGCAAGATTACGTCCTGCAGAATACTGCCAAGATGAATGTAGATCAGGCCAAATTAAAGAAAGAGGAAGCAGAGAAATCTACTTTGAGTATGCGGGAAGAGAGCAGCCGCTTAGAAGGACAGATTACGGATGTGCATAACAACCATGAGTCCATTCAGTTAGAGCTGGAGGTATCTGAGAAGGAAGAGAGTTCCCTTCAGGAAACCATTGAAAACAGCCAGAAAGAATTGGAAGAGATTCGTCTCTTAGAAGCACAGCAGATGCAAGAGACAGAAAAGGTACACCTTGGCTATGCTTCCATGGAACAGAAGAAATTATTCCTTTTGGAAAACGAATCCCGTATTCAGGAAGAAGTAAACCGCTTCCAGGAAGAATTAGAACGGTTGAATGTGAATAAAGGGGATGCTTTTGAGGAAATCAAGCAGAAGGAAAAAGATATTGAATCCCTGCGCCTGACCATTGAAGATTCCGTTGAATTATTTGCAGAAATCGAAAAAGAGATTGAACGTTTTGCGGCAGAAAAAGAAGAACTGAACAAGCAACATAAAGTCTTCTTGGCGCGAAGAGAAGAATTGTCCAAACATATGGCAGAACTTGACAAGGAAGTATTTCGTCTTAGCAGTCGTCATGAATCTTATGAGGAAGCGGCTGAGAAACAGATTAATTATATGTGGGAAGAATATGAACTCACCTATAATATGGCCTTGGAGATCAGAGATGAGAATCTGACAGATCTGGCCTTTATGAAGAAACAGATTCAGCAATTAAAAGGTGAGATCAAAGCCCTTGGAAATGTCAATGTCAACGCCATTGAAGATTTCAAAGAAGTATCCGAGCGTTATGGCTTCTTAAAGACCCAGCATGACGATCTGGTGGAAGCGGAAGCGACTCTGGTGCAGATTATCGAGGAACTGGATGAGGCAATGCGCAAACAGTTCCGGGAACAGTTTGCAAGAATTTCAGAGGAATTTGATCATGTATTTAAGCAGCTCTTCGGTGGTGGAAAAGGTACCTTAGAGCTGATGGAAGATGAGGATATTCTGGAAGCAGGCATTAAGATTATTGCACAGCCACCTGGAAAGAAACTTCAGAACATGATGCAATTATCCGGTGGAGAGAAGGCACTTACAGCCATTTCCCTGCTCTTTGCCATCCAGAATCTCAAACCGTCTCCATTCTGTCTCCTAGACGAGATTGAGGCGGCATTGGATGATTCCAACGTAGACCGCTATGCAAAATATTTGCACAAACTGACTAAGCATACCCAGTTTATCGTCATCACCCACAGACGTGGAACCATGACAGCAGCGGACAGACTCTACGGTATTACTATGCAGGAGAAGGGTGTCTCTACTTTGGTATCCGTAGACCTTTTGGAAAAAGATTTAGATGATTAAACAGGAGTAAGAACGTGGAAACAGAGAAAAAAGGATTTTTTAAACGTCTGGTAGCAGGACTTTCTAAGACAAGAGATAATATCGTGTCTGGAATTGACAGTATTTTCAAGGGTTTTACCCATATCGATGACGAGTTCTATGAGGAATTGGAAGAGATTCTGATTATGGGAGACCTTGGTGTTCACGCAACGATGGATATTATTGATGATTTAAAAGAGAAGGTAAAAACCCAGCACATCAAAGAACCGGCAGACTGCAAACAGCTTCTTATTGACAGTATCAAAGAGCAGATGGATGTGGGCGAGGCAGCATATGAGTTCGAGGACAGAACGTCTGTTGTTCTTGTGATCGGTGTGAACGGTGTCGGTAAGACGACAACGATTGGCAAGCTTGCAGGCAAATTACGTGCGCAAGGCAAAAAGGTGGTTCTTGCAGCAGCAGATACCTTCCGTGCCGCAGCGGGTGAGCAACTTCGTGAATGGGCGAACCGTGCTGAAGCTGATTTGATCGGCGGTCAGGAAGGGGCTGACCCGGCAGCAGTGGTATATGATGCCGTGCAGGCAGCAAAGTCAAGAAAGGCGGATGTTCTCTTGGTAGACACTGCCGGACGTCTTCACAATAAGAAGAATCTGATGGAAGAATTAAAGAAGATTAACCGCGTCTTAGAGCGGGAATATCCGGATGCGTACCGTGAGACCTTGGTTGTCTTAGATGGCACCACCGGACAGAATGCTCTGGCGCAGGCGAAGGAATTTCGTGAAGCGGCAGAGATTACAGGTATCGTACTTACGAAGATGGATGGTACAGCCAAAGGCGGAATCGCGGTGGCAATCCAGGCAGAGCTTGGTATTCCGGTTAAGTATATCGGTGTGGGTGAGACCATCGATGATTTGCAGAAATTCCATTCTGATGATTTTGTAAATGCATTATTTATGACGGAAGAAGAGAGAGGTTAGAACATATGTTGACATTAGAGAATTTTGAACAGGCAAGTGAAGTTGTAAAACAGGTAACCACTCCGACTAAATTGGTATATAGTGAATATTTAAGTCAGCAGACCGGTGGAAAGGTTTATTTAAAACCGGAGAACATGCAAAAGACAGGTTCTTATAAGCTTCGTGGTGCTTATTATAAGATTAGTACGATGACAGAGGAAGAACGTGCAAAAGGGTTGGTGGCAGCCTCTGCCGGAAACCATGCCCAGGGCGTTGCCTATGCGGCAAAAGCATTTGGATGCAAAGCCACAATTGTTATGCCATCCGTAACGCCTCTGATTAAGGTAAACCGTACCAAAAGTTATGGCGCTAACGTGATTCTTCACGGCGATGTCTATGATGACGCTTATGAGAAGGCATTGGAGATTGCAAAAGAGACCGGAGCAACCTTTATTCATCCATTCGATGATTTAAAAGTTGCAATCGGACAGGGAACCATTACCATGGAGATTATCCAGGAACTTCCGACGGTGGATTATATTCTTGCACCGATTGGCGGCGGCGGACTCATTACCGGTGTGGCGACCTTAGCGAAGATGCTCAATCCAAAGATTAAGATCATCGGTGTAGAGCCAATCGAAGCTGCCAGTATGTCAGCATCTTTAGAAGCAGGACATGTGGTAACACTTGATACGGCGAATACGATTGCAGACGGTACAGCAGTGAAGACAGTCGGTGATAATACCTTTGCCTATGCGAAAGAATATGTAGATCAGGTGCTTACTGTAGAGGATGACGAGCTAATCGGGGCGTTCCTTGATATGGTTGAGAATCACAAGATGATTGTAGAAAACTCCGGACTTTTAACAGTAGCTGCGTTGAAACAGTTAGATTTAAAGGGTAAGAAAGTCGTTGCTATTTTAAGTGGCGGAAATATGGATGTAATCACCATGTCCTCCATTGTACAGCACGGCTTGATACAGAGAGACCGTATCTTCTCTGTATCGGTATTGCTTCCGGACAAACCTGGTGAATTGGTGCGTGTGGCAGATACCATTGCAACTGCCCAGGGAAATGTCATTAAATTGGAACATAACCAGTTTGTCAGCACCAACCGTAATGCAGCAGTAGAATTGCGTATTACCATGGAATCATTTGGTACAGAGCACAAGCGAGAGATCTTACAGGCATTAGAAGACAAGGGTTACAAACCGAAGAGTATCAGTGCGAAGTTGTATTAATTTGAATAGATAAGGGGAGCGCAATCATGGAGAATGCAAGACCAAAAGAAGGGGAATGCTACAGACATTTTAAAGGCAACGAATATAAGATTCTTGCCATTGCTAAACACACGGAGACAATGGAAGAGCTCGTGATCTATCAGGATATGAATGGGGAGCACCAAATCTATGCACGACCACTTTCGATGTTTCAAAGCAAGGTGGATCAGGATAAATATCCTGATGCACAGCAACGCTATCGATTTGAACGAATTGATGAGGTAAAGGATAATCTAACGACAACGCAAAATCTGTTGCTGGCATTCTTGGATTGTCCGACGGCAGCGGAGCAGATTCGTTTTTTGCAGGCGAAGCGAAATGATATCGACGGAGATTTCCTTACGATGGCTGCGCAGTGTCTTGAGTTTGCGGAGGTTAGAGAGGATTTTGAGGAGCGCTACGGTGATTTAGTCCATTTCTTAAGGATGAAGGAACGCTTCGAGAATGGTCGAATGAGATAAAAGACAATATATATATA
>CAYVDA010000049.1:0-13004 GCA_964450635.1 uncultured Faecalimonas sp. | reverse complement strand
TAGGTAGAACCGGGAGAGTGTTGCTTGTATAAAGATGACAATCTTCCGGTTTTTTTGGTTCTTTTCTCGGACTCCAATGCATAGATTTTACAAGGAAGAAGTAAAGGAGTCTTGTAAAATGGAACTATTTGATATTTATAAAGATATACAAATGCGCACAAAAGGAGAAATCTATATAGGCGTTGTGGGACCGGTTCGAACAGGAAAATCCACTTTTATTAAACGATTTATGGACTTGTTAGTGCTTCCAAACCTGGAAGATATACATAGAAAAGAGCAGACGAGAGACGAACTTCCCCAGTCTGCATCCGGCACCACGATTATGACTACGGAACCGAAATTTGTTCCAAAAGAAGCGGCGGAAATCAAACTCATGGAAGAAGTGCCGGTCAAAGTGCGGTTGATTGATTGCGTGGGATATATGGTGGATGGTGCAACCGGACATTTAGAGAATCATCAGGAGCGACAGGTAAAAACACCGTGGTTTGAAAAAGAGATCCCATTTACCAAGGCGGCGGACATAGGCACCAAGAAAGTGATCCATGATCATTCGACTGTTGGAATTGTAGTGACAACAGATGGTTCCATCGGCGAACTTCCCCGAGAAGCTTATCATGCGGCGGAGGAGAAAACGATCCGGGAGCTGCAGGAAATCGGAAAACCTTTTATTGTACTTGTAAATACCAAACGACCATATAGCGAAGAAGCAAAACAAGTAGCAAAGGACTTAAAAAACATCTATCAGGTTACAACCATTCCGGTCAACTGCGAGCAATTGCGGGAAGAAGACATTCATCATATGATGGAAGAGTTGTTGTGCGCCTTCCCTATTGGAGAAGTAGAATTCTATTTGCCAAAATGGGTGGAGATGCTACCGATGGAACATCCGGTGAAGCAGGAAGTTCTATCGCAAGTAGAAAAAGTGATGGAGCAACTTGCAACCATCAAAGATGCGTCTAAAAATCTGGAAGTGAAAGATTGCGACTATCTCAGAACCATTCGGATAGATGCGGTCGCCATGGATACCGGATGTGTAAAAATAAGTATGGATTTTGCGAAAGAGACCTATTACGCAGTGCTTAGCGAACTGACGCAGACCGAGATTCAAGGGGAATACGATCTCATTTGGACGATTCGACAGTTGTCCGGATTAAAAGCAGAATATGAGAAAGTAAAAGAAGCAATGGAAAATGTGAAAATTCGCGGCTATGGCGTTGTAGAGCCGCGAAAAGAAGAAATTGTACTAGAGGAACCGGTGTTGATGAAACAGGGGAACAAATACGGCGTTAAGATTCGTTCGGAGGCACCATCAATCCACATGATTCGTGCAAATATTGAGACGGAGATTGCACCGGTTGTAGGAAACGAGGAACAGGCACAGTCACTGATTACCTATATCAAAGAAGCCTCTGACCGGGAGGAAGGGGTCTGGGGAACCAACATATTTGGAAAAACCATAGAAGAATTGGTGACGGAGGGAATGCATCAGAAAGTCGCTTCCATCAATGACGAAAGTCAGATGAAATTGCAAGATAGTATGCAGAAAATAGTAAATGACAGTAACGGTGGTATGGTTTGCATTATTATATAAAAAATCAGGCATCCGGCTTTTGGGAGAAACTTAAAAGCCGGATGTTATTATTTAAAACAACCTCGCATTTTCCTTGCAAAAGACAAAAAATCATGGTACAATAATTGAGATTATGGACAGACATATATACCGAGACCACTGAAAAGTATATTTTAGAAGTATATTTTTCAGTAGTTTCGGAAAAAAGTCTGTCTAGTTGAAAATTCAAAGGAGAATAGTATGTTTAAACAATTTGAAATGGAATTAGCCGGCAGAACCCTTCGCGTAGACGTTGGCAGAGTGGCAGCCCAGGCAAATGGTGCAGCATTGATGCACTACGGTGAGACAGTTGTATTATCAACCGCAACTGCTTCTGAGAAACCAAGAGAAGGAATCGATTTCTTCCCATTAAGTGTTGAGTATGAAGAAAAATTATATGCAGTAGGTAAGATCCCGGGAGGATTCAATAAGAGAGAAGGAAAAGCATCTGAGAATGCAATCCTGACATCCCGTGTCATCGACAGACCGATGAGACCACTGTTCCCGAAGGATTACAGAAATGATGTAACCTTGAATAACTTAGTATTATCTGTTGACCCGGATTGCAGTCCGGAATTGACAGCAATGCTTGGTTCAGCAATTGCAACAGCAATTTCAGATATTCCGTTTGACGGACCGACATCTACCACACAGGTTGGTTTGATTGATGGCGAATTTGTATTTAACCCGAATGCAGCGCAGAGAGCCGTATCTGATATGCAGCTTACTGTGGCTTCTACAAGAGATAAAGTCATCATGATCGAAGCTGGTGCGAATGAAGTTCCGGAAGATAAGATGATCGAAGCAATCTTCGCAGCACATGAAGTGAACCAGGAAGTGATTAAGTTCATCGATACCATCGTGGCTGCGTGTGGAAAAGAAAAGCACAGCTATACAAGTTGTGCAGTTCCGGAAGAACTCTTTGCAGCAATGAAAGAGATCGTAACACCGGAAGAGATGGAAGTTGCAGTCTTCACAGATGAGAAACAGGTTCGTGAAGAGAACATCCGTCAGATTCGTGCAAAATTAGAAGAAGCATTTGCAGACAACGAAGAATGGTTAGAGATCCTTGGAGAAGCTCTTTATCAGTATCAGAAGAAGACCGTTCGTAAGATGATCTTAAAAGATCACAAACGTCCGGATGGTAGAGCAATCAACCAGATTCGTCCGTTGGCAGCAGAAGTAGATATTATCCCGCGTGTACATGGTTCCGCTATGTTTACTCGTGGACAGACACAGATCTGTACCATTACTACTTTGGCACCACTTTCTGAAGCACAGAAGTTAGACGGTCTTGATGAGACAGAGACTTCTAAGAGATATATGCACCACTATAACTTCCCGTCATACTCAGTAGGTGAGACAAAACCTTCAAGAGGACCGGGACGTCGTGAGATTGGACACGGTGCATTGGCTGAGAGAGCTTTGGTACCGGTGCTTCCGACAGAGGAAGAATTCCCATATGCAATCCGTACCGTATCTGAGACATTTGAATCCAATGGTTCTACATCTCAGGCAAGTATCTGTGCATCTAGTATGTCCTTGATGGCAGCTGGTGTGCCAATTAAGAAACCGGTTGCAGGTATTTCTGCTGGACTTGTAACAGGAGATACCGATGATGATTACATCGTATTGACTGACATTCAGGGTCTGGAAGACTTCTTCGGCGATATGGACTTTAAGGTAGCAGGTACACATAAAGGTATCACTGCAATCCAGATGGATATTAAGATTCATGGCCTTACAAGACCGATTATCGAAGAAGCAATTGCTCGTACAAAAGAAGCAAGAACTTATATCTTAGATGAAGTAATGGGCAAGACCATTGAAGAGCCAAGAGCACAGGTTGGACCGTATGCTCCGAAGATTCGTCAGATGAAGATTGATCCGGCGAAGATTGGTGATGTTGTTGGTCAGAGAGGTAAGACCATCAATGCAATCATCGAGAGAACAGGTGTTAAGATTGACATTACAGATGACGGAAGCGTATCTGTATGTGGCGTAGAAGAAGAGATGATGCAGGAAGCAATGAAACTTATTGCGACTATCGTAACAGATTTTGAAGCCGGACAGGTATTCGAAGGAACGGTTGTAAGCATCAAAGAATTCGGTGCATTCATTGAATTCGCACCGGGCAAAGAAGGAATGGTACACATTTCTAAGATTTCTAAGGACAGAATCAAACAGGTGGAAGATGTTCTTACATTAGGCGACAAGGTAAAAGTTGTTTGCCTTGGAAAAGATAAGATGGGAAGAATCAGCTTCTCCATGAAAGATGTTGTAGAAGAATAATCTGATACGAATCATAAGACCGGAGGGCGTAAGCCTTTCGGTCTTTTAGTAACAGGAGGATAAAATGCGAGTAGTAGTAAAGGTTGGCACATCCACCTTGACATATGGAAATGGAAATATCAATATCCGGAGAATAGAAAGCCTGTGTAAGGTGTTGTCGGATTTGAAAAATGCAGGATTGGAAGTGATCTTAGTTTCTTCCGGTGCCATTGGAATGGGAATTGGTAAATTAGGGTTAAAAGGAAAACCAAGTGATATTCCGTCCAAACAGGCGGCGGCAGCCATCGGCCAGTGCGAATTGATGTATATTTACGACCGGGAATTCCAGCAACATAACCATACAGTAGCGCAGATCCTTATGACCGGTGCAGACTTTGATAATGAAGAACGATTTGAGAATTTTAGCAATACCTTAGATCGCCTGTTAGAATGGGGCGTTCTGCCGATTATCAACGAGAATGATACCATTGCTACAGCGGAGATTAAAGTGGGCGATAACGATACCCTCTCAGCGATGACTGCAGTAGGCGCCAAGGCAGATCTCTTAGTTTTACTTTCCGATATAGAGGGACTTTATACAGCAGATCCACATCGGGTAGAAGATGCCAGACTTATACCGGAAGTGCGGGAAATCAATGAGGAGATTCGGGAACTTGCCGGATCCAAAGGAAGTGCATTAGGAACCGGCGGTATGGTAACCAAACTTCATGCGGCAGAACTGTGTATGGAAGCAGGTATGGATATGGTCATTGCAAATGGTAGCAGACCAACGATATTATACGATTTGTTTGACGGAAAGAAAGTCGGCACCAGATTCGTAGGAAAGGGCAGATAAGATGACGGTACAGGAATTGTTAGAAGCCGCACAGTCGGTGAAGGCTTGTGCAGCAACATTAAGTGAAGAGAAGAAGAATGAAGGACTTCGAGCTATGGCAGAGAGCCTTCTGGCTCACGAAACAGAGATTCTAAAAGCCAATGAAGAAGACTTAAAAGCTTATGGAGAAGGGGTTATGGCAGACCGGTTACGACTGGATGCTTCCAGACTTCAGGCTATGGCAAAAGGCATTCTGGATGTAAGCAAATTGCCGGACCCGGTAGGTCGGGTACTGAGCACCCATACTTTGGAAAATGGTCTTCAAGTCAACAAGGTGTCTGTGCCGATTGGTGTAGTAGGAGTGATCTATGAGAGCCGACCGAATGTCACATCGGATGCGGCAGCACTGCTATTAAAGAGTGGAAATGTCTGTGTTCTGCGAGGCGGAAAAGATGCCCATGCTTCTTCTATGGCAATTGTAGCTGCATTGAAAGAAGGCTTGCAGAAAGCAGGACTTCCGACTGACTTAATCGGTATGCCATCCAATACAGATCGAAGCGAGGCAACCGCTCTTATGACTGCGGTTGGAAAAGTAGATTTATTGATTCCGCGCGGTGGAAAAGGTCTGATTCAGGCTTGCGTGAAACAGGCAACGGTTCCTTGTGTGGAGACAGGAACCGGCATTTGCCATATCTATGTGGATAAGGATGCCGATTTGAAAAAAGCAGTGGATATTGTAGAAAATGCGAAGATGAGCCGTCCTTCCGTATGCAATGCGGCGGAGGTGTGTCTGGTTCATGAAGAGGTGGCAGCAACCTTTTTGCCAATGTTGGAGAAACGGTTAACCAAAGAAGAGGGAGACCATATATGCAGATTCCGTTTATGTAAGAAGGCACAGCAATGGATGCAGGGAGAGCCAGCTATCGAGCAGGATTTTAATACGGAATTTCTGGATTACATTTTGGCAGTGAAGGTAGTAGGAAACGTAGCGGAAGCGGTAGAACATATTAGCAAACATTCTACCCATCATAGCGAAGCCATTGTAACGGAAAATGAACAGACAGCAGCCTATTTTACTGCCATGGTTGACAGTGCGGCAGTCTATGTCAATGCTTCCACCCGTTTTACAGACGGCGGAGAATTTGGCCTTGGTTGTGAGATTGGAATTTCGACACAGAGACTCCACGCAAGAGGACCTATGGGATTGCAGGAAATGAATACTTACAAATATGTGATTCAGGGCAATGGGCAGATTCGTTAGGAGGAGTGAGAAGATGAAGATTAATTTTTTGGGCGACAGCATT
Organism: uncultured Faecalimonas sp.; assembly: GCA_964450635.1. Taxonomy (GTDB): domain Bacteria; phylum Bacillota; class Clostridia; order Lachnospirales; family Lachnospiraceae; genus Faecalimonas. The sequence goes on along the minus strand of CAYVDA010000049.1, from coordinate 6,985 downwards.
ACAGAAGGCGTATGGACGGAGAAGCCGGGACAGCGTTATACATCCAAAGTATGTGAGATTCTCGGTGCAACAGAGAACAATTATGGGGTCTGCGGAACCAGAATTGCAGCCCAGGAAATCCCGTCCGATGAGGCTAGTTATGATGAGACGTTCTACACCCGGGCTTGTCGTATGGAGAAAGACGCAGATTTGGTTTTCGTATTCGGAGGAACCAATGACCATGGTCACGGGGATGCCCTTATAGGAGATATGGATTCGGAGAGTGAATATACTTTCTACGGCGCCATGAAGAAACTGGTTGAGAAACTTCTTGCAGACTTTGGAAAAGAAAAACTCTTATTCCTTCTGCCGCTACCGAAATATAAGCAGGAGGATGTCTGGGGTGAAAATGGTGTGAAAGTGGGCAGCGTTCCGCCGTTGAGTCGTCATGATAAAGAACATCCGATCAAAGCATTATATCCACTGTCTGCATACATTGCAGCAGAAAAAGAAGTGCTGGATCATTATGGTGTTCGATACTTAGATCTCTCGGATAAATTTCCAGAGCCACAGCATCAGGCTGAGGAAGGATGGTTCAAAGATGGACTTCATCCAAATGTAGAGGGTCATGCCTATTTGGCAGGATTAGTTGCAGAAGAGATTCGCAAATTTATAAAGGAATAAAAGATTATGGAAAAGATGGATTGCGTAGGGATCCATCTTTTTTTTGTTCTAACTTCAGAATCCGGACATATATTGTTTCAAGAGGTGAGGACAAGATGGAAAAACAGATTCTAAAGGTGCTTCCGGTGCGGATTCAACAGGTGGTTAGGGAGAGGCATCTGGATTATCGATTTTTACAAGAGATACGATTGCGAGCCGGGCAACCGGCCACAATACTCTATCAAGGGAGAGAAGAACAACTTTTAGGGGAACATAGGAAAGAGGCGGTAACCGGGGAAGAGATTCAAGAAGCGGTGGAATATATCTGCAACCATTCCCTCTATGCTTATGAGAATGAATTGCGACAAGGATTTGTAACCATCGAAGGGGGACATCGGGTTGGAGTAGCCGGACAAGTTATTCTAGAGCAGGGAAAAGTGAAGAATATCAAATATATATCGTCCATTAATCTACGTATTTCCCATGAAATCATCCATTGTGCAGATGCTATTTTCCCTTACATAACAAGGCAGAGGCAACTATGTCATACCATGCTGATTTCACCGCCCCGGTGTGGAAAGACCACCATGCTTCGAGATATGATTCGTCAGATTTCGGATGGGAATGAATGGGTCAAAGGCACTACCGTTGGGGTGGTGGATGAGCGTTCGGAGATCGGCGGTTGTTATCATGGACAGGCACAAAATCATCTGGGCGCCCGAACAGATATCTTAGATTGCTGTCCGAAAGCGGAAGGGATGATTATGCTGATTCGCTCCATGGCACCCCAAGTTCTTGCAGTAGATGAAATTGGAGCATGTGAAGACCTTCGGGCCATTGAGTATGCCATGCATTGTGGCTGTCGGATGTTGGCAACGGCTCATGGCTCTTCTGTTGCTGAATTGCGTGAAAAACCTTATTTTGATGAAATGTTTCGGCAAAAACGATTTGACCGGTATGTAGTACTGGGAAATACGCCTCATCCGGGAGAAATTGTCGGAATCTATGATGAGAGAGGGAGCCTTCTCTATCGGGATCATCAAAAAGAAGGAGCCGCTTTATGCTCCGTATCTTAGGAGCTATCCTGATAGTGATAGCCGGTATAGGACTCGGTTTAGAACGCATCCAATCCTTGCAAAACCAGGCAACCTCCATGGAAGAGATTCGACGCATTCTATTGCTCCTGCAAAGTGAAATATCTTATACAAAAGTTCCTTTTGCGTATGCTTTTGAAAAAATAAGCAGAAAATGTAAAAATCCATATAGGAAGTGGCTTCATACCATGTGGACGAATTTGCAGGAGCAAGAGGGCGGAAGGTTGAAAAGTATATGGGAGGAGGCGGTGATAACCTGCCTGCCACCTTCCGGACTTCGTAAAAAAGAGATAGAAACATTGCAAGAATTGGGCGCAGATCTAGGGCTATTAGATGGACAGATGCAACAGCAAGTATTGACAGTATTTTTGCGGGATTGGCAGACAGAGTTGGAAAAAAAGAAGAAAGTGATGGCAGAACAAAGCCGCCTCTGTTTTTGCGTGGGATGTATGGGGAGTCTGATGCTTCTCATTTTACTGTGGTAAGGAAAGGGTGGAACATGAGTGTAAATTTAATATTTAAAATTGCAGCAGTGGGGATTCTGGTTTCCATTCTAAGCCAGGTGCTCAAACACAGCGGACGGGAAGAGCAGGCCTTTCTTATAAGTCTAGCGGGGTTACTTTTAGTACTGTTTTGGATTGTGCCTTATATCTATTCCTTGTTCGAATCGGTACAGACCTTGTTTTCGTTGTAGAGGTGATGACATGACCATGATGCAGGTGGGAGCCATCGGGGTGATTGGAGTGCTATTTGCCCTGCAACTCCAGCAAGCCAAGAGGGAATTTGCCATTTATATCGGAGTGGCCATTAGCTTACTCCTGTTTTTGGCAGTAGTAGACAAATTAAAACAACTCGTAGATTTTGTGTCCCGTATTATGGGGCTGCTTCCCATAGAAGAAATTTATTTTACAACCTTATTAAAAATGGCAGGCATTACTTACCTGGCAGAATTTTCTTCTGCCATCTGTAAAGACAGTGGGTTTGCAAGTCTTGGAAACCAGATTGAATTGTTCGGAAAAATTTCCATTCTTCTTCTGGCACTTCCGATTGTTCAGGCTCTTTTGCAGACCATAGAAGGATTCTTGGGATAGAGGTGGAGAAAATGAAACGAACATGGTGGGGCGCCATGGCGGTGATTTGCTGCGCATTGTTCTTTTTGCAAATGCCTGTTGGGGCAACCCAGTTGAAAGAAGAAAAGAAAGAACAGGAGATGGAGCAAGCGGCAGAAAAGATTGAAGAGGTACTGGATTTAGAAGGGGTAGACGATGTCCTAGATAGTCTCTTTCCGGGAGAAAATCTGTCAATCAAAGAATTGTTGTCGCAGATGTTACAAGGGGAGACAGACTTTTCACTTGAATTGATAGGACGTCTTGTAAAAGAGACTTTATTTGGCGAGTGGAGCAGGCAGAAAGGGAATGTGGTACGACTTTTAGGGCTTCTATTATTTGCCGCCTTTTTTCGCAATTTTTTTGATTGTTTTCAGTACAAGCAGGCAGGAGAGAGCAGTTTCTACGTGGTCTATTTGCTCTTGTTTACCTTATGTATCGGCGCTTTTGAGACCATGGAAGAAGGCGTTATTATGCAGCTTACTGCAATGACAGGATTTATGAAAATTCTGGCACCGGTATATTTTATCGCAACAGCTATTGCTACAGGAAGTGCCACTTCCATTGGGTTTTACCAGCTTCTTTTGGTGGCAGTTTTCCTGGTAGAACTATTTCTGCTAAAGGTCATTCTTCCTATGTTGGGTCTCTACTTGCTTCTATCGATGGTAGAACATCTTATGGTGGAGCAGCGACTGAGTAAATTGACGGAACTCCTCTCCTTGCTTATTCGGTGGAGCCTAAAGACGGTATTAGGGTTGATGATTGGTTTGAATCTCATTCAGAGTATTCTAAGTCCGGCATTGGATCAGCTGAGGCAGAGTACGCTGGCAAAAGGAGCGAGGGTATTGCCGGTCATTGGAAATGCTTTGGGTGGCGTGACAGAAGTGGTTCTTGCAACGGCTCTTGTAATTCGAAATGGTATTGGTCTTGTAGGTGTTGTGGTATGTATGCTTTTAGTTGGCATTCCGATGCTGCAGATGGGGCTTATCAGCCTTCTGTATCGATTGGTGGCAGCGATTTCCCAGCCGGTATCAGACAAACGAATCATTGGTTGCATCTCTGCCATGGGAGAAGTGACGACCCTTATGCTGCGACTGGTTTTGACAGCCGGTTTGCTCTTTTTACTGACCATTGCAGTGGTTACAGTATCCACACAAGGAGGATAGAAAGGATGGAGATACTATATGAATGGGTTCGGAATTTGGTCTATTTTCTTATTGGGACCAGCTTTTTCTTGCAGTTATTGCCGGAGCGGCCGAATAAGAAATATTTGCGCTTTTTTATCGGACTGATGCTGATGGTTTTAATGACCAAACCAGTGTTAGAATTCCTGCATATGAAAGATTCTTTTACCACCTTTTATCTGGAAAATGAAATAGAACAAAATTGGAAGGAAATGGAAGATGCTGCAAGATATTTGGAAACGCTTACAAAAGAAGGGCAAACAGATGGATAGAAAACAACAAATGCTCCTTATACTGTTGGTCGGGATTTTCCTGGTGGTTCTTGCCATTCCGACGAGGCAGGAAGAGACGGTAGAGGAGACCAAGACAAAAGCCCCTTCTGAATCCTATGAACGGGAGGAAACATTAGAACGCAAATTGGCGACCATATTGAAAAAAATAGAAGGAGCAGGGGAAGTTACAGTTATGATAACTTATGAAAATACAGGGGAAAAAGTGGTGGAAAAAGACAGCCGAAAACAGAAAGAGACCTATGAAGAAGAGACGGTCTATACGGAAGAAAATGGAAGCGGGAAAATACCTTATGTGACCACGGAAAAGAATCCGAAGATCTGCGGGGTCCTGGTGGTAGCAGAGGGAGGAGATAATCAGGTTGTGGTGCGCAAATTAATGGAGGCAGTGCAGGCATTATTTGATGTAGACACGCATAAGATTAAGATAGTGAAAGGAGGATGATCACATTGAAACGTCTGGTAAAGAAAAATCAAATTATGATTACAGCATTGGCGGTTATGATTGCAGTGGCAGGATATTTAAACTATACAGGGAGAATGTTTGGTGCCGGGACTGAGGCTGCAGAGACAAACGGTGACATTGCCAAGCAGGAGCTTCTGGATATCAGCATGGAGGATGAGACGGCATCCAATGAAGTGAAGACCCCGGAGGGAACACCAGGGGAAGCAGTTTTAACCAATGGAGAAGTATCTGGAATTGTGGCAGAGGCTAAGGTGACCCGGGAACAAGTGCGGGCACAGAATAAAGAGACCTTGATGGATATTATTGAGAACAAAGAATTATCGGATGCCCAGAAAGAGACAGCTATTTCCCAGCTTCTTGCTATGACAAAACGAGCAGAATTAGAGGCAGGGGTAGAGACCATGCTCACCAGCAAAGGGTTTTCAGAGACCGTGGTAAGCCTGACAGAGACGACTGCGGATATTGTGGTCAATAGTGAGGAACTTACCGATGCCAATCGGGCACAGATTGAGGATGTGGTACAGCGTAAGACCGGTATTTCTCCGGAAAAGATTGTAATCACACCGGCCTATGAAGAAAAAAATAAAAAAGAACCATAGAAAATGGTTTGCGAAGTTTAGGTAGGTGTGTTACACTAGACGCTGTATGAGAATAAAACGTAGGAACAGGAGAGAAATATGTCACAACTTACGAATGAAATAAAGAAAAGAAGAACCTTCGCAATCATTTCTCATCCCGATGCAGGTAAGACTACATTGACTGAGAAATTTTTGCTGTATGGAGGTGCCATTAATCAGGCAGGTTCCGTAAAAGGGAAAGCTACCGCCCGCCATGCAGTGTCAGACTGGATGGAGATTGAGAAAGAGAGAGGTATTTCCGTTACGTCCTCTGTATTACAATTTAATTATGACGGATATTGTATCAATATCCTAGATACGCCGGGACATCAGGATTTCTCAGAAGATACCTACCGTACTTTGATGGCGGCAGATTCTGCAGTGATGGTTATTGATGCATCCAAAGGTGTCGAGGCACAGACAAGAAAGTTATTTAAAGTCTGCGTGATGCGTCACATTCCGATATTTACCTTTATTAACAAGATGGATCGGGATGCCATGGATACCTTTGAGCTGTTGGATGATATTGAAAAAGAATTAGGGATCGCCACTTGCCCGGTAAACTGGCCAATCGGTTCCGGTAAGGCTTTTCGCGGTGTCTATGACAGACAGGAAGAGAATATAGAATTGTTTTCCGACACCCGCAAAGGAACCACTATGGGAGAGGTGACGAAAGTCTCTTTACAGGATGCAGAAGTGGATTCCCTTATTGATCCGGAGCAAAAAGAGCAGCTCATGGAAGAGATTGAATTGTTAGATGGAGCAAGTGCGGAATTTGATATGGATTTGGTGAGCAAAGGACAATTATCACCGGTCTTTTTCGGCTCTGCCTTAACTAACTTTGGGGTAGAGACCTTTTTGCAGCATTTTTTGCAGATGACCTCTTCGCCATTGCCTAGAAAATCCGACCAGGGAAGCATTGATCCGATGGAAGAGAAGGATTTCTCTGCTTTTGTATTTAAGATTCAGGCCAATATGAATAAGGCACATCGTGACCGAATTGCTTTTATGAGAATCTGTTCCGGGGAGTTTGAGGCCGGCATGGATGTCTATCATATGCAAGGCGGGAAGAAAGTTCGACTGTCTCAGCCACAGCAGATGATGGCAAGTGAGCGTAAGATGATTGAAAAAGCATATGCAGGCGATGTAATCGGCGTCTTTGATCCGGGCATTTTCTCCATTGGAGACACCTTAACTACTTCACCAAAACGCTATGCTTACGAAGGAATTCCGACCTTTGCACCGGAACATTTTGCAAGAGTGCGTCAGGTAGATACCATGAAGCGGAAACAATTTATCAAGGGAATTAACCAGATCGCCCAGGAAGGTGCCATTCAGATCTTTCAGGAATACAATACAGGTATGGAAGAGATTATCGTCGGTGTGGTAGGTGTGCTGCAGTTTGATGTGTTGAAATATCGTTTGGAAAATGAATATAACGTAGAGATTCGTATGGATTCCCTTCCGTATGAACATATCCGCTGGATTGAGAATGAAGAGATTGATCTGGATAAGATTGTTGGTACTTCGGATATGAAGAAAATTAAGGATTTAAAAGACCGTCCACTCTTATTATTTGTCAACAG
>CAYVDA010000048.1:0-13085 GCA_964450635.1 uncultured Faecalimonas sp. | reverse complement strand
TCTTTTAACAATACAATTGTTACATTGACAGATGCACAGGGTAATGCATTATCATGGGCAAGTGCTGGTGGTCTGGGATTTAGAGGTTCAAGAAAATCTACTCCTTATGCAGCTCAGATGGCAGCTGAAACAGCAGCTAAAGCAGCATTGGTACATGGTTTGAAATCAGTAGACGTTATGGTTAAAGGTCCTGGTTCAGGACGTGAAGCAGCAATCCGTGCCCTTCAGGCATGCGGTATTGATGTAACAAGCATCACAGATGTTACACCAGTTCCACACAACGGATGTCGCCCACCGAAACGTAGAAGAGTGTAGTCTAATAGGAGGATAACGAAGATGGCAGTAAATAGAACTCCGGTTCTTAAGAGATGTAGATCCCTTGGTATGGATCCTATCTACTTGGGAATCGACAAAAAATCTAACAGACAATCAAAAAGAGCAAATAGAAAAATGAGCGAGTACGGTCTCCAGTTACGTGAGAAACAGAAAGCAAAATTCATCTATGGTGTATTAGAGAAACCTTTCAGAAACTACTTTGCAAAGGCTTCTAAGATGAACGGTATGACTGGTGAAAATCTTATGATTCTTCTGGAATCCAGATTAGACAATGTCGTATTCCGTATGGGTCTTGCAAGAACAAGAAAAGAAGCAAGACAGATTGTTGACCACAAACATGTTACAGTGAATGGTAAACAGGTTAATATCCCGTCTTACCTTGTAAAAGCTGGTGACGTGATCGAAATCAAAGAAAAACACAAAGGTTCTCAGAGATACAAAGATATCTTAGAAGTAACCGGCGGAAGAATGGTACCGGCTTGGGTTGAAGTTGATACAGAAGCCCTGAAAGGTACAGTAAAAGAGCTTCCGGCTAGAGAAGCAATTGATGTTCCTGTAGACGAAATGTTGATTGTCGAATTATATTCTAAATAATCCATAGGGATTATTTAGATCTAATTCACCCTCAATACCTTATTAAACCCAAAGGAGGGGTATGTAGTGTTTGATTTTAATAAACCAAATATTGAAATTACTGAGATTTCAGAAGATAAGAAATATGGAAGATTTGTTGTAGAACCTTTGGAAAGAGGTTATGGTACAACACTTGGTAACTCATTGAGAAGAATTATGCTTTCTTCACTTCCGGGTGCAGCAGTAAGCCAGGTTAAGATTGATGGCGTTCTGCATGAGTTTAGTTCTATCCCGGGCGTTAAAGAAGATGTTACCGAGATTGTGATGAATTTAAAATCATTGGCTATTAAGAATACTTCAGAGACCGATGAGCCGAAGACTGCGTACATCGAATTTGAAGGAGAAGGTGTCGTGACTGCAGGGGATATTCAGGCTGATCCGGATATCGAAATTATGAATCCGGAGACTGTAATTGCTACCCTGAACGGTGGAACAGACAGTAAATTGTACATGGAACTGACCATTACAAAAGGTAGAGGATATGTAAGTTCAGATAAGAATAAGAAGGAAGATTTACCGATTGGCGTAATTCCGATTGATTCTATCTATACACCGGTTGAACGTGTGAACCTTACCGTAGAGAATACCCGTGTAGGTCAGATTACTGATTTTGACAAGCTGACATTAGACGTATATACCAATGGAACTTTAGTTCCGGACGAAGCTGTCAGCCTTGCAGCAAAAGTATTGAATGAACATTTGAAATTATTTATCGATTTATCTGAAGTTGCTCAGGCAGCAGAAGTTATGATCGAAAAAGAAGATGATGAAAAAGAGAAAGTGCTTGAAATGAGCATTGACGAGTTGGAATTGTCTGTTCGTTCATACAATTGCTTGAAGAGAGCAGGAATCAATACAGTAGAAGAATTGACAAACAGAACTCCTGAAGATATGATGAAAGTTCGTAATCTTGGACGGAAATCATTGGAAGAAGTATTAGCAAAATTAAAAGAACTTGGCTTAGAATTGAGCCAGGGAGAAGAGTAATCCTACTGGTAAATCCGAAGGGTACAGCAGGAGCACATGGCTAGTAAGCCCGAAGAAGCATAACCACGTGTCAAATGGAGGAAAAGAAAAATGGCAAAGTATAGAAAACTTGGCAGAACATCAAGCCAAAGAAAAGCTTTAATCAGAAACCAGGTAACTGCATTACTTACAAATGGTAAGATCGTTACTACAGAAGCAAAAGCAAAAGAGATCCGCAAAGTTGCAGAAGGTCTTATTGCAATGGCAGTAAAAGAAAAAGACAACTTTGAAGAAGTAACTGTAACAGCAAAAGTTGCTCGCAAAGACAAAGATGGTAAGAGAGTAAAAGAAGTTGTAGACGGTAAGAAAGTAACTGTTTATGATGAAGTTGAAAAGACAATCAAAAAAGACAACCCATCTAGATTACATGCGAGAAGAAAAATGCTTGCAGTTCTGAATCCTGTTACTGACGTTAAAGACGGTAAGAAGAGAAGCGCAGTAAAAGTTGACGTTGTTGAAAAATTATTCAACGAGATCGCACCGAAATATGCTGGAAGCAAGCATGTTGGTGGTTACACCAGAATCGTAAAGATCGGTTTACGTAAAGGTGATGCTGCAATGGAAGTTCTTCTTGAACTTGTATAAGAGCAAATAATTAAAAGAGTTTCGCAAGAAACTCTTTTTTTTTTCGAATTTACGTGTATAATAGAACCTATGGTATGGTTTTCATACAAATAGGATGAACAAAGGAGACAGGAATCATGAGAATTATATGTAGAGATGATTACGAAGGAATGAGCAAAGCAGCAGCGAACATTATTGCTGCACAGATGATTTTGAAACCAAACAGTGTGTTGGGATTGGCAACTGGCTCTTCACCAATCGGAACTTACAAAGAACTGATTAAGAAATGTGAAGCCGGAGATATTGATTTCTCTGATATTACAACAGTAAACTTAGATGAATACAGAGGACTTCCGAGAACAAATGACCAGAGTTATTATTATTTCATGAATGATAATCTTTTTAATCATGTTAACATCGATAAGGCAAGAACACATGTGCCGAATGGTGAAGTAGAAGATGCAGAGGAAGAATGCGGAAACTATGAAGCATTGATTAAAGAATTAGGCGGTGTTGATTTACAACTTCTGGGACTTGGACACAATGGACACATTGGATTCAATGAGCCGGCAGAAGAATTTGACAAAGTAACACACTGCGTAGATTTGCAGGAAAGCACAATTGAAGCAAATAAGAGATTTTTCGCTTCCATCGATGATGTACCGAGACAGGCATATACGATGGGTATTGGAACCATTATGGCTGCGAAGAAGATTGTTGTTGTTGTAAGTGGTGAAGACAAAGCAGAGATTGTTAAGAAAGCATTTACAGGACCGGTGACACCACATGTACCGGCATCTATCCTTCAGATGCATCCGGATGTGACCGTTGTATGTGATGCAGCTGCTTATTCTAAACTTGCATAAGAAAAAGCGAGAAAAGAAAAAGGAAGATGTATAACAATGGGAATTTATGAAGAATTACAAGCAAGAGGTCTGATTGCACAGGTAACAGACGAAGAACTGATTCGGGATTTGATCAACAACGGAAAGGCAACTTTCTACATTGGTTTTGACCCGACAGCAGATAGCCTTCATGTAGGACACTTTATGGCACTTTGCCTGATGAAGCGTCTGCAGATGGCAGGAAACAAACCGATTGCCCTGATTGGCGGAGGAACCGCAATGATCGGGGATCCGTCCGGACGTAGTGATATGCGTCAGATGATGACACCAGAGACCATTCAACACAACTGCGATTGCTTTAAAAAGCAGATGAGCAAATTTATTGACTTCTCAGAGGGCAAAGCCCTTATGGTAAATAATGCCGATTGGCTTATGGATTTGAATTATATCGATGTACTTCGAGAAGTAGGAGCACATTTCAGTGTCAATCGTATGTTGACCGCAGAGTGTTACAAACAACGTATGGAAAAAGGACTTAGCTTCCTTGAATTTAACTATATGATCATGCAGAGCTATGATTTCTATGCATTATATCAGAAATACGGATGTAACCTGCAGTTTGGTGGAGACGACCAGTGGAGCAACATGCTTGGCGGAACAGAGCTTATCAGACGTAAGCTTGGCAAGGATGCAAGTGCTATGACGATTACCCTTCTTTTGAATTCAGAAGGAAAGAAGATGGGAAAGACGCAGTCAGGTGCTGTATGGCTTGATCCGAACAAGACCTCTCCATTTGAATTCTATCAATATTGGAGAAATGTTGCTGATGCTGATGTGTTGAAATGTATCCGTATGCTCACATTCCTTCCATTGGAAGAGATCGATAAGATGGATGCTTGGGAAGGAAGCCAGCTCAATCAGGCAAAAGAGATTCTTGCATATGAGCTTACAAAATTAGTTCATGGCGAGGAAGAAGCTGTAAAAGCACAGGAAAGCGCGAGAGCGTTATTTACAAGCGGCGCAGCTGCAAATATGCCGACTGCAGAACTGGCAGAGGAAGATTTCGTAGATGGAAGCATTGATATTCTTACTATGCTTGTAAAGAGCGGATTGGTACCGTCGAAGTCCGAAGCGAGACGTGCGGTAGACCAGGGCGGTGTCGCAGTAGACGGTGAGAAGGTTACGGATATCCATACAAGCTTTGCGAAGGAGAGTATTCCGGAAGAGGGATTGGTTCTTCGCCGCGGAAAGAAGAACTTCCGAAAAGTGATTGTAAAATAGTATTAGATAATAGAATCGTGATATAGGAAGATACGGTTTGAAAAGTTGTAAACTGAGTAGATGAAAAGGGAATCCGGTTTGAATCCGGAGCAACCGCCATTACTGTATTTGACAAGGGAAGATGTAGGGAGCCATTGGAAGAGATTCTGAGAAGGCACATGTTCCGCGTGGAGTAACCACAGCATCATAAGTCAGGAGACCTGCCGTATCTTTTAAGGTGTAACACTGCTTGGGCGTGAAGAGTGCAACCGATTTATCGCAGAAATGCGACTTTGGAAGTACTCCAAGGTCCGCTTTGTTATGCTGCATTTGAATCTGTTGTACTCTTTTAACCCCGTGTTAAAAGAGTACTTTTTTGTTGCTATACAATCGAGTTGAGGCATTCTACTCGGTTGCAGAATGATAGGAGAAACAAGAGATGAAGAAAAAAATTATAAGTTTCATGCTTGCACTGACGTTGCTATTTGCTGCATTGCCAATGGTTTCGCCGCAGACAGTGAAGGCAGCAGAGGGCGTTGAGGTCTATGTGACCATTGGGAACAAAGGAAAAGTAACTGTAGCCCAGGAGAAGGTAACCGTGCTTGACCGTGACGGAGATGGCACCTATACCATAGATGAGGCACTTTATGCAGCTCATGAAGCATTTTATCCGGGTGGCGCAAGTGCCGGATACGCTTCCGGTATGACAGACTATGGTTTGAGCCTGTCCAAGTTATGGGGAGATACCAGTTTTAACTATGGTTACAACAATAATCATGCCTCCTGCTGGTCGGCGGCTGATCCGGTGAAGGCGGGAGATTATCTGGTTGCATTCGTTTATCAGAAAGCATGGCCGGACACCATGGATTCCTACGCTCGTTTTGCACAGAACAGCTATGAGGGAAAAGTGGAAGAAGGCATCAACGTGACCCTGGAAATGGTTACCGGATATGATGAATCTTGGAATAGTATATATGGGAACAAAAGTGGTGCAACCCTGAAACTTTATGATGCAGATGGCAAAACAGTTGCGCCAGATCAGTATGATTTGACAGATCATGGAGATGGAACTTATACAATAGAAGTGAAAAAAGCAGGTACTTACAAAGTGATTGCAACAGAGAATGCAACACCGATTGTGCCGGCAGTGTGTCGTCTGGCAGTGGGCGAAAAGGAACAGGAAGGCATCGGAAATGAACCGGGTGGAAATACCGGCGGAAATCATCCGGACGGAACCGTGAATAAGAACCATAAGGCCATTGTGAAAAATACAGCCAAATATTTACAGGGTCTTAAAAATGTAGGATACGGAAGCGAATGGCTGGTCATGGGACTTACCCGCGCAGGATATGATTGTCCGGAGGGATACTATGACAGTGTGGTTTCATATGTAAAAGAAAATATCAATGAGAAAGAACAGTTAAGCGGCACAAAGGCAACGGAAAATGCACGTGTCATCTTGGCACTGACGGCAGCGGGATATGATGTTACGAACGTTGGGAATCATAACCTTTTGAAAGGTTTGACAGATATGACTTATGTAAAGAAACAAGGTGTCAATGGATCGATTTGGACGCTTCTTGCATTTGACAGCAAGGAATATCAGATTCCAACTGATAGGACTGCAAAAGAGCAAGTTACCAGAGGGAAATTAGTGAAGGCAATTGTGGAGACACAGTTGGAAGACGGCGGTTTTGCATTTTCAGGAAGCACAGCAGATCCGGATATGACAGCAATGGCTTTGCAGGCACTGGCGCCGTATTATGATGTGCGGGAAGACGTGAAAAGTGCAGTGGATAAAGCGCTTGCATGTCTGTCTCGAATTCAGTATGATAATGGTGGATTCGGAACAACAGCCGGAAACAATGCGCCGTCCTGTGCACAGGTCATTATAGCCTTGACAGCATTGGGAATCAATCCGCATGCAGACAGTCGTTTTGTGAAAAATGGACGTTCCGTCGTAGATGCACTCAGTACATTTGCATTGGCAGAGGGTGGATTTTCAAACTTTGTGGGAGAAAAGAGAAACGCATTGGCCACAGAACAGGGAATGTGTGCGATGACAGCTTACCTGCGCTTTAAAAATGGACAGACTTCGCTTTATGACATGACGGATGTAACAGAGGCAGAAACCACGTTCAAAGCACCACAGACAGGAGATATGACCGGCTCTGCTACAGTGGCTTTGGCATGGATTTCACTTCTGGGTATGGCTGTAGTATTGGTAATGAAACGTAGATTAGAAGCAAAGAATTAGAAATAAATTAGAAAGAGGAGAGAGCGTGAAGAAACAGTTTGCAAATGGATGCATGATCCTGTTGATGGTACTCATGGTGATTGCCGGTATTGCGGGAACAAAATATTTAAAACAAAATAAAGCACCGGAAACGGAATCTTCTAGTGCGCTCGCCTCCGCTCAAACAGAACCATCCAAAGGAGAAGAGGCACAGGATACAAGCACAGAGCCGGAGGAAACGATGAAGGAGCAGGGAAGCAAGAATCCAGAGAAAGAGCCGGATAAAGCCTCAGATACGAAGTCTGAAAAGCAGGAAGACAAATCGGAGAAGACGCCGGCAAAAACAGATTCTTCCAAGGATGAACAACTGGATACTCCGGCAAAAGGCGATGACAAGAAGGATACAGATAAGAAACCGGCTGCAAAGAAGGATGCAAATAAAACGCCGGCTAAGGAACCGACGAAAAAAGAAACCCTCTCCTGCACCATTACTATTCGGTGCGATACCATTTTACAGAACTTAGAACAGTTGGAATCTGCCAAACGAGATTATGTTCCAAAGAATGGGTGCCTGCTGTCAAAGACCAAAGTAACCTTTCAAAAAGGAGCGACGGTGTTTGATGTGCTAAAGCAGATCTGCAAAAAGAAGAAGATTCAGTTGGAATATAGTTGGGCCCCTGTACATAACAACTATTATATTGAAGGGATGGGGCAGCTCTACGAATTTGATTGTGGTTACGAGTCCGGCTGGGTCTATCTGGTAGATGGAAAACAGGCAAGTTATGGATGTTCAAGTTACAAATTAAAAGGTGGCGAGGAAATCGTCTGGGCTTATAGCTGTCAGGGACAGGGCGCAGATGTAACCGGAAATGGTAGGTGATGGTATGAGAGAAAAAGGTTTTGGCGCCTACCATCCACTGGTGCTATTGCTATATTTTGCAGGGGCAATTGGTGTGTCGGTGCTGGCGACCGCCCCGGCTCTTTTCCTTTGTAATCTCTTGGCAAGCGGAAGTTACTATTGTATACTGAGAGGAAGAAAAGCCATAAGAACCATGGGACAAATGCTGCCGATGGTTCTGTTTTTGATGGTAATCAATCCTGTGATCAATACTAGGGGAGAGCAGATTCTATTTCGTTATTTTGGAAGGCCCTATACGTTGGAAGCCTTGCAATATGGAATTTTCATGGGACTTTTGTTCTTCGCTGTGTTTTTGTGGTTTGGTTGCTATCACCAGGTGATGAGCAGCGAGAAACTACACTATTTGCTCGGGAATTTGTTTCCGGCATTGTCTATGCTTCTGGTTATGACCTTTCGCCTGCTTCCCAATATGACGCGGAAGATCAAGCAGATTATTCATGCCAGAGAATCGATTGGAAAAGGTTTTGGGGAACAGAGCTCCAAGAAAGAGAAAATGCTTTTGGGCGCTACTGTGCTTGGGATTTTGGCCTCTTGGTCCTTGGAAGGCAGCGTGGTGACGGGAGATTCTATGCGATCAAGAGGGTATGGAGTAGGAAGACGTACCAGTTTCGCAAGATATGAGTTTACATGGCGAGACGGGATTGTATTTGTAGGAGGCATAGCGCTACTTCTTTTGGGGTGGCGGTGCCAACCGCAGATGTTGCGTCTTTTGAGCCATGGAGCATATTTGTTTTTACCTGTTATTTTACATTTGAAGGAGGAAGGAAGATGGCACAATTTCAGGTTCAACAATTAAATTTTACCTATCCGGAAGGGAAAGAGACTTTAAAAGACGTCTCTTTTTCTGTTGAACAAGGAGAATATGTGGTTTTGTGCGGACAGTCAGGGAGTGGAAAGACAACCCTTTTGCGCCATTTAAAATCGGTGCTGACTCCGCATGGAACCAGAAGTGGAGCTGTTTTTTATCATGGACAGCTTTTGGAGAAGGTGTCAGAACGAGAGCAGGCGGGACAAATCGGCTATGTCATGCAGAATCCCGATGAACAATTGGTAACGGATAAAGTCTGGCATGAACTGGCATTTGGCCTGGAGAATCTTGGATGTCCGCAGGATGTTATGCGTGGACGAGTGGCGGAAATGGCTTGCTATTTTGGGATTCAGGATTGGTTTCACCGGGAGGTGGAGACTTTATCCGGAGGGCAAAAACAGCTTTTGAATCTGGCATCGATTATGGCCATGCAGCCGGAAGTCCTGCTATTGGATGAGCCGACGAGCCAACTTGATCCTATTGCGGCCTCTGATTTCCTTAATACGGTACGAAAGATTAATCGAGAATTAGGAACCACGGTAATTATTACGGAACATCGACTGGAAGATATTTTCCCTTATGCAGATCGTGCTTTGGTGATGGAACAGGGACAGCTGGTGGCGGATGCAACTCCGAGAGAGATGGGACAACTTCTCTGGGACAGACAATCTCCTATGTTTGGAGCTATGCCAACGCCGGTACAAGTCTATTTTCAGACGGGAAAACAAGGGGACAGCCCTTTGACGGTTCGGGATGGAAGGAATTGGCTGACGCAGGAATTCCCAGAAAAAGTGACGGTACCGCATTTGCCGGAGCCGGCTCCTGCTTTGCAGAAAGAACTTGCAATCGAAATCAAAGACGGATGGTTCCGTTATGAAAAAGACACACCGGATATTTTGCGTGGTGTTCGATTGCAGGTACACAAAGGAAGCATTTCTACCATCGTCGGTGGAAATGGCGCCGGGAAATCCACATTGTTGAAAGTAATTAGCGGAATTTGCAAACCTTATCGTGGAAAGGTGTATCTCAACGGAAAAAAAGTGGATACATATAAAGGGCGAGAGCGTTTTTCACAGTGCCTTGCTATGTTACCGCAAGATCCAAAAAGTCTGTTTGTGAAGAAGACGGTCCGAGAAGAGCTAGAAGAGATGACCAAAGACGAGGAAGAAATTCGGCGTGTGACTTCCTTGTGTAAGCTAGAAGGGCTCCTAGAGCAACATCCTTATGATTTGTCCGGAGGAGAACAACAACAGGCCGCTATTGCTAAAGTATTGCTGATAAGGCCGACTCTCCTTTTGCTGGATGAGCCGACGAAGGGGCTTGATCCTATGTATAAAGAAGCGCTTGCAGATCTTCTCTATACAATGCGTGATCAGGGAGTGACCATTTTGATGGTATCCCACGATGTGGAATTCTGTGCACGCTATAGTGATGAAGTGAGTATGTTTTTTGATGGACAGATATTGGTTACCACAACGCCTAGAACTTTCTTTGGGGGAAATAGCTTCTATACGACAGTGGCTAACCGTATGAGCTGCCATGTATTTAAAAATGCAGTAACGGCAGAAGATGTGGTGACTTTATGGAAGGAAAATAAGGTGGAAAAATAACATGAAAAAATCAAATCTATTTCTACTTTTCGTATTTTTGATTTGTATTCCGACAACTCTTTTCTTTGGAAGTAGACTTCCGGGAAAAGGATATTATCTTGTTGCGGCGCTGCTGTTGCTTGAGTTACTCCTGCCTTTCCTTGCGGCCTTTGAACGAAGAAAACCCCAGGCAAGAGAGCTGGTTTTGCTGTCTGTTCTGTGTGTCCTGGCTGTTATTGGACGCCTGGCGATTCCTTTGCCGAACTTTAGAGCAATTTTTGCAATCATTATGATTAGTGGGATTGCACTGGGAGCGGAGAGCGGCTTTATGGTTGGGGCGGTCAGTGCTTTGGTGAGCAATTTCTTCTTCGGACAAGGGGCATATCTGCCGTGGCAAATGATGGCCTACGGGGCAGGTGGTATGGCAGCTGGATTTGCATTTGGAAGAAATAGGTTGCCAAGAAAACGGTGGGTCATGGCTCTGTTTGGTTTTGGAATTACGGTTTTATGGGTCGGTCCGCTACTGGATAGCACCATCCTATTTTTGGGCGCGCCTGCGATTCATGGCGCAGCAGTTTGGGCGACTTTGGCGGCCGGATTCCCGGTGAATGTTAGTCAGGGGCTTGGGACAGCTGCATTTCTGGCCATTCTGGGAGTGCCACTGCTAGAGAAAATAGAACGCATACAGAAAAAGTATGGTATGTTGGAGGGCTAAAGATGGGATTTAAAATGGAACATCCGGTAGTTAGTGCCGCCTATCTTATAGCCATGTTGGTATGCGTGGCGCATTTTCGCCATCCGGTTTTGATTTTGCTGGCTTTTATCGGAGCAGGTGCATATCAGATACATTGTCGCGGGAAACAAGGGATTTGCGTTCTACTTGGAGCCTTTTTTCTCGGCTTGTGCTATGCCATTTACTATGGCACATATTATCATTTCGGAGAGACGGTTTTATGGGAAAATGCAATCGGAAATGCCGTGACTTTGGAAGCTTTGGTAAAAGGGCTGGCACTTGGTATGGTCATTGCAGGATTCTTGCTGTGGTGGAGCATTTTGCAGATGGTTATGACCACAGATCGAATCGTCTATCTGCTTGGGCGAATATGGCCACGTCTGGCAATCTTTTTTTCGATTTTCCTACGGATGATACCGCGAATCACAGTGCAACGGAGGAAAATATCTCTTGCCCGGCAAGGAATTGGGCGAGGAGGTAACCAAGGAACCTTTTTTCAGCGGTGGAGGAATCGTTTGACAATTGCTTCTATGACCATCACCTGGATTCTGGAATCCTGTATCCAGACCAGTGCCTCCATGGAAAATCGTGGTGGTCGTCTGAAAGGAAGAAAGGCCTATTCCCTCTATTCTTTTACGAATGTTGATCGGATAAAATGCTTGGCTTTGTTTGCCTGCTTTGTGATACTATCTATGGCGGATGCCTTAGAAAGGACACAGATGAGTTATGATCCGCGCCTGATCTGGCCGGAAGTAGAAGGCTTTGACATCTTGCTTTGGCTTCTATATGGGGGATTATGTTTGCTGCCGCTTCTTCGCGACAGCTGGTATGAATATCGCCTAAAACAGGCGCAAAAAAAGAAAGTGTGAAAGTATGAAAAATAGTGCTTCTTATTTTTGTAATCGGGAATGCGAATATTTCCCATGTCATAAGGTGGCAGAAGACACGGAATTTAATTGTTTGTTTTGTTATTGCCCTTTATATTTTGTGAAAGATTGTGGGGGAAACCCTTGTTATACCGAGGCGGGGGTGAAAGATTGCTCCCGGTGTATGGTTCCGCACAAGGCAGAAAATTATGGGCATATTTTACAGAAACTTGCCGAAAAAGTGGAAAATAAAGCTTGACATCCGGCTGGGGACGTACTATAATAATACGGCATGAGAATTGAAGAAGCAGTTTGCACCAAAGCCCCGGAGTAAACTGATTCAAGATAAATGATAACAATGAATGAGTATTTTAGGAGGAAAACCAATGAAAACTTACATGGCTAATCCAGATAAGATTGAAAGAAAATGGTATGTTGTAGACGCTGAAGGTTGTACACTTGGACGTCTTTCTTCAGAAGTTGCAAAAGTTTTAAGAGGAAAGAACAAACCGGTTTACACACCGCATATTGACACAGGAGATTACGTAGTTGTAATCAACGCTGACAAGATCAAAGTAACAGGAAAGAAAATGGATCAGAAGATTTATTATCATCACTCAGATTACGTAGGTGGAATGAAAGAGACTACCTTAAAAGAGATGATGGCTAAGAAACCGGAAAAGGTTATTGAGCTTGCTGTAAAAGGAATGCTTCCAAAAGGACCTATGGGTAGAGCAATGATCAAGAAACTTCATGTATACGCTGGCGCAGAGCACGCACATCAGGCTCAGAAACCAGAAGTATTGACATTTTAGGTAAGATTGAGAGGAGGAAATTACAGTGGCTAATACAAAATTCTACGGAACAGGAAGAAGAAAAAAATCAATCGCAAGAGTATATCTTGTACCTGGAACAGGCAAGATTACTATCAATAAAAGAGATATCGACGAATACTTCGGATTAGAGACATTGAAAGTTGTTGTACGTCAGCCGTTAGTTGCTACAGAGACACTTGACAAATTCGACGTATTAGTAAATGTATGTGGTGGTGGATACACCGGACAGGCTGGAGCAATCCGTCACGGAATCTCAAGAGCTTTACTTCAGGCTGATAACGATTTCAGACCAGTACTTAAGAAAGCTGGATTCTTGACACGTGATTCAAGAATGAAAGAACGTAAGAAATACGGTCTCAAAGCAGCTCGTAGAGCACCACAGTTCTCAAAGAGATAATCTTACGAACAGAATTCAATATGGATTTCAGACTCCT
>CAYVDA010000047.1:0-13343 GCA_964450635.1 uncultured Faecalimonas sp. | reverse complement strand
GGAGCCCACGCATGGAGCTCCACCGGCTGCGGGTATCGCAAGTTTCCGTAGCGCAATTATATACTATAAATCATAAGTTGTGTAAAAGTAACTATTTTTTGTACCGTACAATTTTCTCCCAGTTTTCAGGAAAGCCCATTTTAGAAAACAGTAGTTCGCGACTGATATGAGGGCAGTTTTTGAGAACAGAATTAATTAATCGCTTGAGTTCTGCTTTGAACTGCTTAAATTCTTGGCTATCGATGAGATAGCGCAAGGCTATTACGACAGCAAACAGGTCTTTCTTGCCGATAGTATATTGCCCGTTTTTCTGCGGCAGTTGTAATTTGCTATGTAAACCCATGTCGGGAATGGCTTCATTTACTTGAAAGGAATAAAGTCTTTCGTTATGAGCACATACATTTCTACAGCTTGCAAGGATACGAATAAGCTGATGCAACTGAACCTCTGATATGTTGGCAAAATTAATACTTACCTTAGTGCGAATATCAGAAGTAGAATATTGATACATTTTGGAAACTTGTCCAAATGTAAGCGCATTGGTTGCTACCCATAAAGGTACGTTGCTATATACTTTCGCATAATGTGTGATATAAGTATAGTTGCTGGGTAGTGCAATTGTGTGACTAAGGGTTGTAATCAAACGATTTATTTTGCTGAAATTTTTGCGTGTGAGGTTATAATTTTCGGCAGTTAAATATGCAGTTTGATGTTCTCCATATTTTTCGCAGAAGTAATAGGACAACATGGATTTTAATTGTCGTTCAACATGTAATATATATTTGAGAAAGAGCGTTCTCAATTCTTCGTCAAAGTAGTAAAAGGAAGTAATCTCTTCAAAGGTAACACCATGCAAATAATTACCGGATGGTTTATGCTTGAATAAGTCTTTGTAACCACCAATCAGTGAAAAATAGCTTAATTTTCGCAAAGTATTTTTGGCGAATTCAAAGTCGGAAATCACTAGCTGTTTTTCTTTTTCTAGTTTTTCAAGTTGTTCATTATATGAAAAAAATGTTTTATTAGCCATCTTTGAATCCTCCTTGGTTTTGTGACAATAAAAAAGTGGAGCCCACGCATGGAACTCCACCGGCTGCGGGCATCTCAAGTTTCCGCAGCGCAACCACTGAAATACAATATAACATTGAAAGCAAAAGTTGTCAAATGATTTTTCGTGGTAGTAGTAGTTTATGCATGAATCAAATTTTTATTCTAACTGTTTTGTGTTTTAGATTTCGGTCTGAAATGCTACAGATATATCATAACATATATCATAGCATACATCGAACAATTGTTCTAGTTTAAAATTAACAAAACTCAAATATTTTATAAAACAAATGCAAACATTCGGTTCGTACAATGTACCGGTAAGATAAAACAAAGAAAAGGAGGAAAGAAACAAACAAAACCTTAACAATTCCATGCTATACTAATAAAAAAGAAAAGAAGGAGGATGCCTATGTTTCAAATATTAGTGGTGGAAGATGACAGAGAATTAAATAAAACCGTATGTACTTTCTTAAATCAAAATGGATATCAGGCCTTTGGGTGCCTGCGGGTCGAGGAGGCTTACGATGCCCTCTATGAACAGGTTTATGATTTGATTATTTCTGATATTATGATGCCGGGGGAGGACGGATTTTCTTTTGCACGGAATGTAAGAGAAGAAAATAAAGAAATCCCGATTCTATTTATGACAGCCCGGGATGACATCCTATCGAAGCAACGGAGCTTTCGCATTGGAGTGGATGATTATATGGTCAAACCTATTGACCTAGAAGAATTGCTTCTGCGGGTGGGAGCCTTGCTTCGGCGAGCCAAGATTGCCAATAGCCGAAAACTTCAGCTGGGAGATTTTGTCATGGATGCGGAGGAACATACAGCATACTTGAGAGAGGAAGAGATTCTGCTTACCAATCGGGAGTTTGGCATCCTATATAAATTGCTGAGCTATCCGAAGAAAACATTTACCAGAAGCCAGTTGATGGAAGAATTCTGGGGGACAGATTCCGAGACTCTGCCAAGAGCTGTGGATGTCTATATCACCAAATTGCGGGCAAAATTGACAGACTGTCAAGAGTTTGAAATCAAGACCGTTCACGGCCTTGGGTATAAGGCGGTGATAAAATGAGACAAAAGAGACAATGGAAATTGATGTTGCAGATTCTACATAGCGGTGCGATCTTCTTTGGGCTGGTTGCATTGCTGGTGACTTGTACCATGTCTTTGTTTGTGGAAGTGCTATCGAGAGATTTACATATGGTATTTACAGAAGATCATCTCAATCGAGCGGCCAAACTTACCTTCGCCTGCGTTTTGGTTCTTAGCATTTTGTTTACATTGATTGATGTAGTGCGACGAAAAATGACCACGGAACGGGTGACGAAACATCTTGCTTCGGCAGCAAAAGAACTGGTACAGGGGAATTTCGATGTCCGAATAGAGCAAATCAATCGATTGAGCGTGGATGAAAGTTTCAATGAAGTCATTGACTGTTTTAATAAAATGGCCAAGGAATTGGAAAGTGTGGAGACCTTGCGGACAGATTTTATTGCCAATGTTTCCCACGAAATGAAGACACCACTTTCTGCTATACAAAACTATGGAGTCTTGCTGCAGACACCGGATTTACCGGAAGAAAAACGTCTGGAGTATGCCAAAGGGGTGACAGAAGGCACCCGGAAAATGGCTAATATGATGACCAATATACTGAAATTAAACCGGCTGGAGAATCAGCAGATTTTTCCAAAGACAACCACATATAACCTAGGAGAACAAGTCTGCGAATGCCTGCTTGCCTATGAGGCTGTATGGGAGGAAAAAGAGATTGAACTGGAAACACGAATGGATGACAGTATTTTTATAGAAGCAGACCGGGAACTTCTGGGGTTGGTATGGAACAACCTCTTATCCAATGCATTCAAATTTACGCCGCCTAATGGAAAGGTAACGGTGCAAGTATGGAAAGAAGAAGGGACGATACGAGTGCAGGTGACAGATACCGGATGCGGCATGTCGCCGGAAGTGGGAGCCCATATATTTGAAAAATTCTATCAGGGAGATACCTCCCATGCCACAGAAGGAAATGGCCTTGGCCTCGCCTTGGTCAAACGTGTGGTGGATATTTTACACGGGGAAATTTATGTGGAGAGTACCCTTGAAAAAGGCACCTTGTTCGAGGTGCAACTAAAAGGAAAACAAGAAGAGGAGAAATAAGAATGAAAGAACAAGAAACATTTACCATGACCTACTCTGCAACCCAGCAGGAGGAAGTACAGAAAATTCGGGAGAAATATATCAAAAAAGAAGAAAGCAAGATGGATGTTTTGCGGAAAATGGATGAAGCAGTGACGAGCAAGGCAACTAAAAAGGCTTTGATTATTGGCATTTTGGGTGCTTTAATCTTAGGAACAGGTATGAGCCTGTTTATGACAGAGTTTGGCAATGTCCTCGGAAGCCTAAAGCCGGTTCTTGGAATCGGAGTGGGCATTGTGGGTATGATTCTGGTGGCAGTAGCCTATCCGGTGTATCAGAAAACCCTTTCAAAGGAAAAGGAAAAAGTGGCTTCCGAGATTCTTCGACTCTCAGAGGAACTTCTTAAAAATTAATAAATTACTGGAATTGACCTCCGCAATCATGTATAATATTAGATGACTATGGAGGTGCGACATATGAAGATAGGAAAGAAATTAGGAAAACGGGCCGCACTCCTTTTGTGTAGCCTGTTTTTGTTTGGAAATGTTGCAGAAGCCGCTGTACCTGCATTTACCAATGTGAACGGTATATACTATAATGACAAAGGCGAGGTCATCAAAGGAGCCATTGCCAAAGGGATCGATGTTAGTTGGCACCAAGGAGCGATCGACTGGGCGAAGGTGAAAGAGACAGATATCGATTTTGCATTGATTCGCTGCGGATATGGGGATGACATGGAGAGTCAGGATGATGTTTGTTTTGCCCAGAATGTGCAGGGGTGTGAAGAGAACGGCATCCCTTACGGCATCTACCTGTATTCCTATGCTATCAACGAAGAGATGATTGCCAGCGAAGTGGCTCATACGCTACGGTTGATCCAGACAGTGGATGCCAAGCCGACCTATCCGATCTATTTGGATATCGAGGATGAAAGCTTGAAGATTGCGAGCATGACGCCGAAACGGTTTGCTGACTTGGCAGAGATCTATTGTACGGAGATGGAAAAAGCCGGATATAAGGCAGGAGTCTATGCGAATTATGAGTTTTGGACTACATATCTTACCGATTCCCGGTTTGATGGGTGGTATCGTTGGGTAGCGCGCCATAATTCGGCGACCTCTTATAAGAATCCTTATGATATGTGGCAGTATACGAATGAAGGCACAATTGCCGGAATTGCCGGAAATGTGGATGTCAATATCTTGCTTGCACGAGGCTGCAGTCTTGCGGGCCATACTTGGACGGTGAAGACTCTCTTGCAGAAAGCAACCACAACCAAAGACGGACGGGCAGTCTATCGGTGTAAAGCCTGTGGGCATGAGAAGACCGATAAGATTGCGAAAGCGAAGACGCTGACCCTCAGTAAGCAATCTTATACTTACAGTGGCAAGGCCAATAAGCCGGCAGTGAAGGTAATAGATGGAGATGGGAAAGCGATTCCGACTGCCTCTTATACGACATCTTATAAGAACAATAGCAAGCCGGGATATGGAACCGTGCAAGTGACCTTGAAAGGGAACTACCAAGGAATATTAAAAGCGACATTTACCATTGCACCAAGAAAAGTAACGGGAAGCAAAGTAACCAATGTCAAAGGAAAGAAGATGAAAGTGACATGGAAGAAGGAGTCTTTAGTCCAAGGTTACGAGATCTGTTATGCTACCAATACAAAATTTACGAAGAATAAGAAGACGGTGACGGTACAATCGTCTGCAAAGAGCAAGACGATTAGCAAATTAAAGAAGAAGACGTACTATGTTCGGGTTCGGGCATTTGCCAAGGTAAACGGCAAGAAAGTCTATGGCACCTGGAGTCAGAGCAAGAAAGTACAGATTAAGAGATAATAAGGAGGATGGACAGATGGTAAAGATTATGGCAGACAGTACCTGCGATTTATCCAAGGAACTGATTGAACAATATGATATTTCGATTTTACCTTTGCATATTTTGTTAGGTGAAGAGGAGTATACGGATGGCGGAAGTATTTCGCCGGATGAACTTTACGCCTGGGCTGATGAGAATAAGACCACACCGAAGACTTCCGCAGCAGGGCTTATGGATGCAGTAGAATTGCTGCGACCACATGTAGAAGCAGGAGAAGAAGTGGTATTTTTCACCATTTCCAGTCAGATGTCAACGACTTATAATGTTGTTCGTCTGGCAGCAGAAGAATTAGAGGCAGAAGAGCAGGTATTTGCAATCGATTCGGCGAATCTCTCAACGGGAATCGGTCTTCTGGTTGTTGAGGCTGCGCTAGCGGCACAGGCAGGAAAAAGCGGGGCGGAGATTGCAGCTTATGTAGAAGGCCTTCGGGAGAAGGTAAGAGCCAGCTTCGTTGTGGATACACTGACTTATCTTCACCGTGGAGGAAGATGTAGTGCAGTGGCAGCCATGGCAGGAGGAATGCTTCGGCTTCATCCTAAGATTGTAGTTGAGAATGGTAAGATGGATGCCTCTAAGAAATACCGGGGAAAGATGGATGTGGTTATTAAGTCTTATGTAAAGGATCTTGAAGAGGATATGAGACAGGCGAAGAAAGACCGTGCATTTATTACCCACTCCGGATGTACCCCGGAATTGGTAGAACAGATTCGAGAGATGGTAGAGAATCTTGGGATCTTTGAAGAGGTTCACATCACCCGGGCTGGGTGTGTCATCTCGAGTCATTGTGGACCAGGGACGTTGGGCGTGTTATATATTGCAGGATAATAGAGCAAGAAGCATAGGGGGTCTATGCTTCTTGTTTTGAGCTTTTTTCAGTCTCAAAAACATAGATTGTGTTAAAATATAAAATGCAGGTTAACATTTCATTGCATGAGCAATTATATAGAATAAGAAAGAGGGTTTATGATGAGTCAAGAAAATAATCAGGCAGAGATACAATATCAAAAGATGACCCAGACACCAGTTGCAAAGCTGATTATCTCGCTGGGAATTCCAACGATTATCAGTATGTTGATTACGAATATATACAATATGGCAGATGCATATTTTGTCAGCCAAGTGTCTTTGAGTGCCGGTGGAGCAACCAGCGTTGTGTTTGGCATTATGGCAATCTTACAGGCGTTTGGTTTTATGTTTGGACATGGAGCCGGAAGCAATATTAGCAGGATGCTTGGGAGCAGAAAGATTGAGATGGCAAGTCAGTATGCTTCTACCGGCTTCTTTGGAGCCTGTGCTTGCGGCCTTGTGATTATGGGAGCGGGACTTACGTTTCTGGAGCCGTTAATGCGATTACTTGGAAGTACGGATACGATCTTGCCGTATGCTATGGATTATGGAAGATGGATTCTGATTGCAGCTCCGGCTATGACTATGAGCTGCGTATTGAATAATATTTTGCGTTACGAAGGGAAAGCAACCCTTGCCATGGTAGGGTTGACTACAGGTGGAATCTTAAATATTCTTTTAGATCCCCTTTTTATCTTCGGATTGCATATGGGGATTCGAGGGGCAGGATTGGCGACAGCCCTGTCTCAATATCTTTCCTTTGGCATTTTGCTATCGATGTTCTTGCAAAAGAAGACCCAGAGTATCTTGTCGGTGCGTTACCTGTCGAAGAATCCAAAGATTCTGTGGGATGTGGTTCACACCGGTTTGCCTAGCCTTGCAAGACAAGGGCTAAATAGTATTTCCACCATGGTGCTGAATATGGCAGCGAATCCCTTTGGGGATGTGGCGATTGCAGCCATGGGATATGTGGGAAGAACGTCCAGTATGATTTACAGCGTAGGCGTTGGAATCGGGCAGGGATTCCAACCGGTAGCTGGTTTTAATTATGGGGCTAAGAAATACTCACGGGTAAAGAAAGGTTCTTATTTCACAATGGTCATGGGAGTGGTAGTCATTGGAATCTTGGCGATCGTATGCTTTATATTTGCGCCGCAAATCATTTCCCTCTTCCGAAAAGATGTGGAAGTGGTAGAAATCGGAAGCGAGGCACTTCGGATCATGTGCTTATTCTTGGCTGCGGTGCCAATTTCAGTGGTAGGAAATATGCTCTTTCAGAGTATTGGGAAGAGTGGAACGGCATTGATTCTGGCATGTATGCTGAGTGGTCTGGTTTTCATTCCTCTTTGTATCATCTTGTCACAGCTCTTTGGACTGCGAGGCATCGAGGTAGCACAGCCAATCTCTTATCTGTCCTCGGCACTTGTTTCCTTCCCTGTGACGTATAACTTCTTGCGAAAATTACCAAAAGATGAATAAAGAAAGCCGGCAATACTAGATGTTGCCGGCTTTTGCTGATAGAGAGGCTCTTATATGCATGGCAGAGAAGAGCAGTTTTCAATTGTTGATTTTTTGATGATGGAGAAATTCGTTTTAGGAATTATGAAAGCGAATTTCTCTTCTTTTTTATCTTTTGCGCTTTATCAATTCGCGGGGAAAGAATCTATGCACGCGGTAGCAATGGCTAAGTTTTAGTTTGCAATTGCAAAAGAAAAATGGATGTCTTCTTCCGCACTGATGCGGCAATCTTCCTGGACATCACTTCCCCAACTGTCAATTCCGCCTACGCCACGAACGGCACCGTAGATGCAAAGAACCGTACGCCTTGCCGGAGGAAGTTCCTCTTGGTGGGTAGCGCTTTCGATTTCTGCTGCCACATAAGGCAGGCAGGAGAAGGCAAATGGTTTGTCAGTCTTCTCGAATCGTAACGTCTGGGATGTGTGCTCTTTCCGGTTCGGATCCAGACTGGTATGACGCGTTACTTCCACCCAATCCGTATTCATATGCATGCCACATTCCTGCGGGACCAGATACGGCGTCAGGCTTAGATCGGTAATCTCATAGATACCTTCTGTGCCGCCTGCCATACGATCCGGATAGGTTTCTCCGGATAACCCTTGGTAGACATACTGATCTGCTAAGGTTGGCATGATGAAACGAAGGCCAAATACCGGAAGCTCCGGCAATCCTTTGACACCGGTATAGTGCACATCTACATGAATCTGACCGGTTACATCAACGGTATAAGTGACTTTAGTATGCGTGATTGGATTGGTAATGGTCTCGTATGTATAGGTGATGACCATCTCCTTGGCATAGACATCACCGCCATAGCTGTTGTTGTCCTCGGCAAATGGTTTCTGCAGCTTGCCATCCATCTTGATCTCCACGCCTTTGAAAGAAGGAAATACATCGGCAGCAAGCCAGATGCCACTTTTGACATAGAACCAATTTCCTCGGTCGTTATCTGTCAGGGCACGCCAATAGGTTGGTTTCGGACAGCGGTAGAGCCATTCGTATCCATTCTTCTTGATGGATTCTAGTCCGCCTTGGTCATAGGAGAAGATATAGTCGAAACCTTCTCCGTGGATGCCTAAGGTAAAATCACCATAGACAACCCGTAAATCTTTATTTGTACAATCCATAATAGTACCTCACTTCCTGCATGGCCGGTTTCTCCCTACGGTCTGCAAAGACAATTCCGTTTCCAGAAAATTCATAGTTAGCCGGCTTGTCATCAAAATCTCCACCATAGCGAAGCACCTCTTTGCCGGTTACAGGATCTGTTACATAAAGTGCCTGATCCATGAAATCCCAGATAAATCCACCTAAGTATTCCTCATATTTGTCAATAAAATTCATATAAGTCTGAAGTCCTCCGAGAGAGTTGCCCATATCGTGCATGTATTCGCAGAGAAGATACGGTTTCTTCGGATGGTTGCTCAGATATTCGTCAACCTCATAAGGTTTGGCATACATACGACTTTCTAAGTCGGAAATGACATCCTCATATTCTCTGGCAAAGAAGACACCTTCATAATGCACCAGACGCCCGTCTTGTTTCTCTTTGAAATAGGCATTCATGGCCGCAATGTTGTCTCCGGCAAAGGATTCATTTCCCAGAGACCAAAAGAGGATGGAAGGGTGGTTTTTGAAAATTTCAAAATTGCTGCGGGCACGGTCTAAGGCCATTTCCTTCCATTGTGGTACGGATCCCGGTACGTTGCAGGAAGGTTCCACAACACAGAATTTCTGGAAGGCACCGTGGCTTTCCATGTTGGTCTCCGCCATCATATAGATGCCGGCCTGATCACACATATAATACCAAGGGATCTGATTTGGATAATGGCTGGTTCGCACCGCATTAATGTTATTGCGTAGCATACAGGCAAGATCAGCCTCCATCTCCTCTGTGCCGATACATCTTCCGGTTCGGGCACTCCATTCATGTCGATTCACACCATTGATAATCAGACGTTTGCCGTTGAGATAGACAACGTTGTCAAGCGCCTCCAAACGACGAAAACCAATCTCATAAGGAACGACTTCCAACAAATTTCCTTCCTCATCCCGAAGCTCAATATAGACTTGATAGAGCTTCGGATTGTGATTATCCCATGGAACAATATCAGTCACAGTGGTAGAGAGTTCTCCTTTTAAGAAATCAGCTTCTTTTGTAAAAGAAATCGTTTCCTCTGCGAGGATACGGGAATCTTTGTCTTTTAATAAGAAATGGCCGGTCAGTTCCTTTGCGGTATGGTTAGACACCTTCATCTGAAGGGAAATACTGCCATTTGCATTGTCGCTATCAAGAACCGGCTGTAACCACAGATCTTCCACATGGGCATCCGGCAGGGCATAGACTGTAACGTCCCGGAAGATGCCGAAGAAACGGAAAAAGTCCTGTCCTTCTAAGAAAGCAGCAGTGCTAAGTTTATGTACCTGGACTGCTAATACGTTATCTTTTTCCTTGATATATGGAGTTAAGTCGAATTCGGATGGAGTAAAACTATCCTCCGCATAGCCGACAAATTGTCCGTTGAGCCATAGGTACATGGCCTGTTCTACACCGGCAAAGCAGATGCGAATTCGTCTGCCTACCATTTCCTTCGGCAAATCAAACCGGCGAAGGTAAGATCCGACCGGATTGTGGAAAGCCTCTGAGAACATACCGGCCTCATCGCCTCTGCTCTCTAAAGTATAGGCAGCTCTATGGTATTCCTGGCCTTCCCAAGGATACATGACATTGATATAGCGAATCTTGTCGTATCCTGCGAGCTCAATATGACCTGGCACATGGATGCTGTCGAAGGCGGATGCATCAAAATCTTCTTTATAGAAATCGGAAGGACGTTCGGCAACATTTTTGCTAAATGCAAATTGCCATTGTCCGTTTAAAGATTGCTTTAGTATATTGTTCTGGCTAGATAACGCTTCATATGTCAGATAAAAATCATGGTCGCTGTGGGCTGCCAATTGATTGATACGAAATACTTCCGGGTTATCCAACCATTTCATGGTAACGTTCATAAGAAACCTCCTTCTAGTTGTTAAACACAGTATACAAAATAGGGGCGTGGATTGCAATGTTAGAATCGAGAGAAAATACAGATAATAGGCAAAAAATCCGAAGGAAAGAAGCAGAGAGACATTCCTTCCTTCGGAGGGCTGTTTGTTATAAAAACCACTCTAAAGCGTTGGCTGCGTAGACTGCCGCACCGACAGACAGTACCGATTCATCAAAGGTAGTCTTGGGATGATGGAGAGGATGGATATGTCCGTCTTTTGGCTCTCCGGCAGAAAGAGCAAGCATAATGGAAGGCACTTTTTGACTGATATAAGCAAAATCTTCGGAGCCTCCACCGACGGAGCGATTTCCACTGCTGAGTGCAGCGGAGGTAAACACCCGGTTTTCTCCCAGAAGCCCTTTTGTGCATCGGTAGGCAGAATCTGACAGGACTTCATTGTTATATAAAGTCGGGCAACCACTTGGGAACGTAACGGTTGCCTCGCCCCGGTAGGTACTTGCTATGCCGGCTGCAATTTCCCGAATTCGATTTTTCAGCATACCTCGAACATCCTCATCATAGGTTCGCAAGGTCCCTTTTAAAATAGCAGAGTCTGCAATGGCGTTGGGTGCTGTGCCGCCGGAAATGGTTCCTACGGTTAAGACTGCATGGTCCGTCACTTGACATTCCCTTGCGGATAATTCCTGCAAGCCAAGAAGAATATGAGCGGCAATGGTTATGGCATCGACACCCAGGTGCGGAGTAGAACCATGACAGCCCTTTCCCTGGACTTCGATGGTAAAATAATCCGCAGCCGGAGCGCTGACTCCGGGCGAGGAGACGATTACGGTGCCGGCAGGAATCGGGACCCCGGTCATAACATGGATCATGAGGGCGGCGTCGACGGAAGGATTCTCTAAGACCTGATGTTCTATCATGTCCTTAGCACCTTCAAAGACTTCCTCGGCTGATTGAAACATGAGTTTTATTGTGCCGGGAATCTCTGCTTCGTGTGTTTTTAGAATCTTGGCAGCGCCAAGCAACATGGCGGTATGCATATCGTGCCCGCAAGCGTGCATGGCGCCGTGTGGGCAGGTGAAGGGAAGGTTGGTTTCTTCCTGAATCGGTAAGGCGTCCATATCTGCCCGGAGAAGAAAAGTCTGTTTTGATACCCCTTTCCCTACGGTGGCGACCAGGCCGGACGTTCCACAGCAGACCGGATCATAGCCGATTTCTTCCAGGACCTTTTCTACATATGTTCGTGTGAAATTCGTCTGGAATTCAACTTCCGCATGTTCGTGTAACTGGTGTCGGTGTTCTATCAGTTCGCTTTGGATTGCTTCTGCTTCCTGTAAAAGATAATGCTTCATGATTACGTACGCTCCTTTGTTCTTTTCACTTCTTATAGTATAACGCAGAAAAAAGAAAAATAACAGCTTGCTTTTTCCGGTTTTTGCTAGCAGAATTTGTTGAAAAAACGGGGATTTTATAGTATGATGGGGACATGGGGAACGTAGATAACTATATAGGAAAGAAGGGGAACATATGAAGAGACAGATAAGGCGGTTTGAAGCCTTTCTTTTAGCAGGAACATTGGCATTTGCAGCACCTTGCTCGAATACGATTTTCGGGGCTCCGGGAAGTGTAGATGATATTCAGAATCAGGTGGATCAGGCAGAGCAGAACGTACTGTCCATGGAAGAAGAGATGGCAGGGATTTTGTCGAAGATCTATGATTCGGAAGCGAAGATGGTAGAACTAGGAGAAGAGATTCTGCAAGCGGAAGAAGAATTGCAGAAGATGGAGGAAGCGGCAAAGAAGCAGAATGAGACCATGAAACTTCGAATCAAAGCCATGTACGAAAGCGGCGATTCCAGTATGCTGGAGGTGATTTTTGAAGGCGGTTCTCTTTCTGAGACTTTAAAGAGGGCAGAGAATGTACAGACCATTCATGAATATGACCGCAAAGAATTGCAATCTTACCTGGATAATCTAAAGAAGATTAAGGTTATGAAAGCTTCTTTGGAAGCAGATATGAAGGAGCAGAAGAGTTACAAGAGCGAATATGAGGCACAAAAAGTCAAACTTGCCACAGCCTTGGAATCGGAGAGGGCGAAGGCGGCGGACCTAGAAGTTCAGTTAGCAGAGGCACAGAAGAAGGCGGAAGAAGAGGCGAGACGACAGGCTGCCTTGCGGGAGCAGGAGCGTCAGAGAAAAGAAGCAGAGAAAAAAGCCCGGGAAGAAGCGAAGAAGAAAGAAGAGAGCAAGAAGGAAGACAACAAGCCACAGCTTCCGGGAAAACAGGAAGAGACGGTAGAACCGCCAAAAGGCAATACCAGCACGGCACAGGCCATAGTCAATGCGGCTTATGGATATCTGGGAACTCCATATGTGTGGGGCGGAACCAGTTATAGCGGAATTGATTGCTCTGGTCTTACCATGATGTGTCATCGAGCTGCCGGAATATCCATTCCACGTGTTTCCTATAGTCAGGCAGCAAGCGGACAGAATGTAGGAAGCCTGGAGAATGCCTTGCCGGGGGATGTAATCTGCTATCCGGGGCATGTTGCTATTTACATAGGGAATAAACAAGTGATTCATGCGCCGACAGAAGGGCAGAATGTCAAAGTAGCAAGCGTATATATGGGTCCATCCCAGCCAATCACAGCAATTCGCAGATATTGGTAAAAAAGGCTTGCAAGAAGAGTGAGTTCTGTGGTATAATGCTCACGTTGCAAAAAAACACATATATGGTTATCGATGCAGGTGCCTGCAATTCTTGCTCGGAATGCAGGTGGCAGAGAAGGAAGTATATGGAAGAAAAAACCAAAATGGAGGAAAGAAAAATGAGCGTAATTTCAATGAAACAGTTATTAGAAGCAGGTGTTCACTTTGGACATCAGACAAGAA
>CAYVDA010000046.1:0-13571 GCA_964450635.1 uncultured Faecalimonas sp. | reverse complement strand
AATCTCTCATCCGGACGTTAGTTTCACACCCGGAACTTAGTTTTTCAATTCACCAAAAATCTTACAATCCCATCATTTCTTGGATAATTCTATCTGACATCTTCATGCTACCAACGAGAACCAGCATATTAAAGACCAGTTCTCCCACATACTTCCATACCCGAGTGACCGCTGCTGCATTTACACCAACAACCGGTGGCGAGGAAGCGAATAGAGAAAAAAATGATACACGAAAGAACTATCACTGCACCTTCCAATAAAACTGCACAGTAAAAATCAGCATAAACCCGAAAACCACCTAACACTATTTCATCTGTTGCAAAACACTTTTTGAAATGAACGTATTGCAAAAGTGTTGCAAAAACACTCTAGCCAAAATAAAGGAACCCGAAAACCCTTGCAAATAAAGGGTTTTCGGGTAAGTGGCTACTATTCCCACTCGATTGTCGCAATCGGTTTCGGGCTCATATCGTAACATACACGACATACGCCGTCTACTTCATTCAGAATACGATTCGTAATCTTCTGAAGCACTGCCCAATCAATCTCCGGCACCGTACATGCCATCGCATCTACGGTATTGACTGCACGGATGATAACCGGCCAGTAATCAAGACGCTTGCCATCTTTTACACCTGTAGAAGTAAAGTCCGGCACTACGGTAAAGAACTGCCATACCTTGTCAGTCAATCCTGCAATATCGAATTCTTCACGTAAGATTGCATCTGCTTCCCGAAGTGCATGAAGACGATCTCTAGTAATTGCACCAAGACATCTTACACCAAGTCCCGGTCCCGGGAATGGCTGGCGGTCTACCATGGATACCGGAAGGCCAAGTGCTTTACCAACTACACGAACCTCGTCTTTATAAAGTAATTTTACCGGTTCTACAAGTCCTTCGAATTTGAAATCTTCCGGAAGTCCACCAACGTTGTGGTGCGCTTTTACTCCGTCACTTTCCAAAATATCCGGGTAAATGGTTCCCTGTGCAAGGAATGAGATTCCTTCTAATTTATCAGATTCTTCTTCAAATACACGAACGAATTCTTCACCTATAATCTTACGCTTCGTCTCTGGCTCTGCAACACCTGCAAGCTTATCAAGGAAACGGTCTGTCGCATCGATATAAACAAGGTTCGCATCTAACTGGTTGCGGAATACCTCGATTACTTCTTCGCTTTCGCCTTTTCTCATTAATCCATGATTTACATGCACACATACAAGCTGTTTTCCAATTGCCTTAATAAGAAGCGCTGCTACTACTGAGCTGTCAACTCCACCTGACAATGCCAAAAGAACTTTCTTGTCGCCTACCTGCTCACGAACCGCTGCAACCTGCTCTGCGATAAATGCATCTGCAAGTTCCGGTGTTGTGATACGTTCCATGTTATCTGGTCTCTTATTAGTATCCATCGTATGTTCCTCCTGTCATGAATATATTACCTTTCTATTTTAACCGATAAATCCAATTATGTCACTAACATTTCGATAAAGTTCCACACCTTTTTCATTTGGCACGATCAGAACCGGTGCGCTGTTGATGCCATGAAGTCTCGCAAGTTCTGCTCCCTCTGCATCTTCTGCATAAACCACCTCAAAATCAATGCCGGCTGCTTCCAATCTCTGCTTTGCAATGCGGCAGTTTGGGCAAACCTTGGTCGAAAGAAGGATATTCTTTTGTTCCTTTTCCTCTTCTGCCTCTACTCGCTCTGTCATATAGGTTTTACGATTCTGGTACTCTGCTGCTTTTCCATCGTTCCAGTTGCGAACCGGGCGATAGTAACCGGTAATACGGGAATATACTTCCGTATCTTTTCCACAAATTGGACAACTAAAATGTTCCCCTGCCAAATATCCGTGCTGATTACATACGGAATAGGTCGGTGACAAGGTATAGTAAGGAAGTTTAAAGTTCCATGCAATCTTCTTTACCAAGTTTGCTGCTGACTCCCAATCCGGAAGTTTTTCTCCCAAGAAAGCATGGAATACGGTTCCGGAAGTATATAAGGTCTGAAGCTCATCCTCCAACTCCAATGCCTCGAAGATATCATCTGTAAATCCTACCGGCAAATGGGAACTGTTGGTATAATATGGTGCTTCACCATGTTTTGCAGCAGTAATGATATCCGGATAATCTGCCACGTCATGTTTTGCAAAACGATAAGTAGTCGATTCTGCCGGAGTTGCTTCTAAGTTAAAGAGCGCACCATACTGTTCCTGATAATCAGAAAGTCTCTCTCTCATATGATTCAATACGTTAATAGAGAACTGGCGTCCTTCTTCTCCGGTAATATCTCCATTTAACCAACGGGCATTTTCAATGGTCTCATTCATTCCCACCAGTCCGATGGTAGAGAAATGGTTATCAAAAGTTCCCAGATATCTCTTGGTGTACGGATAGAGACCTTCGTTCATCAAACGATTGATGACACTTCTCTTAATATCGAGAGAACGTGCTGCAATATCCATATACTGATCCAGCATCTCATAAAATTCTTTTTCTGTCTTCGCAATATAGGCCATACGTGGCAGGTTCAAGGTAACAACACCAATGGATCCGGTACTTTCTCCGGAACCGAAGAATCCTCCTGCCTTCTTACGTAATTCACGAAGATCCAGTCGCAGTCGACAGCACATAGAACGTACATCTGACGGTTCCATATCGGAATTAATATAGTTTGAGAAATACGGCGTTCCATATTTGGCTGTCATTTCAAATAATAATTTGTTATTCTCTGTCGGGCTCCAGTCGAAATCTTTGGTAATGGAGTAGGTCGGAATCGGATACTGGAAGCCTCTTCCGTTGGCATCTCCTTCGATCATAACCTCGATAAATGCCTTGTTGATCATATCCATCTCTGCCTTACAATCGCCATAGGTGAAATCCATCTCTTTTCCACCAACGATTGCCGGAAGATTTACCATGTCGGCCGGCACGGTCCAGTCTAAAGTAATATTGCTAAATGGTGCCTGTGTTCCCCAACGTGACGGTGTATTGACTCCATTTACGAAAGACTGAATACATTGTTTTACATCTGAATAGGAAAGATTATCTACTTTTACAAATGGTGCAAGGTAGGTGTCAAAAGAAGAAAATGCCTGTGCCCCTGCCCATTCATTCTGCATAATTCCCAGGAAGTTCACCATCTGGCAACATAGGGTAGACAGATGTTTCGCCGGTGCAGAGGTGATACGATCTGCTACGCCACCGACACCCTCCTGAATCACTTGCTTTAAGCTCCATCCTGCACAATATCCGGTCAACATAGACAAATCGTGGATATGCATGAAACAATTTCTATGGGCGTCTGCAATCTCTTGATCATAGACTTCACTGAGCCAGTAATTTGCCACAATAGCTCCGGAGTTGGAGAGAATCAGACCTCCCACACTTAACGTCACGGTGGAGTTCTCTTTTACGCGCCAATCTTTCTCTTCACCGATATAACCATCTACCACTTTCTTGTAATCCAATAATGTATCCTTGGTATCACGAATCTTCTTACGCTGGTTACGATATAAGATATATGCCTTTGCCGTCTGTGGAAATCCACATTTCATCAATACAGCTTCCACTTCATCCTGAATCTGCTCTACAGTCGGGATTCCGATTCCCTTCTTATCTAATGAAGTTTCAACCATCAATTCCACTGCCTTTGCAATAGAAGAGACATCTCGGGTTCTCACTTCGTCTGTTGCCAGAAATGCTTCCGTAACCGCTGTCTCAATCTTGATGGATTCAAATGGATCCTTCGCGCCATTTCGTTTGATTACCTGTTCAATCATCATTCCTACTCCTTTATTCCTTCCTATTTTTTTACTCTTGATATGCCACTTTGCATCCTCGCTTCAAACTGGCCTGCACATCTACAAGGGTCTGATTGGTACTGCCTCTCCAACGTACTTCTTCGCTCCGAAGTCCCTCCACGAAAGGTCCGTCCACCAAAACATCCACATAGGACAGCATCTTCTTCCCTGCCTCGCCGGCACAGCCATCCTGTAACTGTTCGTAAGTCCATCCGGTATAAACCCACAGGTTCAATCCTGCTTCTTTCACTGCTCTGGCAATCTGCATCCCTGCCTCCGGCTGTGCAAAAGGATCTCCACCCGATAGAGTCACCCCATCCAGATACCGGGTGCCCACAATCTCCGAAACCACATCTTCGATCCTGCATTCTATGCCACCATCTAAGGCATGGGTCTCCGGATTCTGACAGCCCGGGCAATGATGATGGCAGCCCTGCATAAATAATACATAACGCACGCCCGGTCCATTTACCGCCGAATGTGCTTTGCGCCCTGCAATTCTAACCGTCTGCACCCTTCCTATCCTCCTTGCGTCTGTCGCATGTAACTCTCATTATATCCACAATATATAGTAGTGTCAATGACATATTGCACACAAATCTTGTGGTTTTTTAGCAATTCTTCTTTTCTTTCATATCGCTAATATTTTTTTATAAATATTATTAATATATTTTTTAAACCGAAAAGGTTTTCTTCTGAAAAAAATCGTGCTAAAGTATTAGTGTTACAAAACAAATCACAATGATATGGGAGATGTGAACGATGGAAAAAATTTACCAAGGCAAAACAAAAGATGTATTTAAACTGGACAACGGTAACGTAATGTTGAAATTCAAAGATGACTGTACCGGAAAAGACGGTGTGTTCGATCCGGGTGAGAACAGTGTTGGATTGACAATCGATGGTATTGGGAAAGCGAACCTCGAAACATCTATCCATTATTTTGAATTATTAAAAGAGGCTGGCATCAAGACACACTATGTAGGTGCTGATGTTGATAATGCAACCATGGAAGTACTTCCTGCAACTGTATTTGGACACGGTTTGGAAGTTATCTGCCGTCTGGTAGCAACCGGAAGTTTCATCCGCAGATATGGCGAATATATGGAAGATGGAACTGTTTTAGAAGGTGGCTATGTAGAATGTACTTTCAAGAATGATGCACTGGGCGATCCTCTTGTAACAGGCGAAGGTCTTGCTGCACTGGGCATCATGACACCGGCTATGTTCGAGAGCATGAAAGAGCAGACATTGAAGATTACTAAGATTGTAGCTGACGATTTGAAATCGATCGGACTTGACCTTTGGGATATCAAGTTTGAATTCGGTTACAACAATGACGAAGTGATCCTGATTGATGAGATCGCTTCCGGAAATATGCGTGTTTACAAGGATGGCAAGATTGTTGATCCGGTTGAACTTACCAAATTGATCTTAAATAGATAAACCCTATTATATAAAAGAGCTGTTACCTGATTTCAGGTAACAGCTCTTTTTTGCAACAATTATCCTCTTCATCTGCCAACGTGTAAGAAAAGAACCTGTCATTTGACAGGTTCTTATATCTTTTATACCCATTCTAATTTGAAGACTCTCGCTCTGAGTTTCTCACTTAACGTAACAATAAGTGCTTGTTTTTCTTCATCAAAATGATATTCTGTCGGCAAGCCATCCGGATAAATGCATTCCACTTTGACTTTCTTGCCTTCCGGCACTATTACCGGAATTTCCTGTGTCGCATTTTCTCCATCTTTTCTCCATACAGACATATACCAATGGGTGCCACAATCCATCGCTGCCGCTGCCCAAGGTGCATCAAATGGAATCAATCCAAGCGGGAAGCGTGGCAGAGCATGTTTGATATCCTGACGGATGGTCTTATAGCATGCAATCCCTTCCTTCACCCGTGCAAAGTTTGCTTCCGGCAACTGATTCAAGAATCCACTCTGGTGGATACGTCCAAGCATAGAATTTACCATGTTGAAGACTGCCTCTTCCTCATCTCCGGTCTCCCAGTTCGGATAAGACCATACGGCTGCTTGCTCCGGTGTTACTGCACTTCCTGCCATAGCAGAAATAGACGGATACAAGTCGTATTGGGTCTGATCACTGGTAGACTGAATACTCAATCTGGAAAGCATTGCGTAATCCATACGCTGTCCACCGGATGCACAGTTTTCAATAACGATGTTCGGATGTCTCTCAAAGAACGCATCCATCCAATCCAGATATGCACGGCAGTGTCCGAGAAGTCCACTTCCTACGCTCTCTGCATCTAAATCTGTACCCAATCCGGCATTGATATTGTAATCGATTTTGAAATATTCAATATCATATTTTTCAATAATATCTTCCAATGTCTCATCAGCAAATTTGCGGACATCCGGATTTCTAAAATCCAATTGGTAGCGATAATGTTCGATATTTCTGGTTCCGCGAATCTGGAAGAACCAATCATCCGGCAATGTGGTTGCCAATTCACTATCTGGCCCAATTCCTTCAATTTCAATCCAGATACCCGGTTTCATACCTTTCTGACGAACATAGTCCATAACGCCACGCAGACCGCCATTCGGGAAACGATGGGATGCTTCTTTCCAAATACCGATGGAAGACCACCAGTCAGCATCTCCGCCTTCCATCTGAGCAAACCAACCGGCATCCATAACGAAATATTCTGCTCCTGCCTCAGCTGCTGCATCAATCAACGGAATCTCTCTTGCCGTTGTCGGATTTCCCATAAGACAGTTCATATAATCATTGAAAATAACCGGAAGGTTCTCATTATCTTCGTTCTTACGACGGATATTTCGACGATACTTGGTCAATTCTCCAATCGCCTCATCAAATCCTCCCTGGCAAGCACCACAAGCAACCGGTACGGATACAAAGGTCTCACCCTGTTTCAAATCTTTCAAGAAATGATTGTGCTCATACTGTGGTCCACACAACTGCAAATACAATCCTTCCGTACGCCAAATATTACCAATCTCGCAATACCAAGAACCATTGTTCTCGATCTGCCAGAAATGCGTAACTCCATCCTTCGGATTCTCATAAACACCCATTGGAATATATTCTGAGGTAGACCAGGTTCCGGTCTGATGCCAAGAAATCTTATTGTTGGCCTCCACGTCGAACTTGGTTAACCCTTCTGCACGAATGGTATTCTTCGTCCACTGCAATTCCCCATGCCAGGTGCTGTGCGGTTTATAAAGATAGGTCTCCGTATCCCATTTCTCATGATCCTTTGCCAATCCATCGAAAACAAAGGAAGAAATATAATCAATGGTAACCGTCTTTTCATTGGTATTCGTCACCTCTGCATAAGAACGCACAGTGGACGTATTATCATAGAACCAATAATGCATGGTCACTTCTAATTTCCCATCTGTCTGAAGAACCGATAAATGTCTGCCATTTTCTGTCTCTTCGATCTTATGAGACACATATGCCAATTCCCAAGCCGGACTCGTATGTATGTGCTTGGAGGCATGATGTGCATTGATATCTGCCCCCAAAGTGTGCAATTCGATCAAAGTATAACAGAAACTGTATTTATCCGGATGATAATTCTCTTTATCAAATGGTATGGCTGAAAAATGAATCAATCTTGCTCGATTCGCTCCATCTTTATCAATAACAAAATGCAAATTTCCACTCTGAATCTCTACTAATATCATCGTTGCTCACCTCTCTTAGCCGATCTTTGGAAGGCTTGCCGCTGCAACAGATTGGCCAACACGACGACTCTTTTCATCTGGAATGTGTAAGCTAATCTTCTTCGCTAATTCCGGATATTCTTTTTCCAGTACTTCATTTGCACGGGAAAGAAGAATGGTTCCGCCTTCTCCACTGGTTACACGTCCCATGATAATGACGTGTTTGATATCATAGAACATTGCATAGTAAGCAATAGAGTTACCAAAGTATACACCAATTGTGTCATAAATCTTCGCTGCTCTCTCATCGCCTTCTTCCATTAACTTCTGAACAACTTTCAATTTCTCAGCCGGTGACAGACTTTCATCTAATTCAATTCCGGCTGCCGGAGCCAATTTGATTACGCTATCCTGAGAGAAATATTTCACACCACAACCGTAATCTCCGCTCCATTCATCAACCATTGCATCTTTGCAATAGTCAACCGGAACGAATGCCAACTCATTGAGCCATCCTGTGATATTTCCTTCTGCATCCACATAACCTGCTGCTTCACTGGTACCCATAGCAACACCAAGAACGCAGTTGTCATTTAAGTCCATAGCACCTGCAAGCGCTGTTACATCACCGTCATTTGCAACTTCCACCGGAACGTCACCGATCTCTTTTGCAACATCCAGATACATATTTTTAACTTTCTTTTCAAAATCTTCATCCGATACTTTCAAGAACAGGGAAGCCACCATAATCTTGTTATCAATATATACACCTGCTGAAGATACACCAATTGCATCTACGCGTGGCATATGAGAAGCTGCTGTCTTCATTGCATCTAAGATTCCGTCATAGTGATACTGCGGATCAGACTGTAATTTCGGGAACCATACAACTTCTTCTGAGTATACCGTCTCTCCATCAATTACCGCACTTACCTTACGGTCACTTCCGCCTGCATCAAAACCGATACGGCATCCGTCCAAATGACGTCCTACAGAATCTGCTGCCTGGAACTCCTTCGGAGCATCCTTCACATCTTCCACATATAATACTTCAAATGGTTTTTCATATACGCGAGCCATGAAATCAGCATCAAATTCTCTGGCGCCACCTTTCTGATAAGCGGCTGCAAGACCTTCATAGATCTTCTTAGAACCGGCAACAGTTACTTTGTAACCACCGTGTAACCACAATAAAGTCTTTACGATACGTTCTGCAACACCATAGTTTTCTTCATCATGTCCGGTTCCTTCCGGATAAATATCCATTGCATAAGTAGATATGTAACCTTTGTTTCTCTCTACTGCAATCACCATCGGTACTCCGCCGACTTTCTTTACGTTCTCATTGAACTCTGTTACAACCTTCGCCATTGGCTGAAACTGTGGATCTAATACTGCTTGAATCATCTTGTTTTTCTCCTTTATCTCTTAAAATTCTTCTCCATTGATATAAGTTGCAACTACACGAATATCATCATCACAAATCATAATATCCGCACATTTTCCAACTTCCAGAGAGCCAATATTCTCTGCTTCTCCAATTGCTGTTGCCGGATTTAGGCTGGCACATGCAAACACTTCCGGAATCGTCATGTCTGTGTATGTCAGGAAATTCTTCACTGCATCGTTTAATTTCAGTACACTGCCTGCAATGGTGCCATCCTCTAACAAGCACTGAATTCCTGTCTTAATAACATGCTGTCCGCCAAGGGTGTAGTCCCCATCTTCCATGCCGCCTGCGCGCATACAGTCTGTAATCAGGCACAGCTTGTTTCCTTTCATTTTGGAAACTAATTTATATAATCCCGGATTCACATGGAATGTATCTGCGATCAACTCACAGCTAACTCTTTCATCAGAAAGTGCGGCTCCTACCACACCCGGATTCCGGTGCATCAATGGTGTCATTGCATTAAATAAATGGGTGGTATGACGTACCCCTGCTTCAATACCTTCACAGGCTTTTTCAAAATCAGCGCCGGTATGTCCCATGGAAATCAGAACCCTTCCGTCTGCTGCCACTTTCTGAATGCAATCAAAATCTTCGTCCATCTCCGGTGCTACAGAGAATACTTTTACAATATCTGCATTTGCCAGGATAAAATCTCCATCCGGTTTCAAGATAAAATCTTCCGGCTGTGCCCCTTTCTTAGAAGGATTGATAAATGGTCCTTCACTATTTACACCTAAGATTTTAGCTCCATAGCATTCGGTCTCTGCTTTTACTGCTCTTGCCGTATCAAATGCCTTTTCAATCTCATCTTTTGCAATTGTCATGGTTGTCGGACACCAAGATGTAACACCATTCTTTGCAATACCGGCTGCCATTACTTTCAAGCCTTCTGCGCTTCCATCAGAAGCATCCTCTCCCAAATATCCGTGGATATGAATGTCAACCAGACCCGGTGCTACCAGATTGCCTTTGGCATCAATCACTTCATACTCCTCTAAATTCACTTCGCTTACCGGTTTGATTGCCTGAATCTTCTCATCGAAGATTACAGCTACATCTGTTACCACTTTGTCTGTCAATACAACACGACCATTGATGATACATTTCATGTTCTTTTCTCCTTCTCTACTTTGTTTTTTTGTTTATTATCTTGCTGCTCCATGCAGAGTAATACGTTTTCTTGCCGACTGTCTTATAAGCGCGAATGCGAACATAATAAGTCTTTTTCCCTTTTAATTTCTTTACGGTAACAGTCGTCTTCTTCTCACCGCGAACTTGTGTCGTCTTCACACCGGATTTGAAATTCTTCTTCGTTGCAACCTGAATCTGGTATCCACTCACGCCGCACTTCTTATTCCATTTCACTTCCAATGCTTTCTTCTTGGCTGTCACTTTTTTCAACGAAGTCGTCGGCACGGTCTTCTTAGGGACTGTCAATTTGGCTGTCGTTGTTGTAGTCTTTCCTTTGGAATCACTGTACAGTTTTCCACAAGAAGAACATCTGTAATGTTCCCTCTTTCCTGCTTTGTCATAAGTAGCCGCCACTGCTTTGACAACTTTTAACTTATGACCGGTTGCTTTGATTGCAGGTATGCTCTTAAGCTCTGTCTTGCCGTCTGCATCTTCATAGAGTTTTCCACAGGTATCACAACTCCAATACTGGGAAGTACCATTCTTGGTACAAGTTGCTTTCACTTGCTTATGCTCTGTCAGGGTATGGCCATCTGCACATGGATATGTCTCTTTGTATAAGGCTTCTTCATCCACCACGATTCCATTGGTATATGCAGCTGCTTCTACGATCACTCGAACCGACTTTTCACTCTTGTTCCCCGCCGTATCTGTAGCCGTCACCGTCCAGGTATGTTCTCCTGCCTGAAGACGTTTTCCATAATCCAATGCCCCTTCGGACCAGGTATAAGTCACAACCGGAGCTTTTCCACTATCATCTGTAGCCGTCGCCTGTAAGCACGGAATGGTGCCAATCACAGCGTGAATCTCTTCTATCTGCAACTGAATCTCCGGTGCAATTGTATCCGGCTTTTCTACTACAACAGTCAAAGTCTTCTTCGTTACATTCCCAAAATAATCTTTTGCCTGCAGGGTCAAAGTATACGTA
Source organism: uncultured Faecalimonas sp. (assembly GCA_964450635.1). GTDB lineage: Bacteria > Bacillota > Clostridia > Lachnospirales > Lachnospiraceae > Faecalimonas. The sequence continues at coordinate 2,530 of CAYVDA010000046.1, read as the reverse complement.
CCTTCTGTTGGAAGTCCATTGTCCTGCAATACCGTTCCTTCCGGCCAAATATATTCCACATCCACATCGCGTTGTTCCATCGCATCATATGCAGTTGCCTTCAGACTTCCATTGCTAAAGACATAGATGGTATCCGAATCACCGCAAGTAATTACCGGACCTACGCCGTCATTCTCTTTCAAATTCACGCGAATGGAATCAATATAATATTTACTAGAAGTTGCATCATTTCTGCCACGCAAGGACAATTCACATTTGTTCAGATATCCATTTTCTGAAATATCGGCAAAATCGCCAGTTCCATTGGCAGCTGTCTCCGCACTTCCAAGCGTCACATCCAGCCAGCGGTCTGTTAAGCTGCTAATATCATAGCGCATCACCCAGGCAGCTGATTTGGTTCCCGGCTTTGGTATACGAATCTCCGGATAGCCCGCTGTGGTTCCATTGTCGCTGATATAAATACGGAAGGTAATCCCTTTTACCAGATTGGTTGGTATCTTCTTCGAAGAAAAATCCAGGAATAATCCACGGTTATTGCCTCCTTCAACATTTAACACAGTACCTGTATAGCCTTCCGGAACGCCGGCTTTCTTGGCCTCGCCCGCATTGAGGTTCTTCACACCTTTTGCTCCATAAGCCTCATACTCCGGCATGCTTCCTTTTTCAAGAGCCTGATAGGTGCAATCAAAATCTGAATTATCTTTTAGATTTACGCGAATACTATCTACATAAAATTTCACATCTGTAGCATCATTCCGTCCACGAAGTGACAATTCACACTTGTTCAGATATCCATTCTCTGAAATATCTGCAAAGCTGGTGCCGTTTATCAACGTATTCTCGGTAGCTCCCAAAGTTACATCAATCCACTGGTCTGTCTTGTCGCTGATACTATGTAACATAAGCCACGCACCGGCATTCGTTCCCGGCTTCGGCACACGAATCTGTGGATAGCCACTTGTCGTTCCATTATCACTGACATAAATTCGGAAGGTAATGCTATCTACCAAGTCAGTTGCTATTTTCTGTGCTGAAAAATCCAGGAATACACCACGGTTGCTAGCTCCATCTACCCGAAGAACGGTTCCTGTATAACCTTCCGGAACACCGGCCTCCTGCGCTTCTTCGTCGCTCAGAGCCACAACATCTTTCGCCCCATAAACCACATAATCCGGATTCTCTGTCTTCGAAGATGCCGCATAGGCGCAATCAAATTCCTGCGTTGCCGCATCTACAACTTTTCCATTGGCCGAGAAGGTGCAAATAGAACTTACTACCAATGCTATCGCTAATAAAAGAGAAGTCACTCTACGTTTCATCCTACTTTACCTCCTCTAACATAATCGAACGGATAGACGCGATCTCCTCCTTTGTGACTCCCATATCCAAGAGGAATGCTTCTGTCTTCTCCGCCAAAGTACCTTCGATTCGATAATGATCCATCATATCATACAAACCTGTAAAGATCTGAGCAACGGATAAACTCGGCGGTGCTCCTGTATCCAAACACCCTCTGCTTGAAAGGTAGGATAATTCATAGTCTAAATATAAATCCTCTTTCTCCACACCACAAAGGGCATTGATCAAGAAACAGATGGTGCCGGTTCTGTCTTTTCCCAAAGAACAATGTACATAGATCGGATAATTGTCTTTGTTGGCAAAAGTCCTAATCTCCGTCAATAACGCTTCCCAATATTCCTGATTCGCAACACCATTCTGACCCGTATAATACGGTGCGCCGATTTTAATATAATTCACCTCGGCTCCCAACGGGCTCGTATTCATTCCCTCATCAGAATTACGCAAATCCAAATCGGTCTTAATGCCGTAGGTGCCAATTGCTTTCTGTCTTCCCTCTTCTGTGATCTCATCCATGGTTCCACCACGATAAACCATACCTTGGCGAATCCGATGCTTGCCATCTTCTGTCATATATCCACCCATATCTCTGGTATTGGAAACACCTTCGATATAGATTGTACGCGGCAGGGCTGCCGTCTCAAAATCAAAAATTCTAGACTTAACTGTCTTTTCCTTGAAAGTCGCCACAACTTGATAATAATAGTGGGTTCCTCCATACAAATCGCTGATGGCAAGATTCTGTTCCATCGTCACATATTCCTGCGCATTCGTCAATTTCTTGTCCGTTCCAATTCGAACCGTGTAATAAGAAGCACCTTCCTCGCTCTCCCAAGACATCTTCACATCATCCGGTGCATAGACATCTCCTGAAGGAAAATACTGTTCTGTGATACACATCTCATAGTTCGTTGCCACATTATATACCTTTCCTGACAACAAATTCACCTTTTCTCCTTCTGCCGGACTTGCTGTAATGGTCGGCTTAAATACCGGTCTCTCTCCCGATGCTGTCGCACACACTTCTAAATTTGCATTGGTCAGATATAACGCTGAAGCGCCCACAAGCACCGCTGCTGCTGACAATGCAACCACCCATTTTTTCATCCCTTTTCGCCTCCTTCTTGATCTCACAAAAAATGGAACTCATATACAATAAGTATACCAGTTC
>CAYVDA010000045.1:0-13666 GCA_964450635.1 uncultured Faecalimonas sp. | reverse complement strand
TGCCATATTTACCAAAGCACCATAAATAGAACTATCACCATGAGGATGGTATTTACCCATGGTATCACCGACAATACGTGCACATTTACGATGTGGTTTGTCCGGTCCGTTATTTAATTCAATCATCGAATATAAGATTCTTCTCTGAACTGGTTTCAAACCATCTCTTACATCCGGAAGTGCACGGGAGGCAATGACACTCATGGCATAATCAATATATGATGTTTCCATGGTTTTCTTCAAGTCAATCTCTTGCACTTTGTCAAAAATATTATCTTCCATTTTCTATTCTCCTACTTAAATATCCAGGTTCTGTACATATTTTGCATTTGCTTCAATGAAGTCTCGTCTTGGTTCTACTTTATCACCCATCAATGTGGTAAATGTTAAATCTAATTCCGAAGTAGCATCATCATTCATAGTAACACGAAGTAAAACACGATGTTCCGGATCCATAGTTGTATCCCACAACTGCTCTGCATCCATCTCTCCAAGACCTTTGTAACGCTGAATCTTGTTGTTTCCATCACGTCCGACTTCTTCCAAAATCTTATTTAATTCTTCATCACTATATGCATACCATACCTTTTTATTCTTTTCCAGTTTATAAAGAGGAGGCTGTGCAAGATATACATACCCTTGCTTAATCAACTCCGGCATAAACCGATAGAAGAAAGTCAACAATAACGTACTAATATGTGCACCGTCAACATCCGCATCCGTCATAATAATAATTTTATGATAGCGAAGTTTGCTAATATCAAAATCATCATGAATACCGGTACCAAATGCAGTAATCATAGCTTTAATCTCTGCATTAGCATATATCTTATCTAATCTCGCTTTTTCTACATTCAAAATCTTACCACGTAGTGGCAAAATAGCCTGGGTTGCTCGGTCTCTTGCCGTCTTAGCAGAACCACCAGCGGAATCTCCCTCGACAATGTAAATTTCACAGTTTACAGGATCTTTATCAGAACAATCCGCTAATTTACCCGGAAGCGCCATTCCATCCAACGCAGATTTTCTTCTTGTTAAATCTCTTGCCTTTCTGGCTGCTTCTCTGGCCCGTTGCGCCATCACTGATTTTTCAATCGTTAATTTACCGATACTTGGATTTTGTTCTAAGAAAATTTCTAATTGTTTGCTTACCACATTGTCTACAGCTGCACGAGCTTCACTATTACCAAGCTTTTGTTTCGTCTGTCCTTCAAATTGTGGATCGGTGATTTTAATACTAATAATCGCAGCCAAACCTTCTCTGATATCTTCACCTGTCAGATTCGGTTCGCTGTCTTTTAATAATTTATTTGCTCTCGCATATTCATTAAAAGTCTTGGTAATTGCTCTCTTGAATCCCTCAACATGAGTTCCGCCTTCCGGTGTGGTAATGTTATTAACAAATCCATACGTATTATCTGTAAAAGAATCATTATGCTGCATGGCAACTTCCACCATAACACCATCTTTTTCTCCTTCACAATAAATAACCTGGTCATAGAGAGGTGTCTTGCTCTTGTTTAAATATTGAACAAATTCTTTGATTCCACCTTCATAATGGAAAGTATGTTCCACCAATTCTTCTTCTCTCTCATCTCGAAGAATAATACGAAGATTCTTCGTAAGAAATGCCATTTCCCGGAATCGTTGTTTTAATGTATCATAATCAAAAATAGTTTCTTCGAAAATTTCATCATCCGGAAGAAATGTTACTTTTGTTCCTGTCTTTTCCGGTTCACATTCTCCTACAACTTTCAACGGATAGATTACTTTTCCTCTTTCGTAGCGTTGTTTGTGAATATGACCATCCTTGCAAATTTCAACTTCCAACCATTTTGAAAGAGCATTTACAACAGAAGCACCTACACCATGTAATCCGCCGGATACTTTGTATCCGCCACCGCCGAATTTACCACCAGCATGAAGTACCGTAAATACAACTTCTACTGCCGGTAATCCTGCTTTTTGATTGATTCCAATCGGAATACCACGTCCGTTATCGATTACAGTAACCGAATTATCTTTATGAATAATAACTTGAATGGTATCACAATAACCGGCCAAGGCCTCATCAACAGAATTATCAACAATCTCATAAACAAGATGGTGTAAACCTCTGGATGAAGTACTGCCGATATACATACCCGGTCTTACTCTTACCGCTTCCAATCCTTCCAATATTTGAATTTGATCTGCACCATAATTTGTGTTTTCCATAACACCCTCCTAATTCTGTCCGGTGACAATTCCTTTTTCTACATGCAAAATATTATTAATAGCAAAACGATGATTTACAAAATCGTCTAAACCAGTACAAGTAATCAAAGTCTGAATATCCTGAATACTGTCCAAAAGATAGTTTTGCCTATTTTTATCCAATTCAGACAAAACATCATCCAATAACAAAATTGGTTTATCATGAATAGTCTCTTTTACCAACTCAATCTCTGATAATTTCAGAGAAAGTGCGGTTGTTCTTTGTTGTCCTTGAGATCCAAACTTTCGAATATCTATTCCGTTTGCAAGAAAGCAAATATCATCTCTGTGAGGTCCCACAGAAGTACTCTTAAACTTCATATCTCTTTCCCTATTTTTTGAAAGAACCTGTTCAAAATCTTTACTTTCTACTTCTGGTTCATAAAATACTTCTAATTTTTCTCTGTTTCCAGTTAGTTTAATATGAATATTAGAAATTATTTTATTTACTTGTTCAATAAATAATTTTCTTCTATCTATAATCCTACAACCATATTTTACCAGTTGCATATCCCAAATGTCCAGTGTTTGTAACAAATCATTTCTATCATAAATATCTTTTAATAACTTATTTCGCTGGTTTAATATCTTGTTGTAATTAGATAAATCACTCAAATAAACTTTATCTAACTGAGATAATTCCAAATCAATAAATCTTCTTCTCTCGGAAGGACCATCCTTAATAATATTCAAGTCTTCCGGTGAAAAAAAGACAACATTTACAATACCAAATAATTCACTGGCTTTTTTGATTGGAATCTTATTTATGGCAATTCCTTTTGCACCATTTTTCTTTAAATGCATATCAATCTGGAATGGAACACCATTTTTTTCAACCGTCATCTCGATATGAGATTCATTTTGCTGAAACTGAATCATATCTCGATCCTTGGTTCCCCGATGGGATTTGGTTGTAGCAGCCAAATAAACAGATTCCAATATATTGGTCTTTCCCTGAGCATTGTCTCCGTAAAAAATATTCGTCGACTGATCCAGAGAAATATCCAACAAATCATAATTTCTAAAATTTTTCAATTTTAAATTTTTTACTATCATGCTTGAATCTTAATCTCTTCTCCATCAAACGTAACCAGGTCTCCGTCATATAATTTTCTTCCGCGTCTGGTGTCAACTTCTCCGTTTACTAAAACAAGTCCATTTTGAATAACATCCTTTGCTTCCACACCGGAAGAAACCAATCCGGCAGCCTTTAATGCCTGACCAAGTTTAATAAATTCTTCCCTTAATTTGATAACTTCCATTTTTTTAAGCTCCTGTGTTAAAATTTACCGGCAAAATCAAATAAATATAATCTTCATTTTCATCCTTGATAAAGCAAGGTGCTTTTGGATTCATGAGATATAATACAACTTCTTCATCATCAATAACCCGAAGGGCATCAATTAAGAACTTAGGATTAAATCCAATAAGTAAATCTTTTCCTTCTTTGACAATCTCAATCTCATCATTCATAGAACCAAGCTGTGATTGAATCTTTAATTCCATTACATCATCTGCAATATTAATGATAATTGGTTTCTTATCACCTTCTTTTACAAGAAGAGTTGCACGATCAATACAATTTAAAAATTCTTTTTTGTTTATTTTTAACTTTGTCTCATAATCGTTAGAAAGCATCTGGTCAATGCGGAAATATTCACCTTCGATCAGACGAGAAACTACAACCGTATTATCAAATTCAAAAACAATATGATTTGGTGTGAAAGAAATACATACTTCCCGATCCGCTTCGCCAGAAAGAATCTTACTAATTTCCATCAAAGTCTTACCAGGTACAACTGCTTTCTTTGGACTGTAATATTCTTTTAATTCTGTTTTACGAATTGAAATACGGTGTCCGTCCAAAGAAACCACTTTTAACATATTTTCGTAAATGTGAAATAATTCACCTGTCATCATCTTATTGCTGTCATTATCCGCAATTGAAAAAATAGTCTGACGAATAATTTCTTTTAAGGTAAACTGAGATAATCTAACTACTTCTGTCTTCTCTACGTATGGAAGGTAAGAAAAATCATCTCCTGAACGACCAGAAAGATTAAACTTTGCTTTTTCACAACGAATTATTGTCTGATGGTTAGCATCTGATTCGATAGTAACTTCATTATCCGGCAATTTTCTTACAATCTCAGAAAAAATCTTAGCATCAATTGCAATAATTCCTTTTTCCAAGATATCACCTTCTACGACAGTTTCTATTCCAAGTTCCATATCATTAGCAGTAAACTTAATTGTGTCTGTAGATGCATCAATTAGAATACATTCCAAAATTGGCATAGTAGTTTTAGATGGAACAGCCTTGGATACAATGCCAACTCCTTTTACCAGATTATTTTTAGTACAAATAATTTTCATGTTGATAACTCCTTCCGCGTGCAAAATTAATGTATATTTGTATGATTTTATTTAGTAGTATTAGTAGTAGGGGGTTTGAAAAAGTGGAAAACCCCTCTTAGCCCTTATAAATCAAAGCTTTTTGTGTAGGAAAACCAGGTGGATAAGTGGTTGAAAACTGGAGGATAAAGTGTGGATAACTTTTAAAAAAAATCATAAAAATAAGTTTTCCTCATCTTTTCCACACGTTTTCCACATAGTTATCCTCAAGTTATCCACATAAATTTCCTTATTTTAAAAATTATCCACATAATAAAGGATTGATTTTCTTCTTTATAATATCAATTGTGTTACATAAAGCTTCATCTTCTTCAATCATTTCTGTAATACGTTCTACACCATAAGTAATGGTGGTATGATGTTTTCCACCTAAGATATAACCTATTGCTTTTAAAGGTGTATCCGTCATAGTATGGCAAAGATACATGGCAATCTGCCGTGGTACAGAAATATCAGAACTACGTTTATTTCCTTTTAAATCGTTAGTTGTAATACCAAAATGTTCTGCAACAATGTCCAAGATATATTCTGGTGTAATTGCATTATAATCGTCTTTAACAACAAAATCTTTCAAAGCTTCTGCAGCAAGAACAATATCAATATTCTTATTTTTTAATTTGTGAAGGGCAATTAATTTATTTAAAGAACCCTCTAATTCACGGATGTTAGATGTAACATTGGTTGCAATGTATTCAATAACTTCATCCGGAATATTATATTTTTTCAAATCGTCTAATTCTTCTTTTTTACGGAGAATGGCCATTCTTGTCTCATAATCCGGTGAAGAAATATCTGCAATCAATCCCCATTCAAAACGAGTACGAAGACGTGCTTCTAATGTTGCAATGTCTTTCGGTGGTTTATCACTGGAAATAATGATCTGTTTTCCTGCTGCATGTAAATGGTTGAAAGTGTGGAAAAATTCTTCCTGGGTACTAACTCTTCCTATAATAAATTGAATATCATCAATTAATAAAACATCTATATTACGATATTTTTCACGGAATGCAGTCATGGCAAGTTCATTTCCACTGTTGGTCTTACCTGTTTTTAACGCTTCAATCAATTCATTGGTAAAAGTCTCACTGGTTACATATAATACCTTTTTATCCGGATTTTTTTCTAATATAAAGTGTGCAATGGAATGCATAAGATGGGTCTTTCCAAGTCCAACACCTCCATATAAGAAAAGTGGATTGTATATTTCACCAGGTGATTCTGCAACTGCCAAGGAAGCTGCGTGAGCAAAATTGTTATTATTACCAACCACGAAAGTATCAAAAGTATATTTTGATTTTAAATTAGCTCGTTCAAAAATATTGTTCTTATTATTCGCTTTTAAAGTAGAAGAATCATGATTTGATTGATTCATTCTAGCTGATTCATCAACAGAAATAAAACGAATATCATATTCATAACCTGTAATCTCTGCTACATTTACTTGAAGAGGTAACAGATATTTCTTAGTAATAAATTCTATATATTCTTTTATAGGAACAATAACATATAAAATATTACCTTCTATACTGTGTACTTTTAATGGTTCGATCCATGTTCGGAAAGATATATCGGACAAATCATGCTCCACTTTTAATTTATGTATAATTTCATCCCATTTTTCAGTTACAATATTCATCATAATTACCTCTAATTCTTTTGTTATAATATTTTAAACCTATTCTATCATATTTTAACTCAAAAACATTTTTTTAGCAATGACTAATCCATGTGGAAAACTTTTTCCACACTATTAAATCCCATAAAATCGTGGAAAATTGGTCAAAAAAAAGTTTTATCCACACGTTTTCCTAAAGTTTTCCACATAAAAAAGGCTAGTTATCCACATTGTGTGGATAAAAATGTGGATAACTTTCTTTAGAAAATGAAGGATTTACCTTGACGTTTCGGATTTTTTTTTATATAATAAAACACGATGTCTAATAAAATTTGCTTATATGGAAATAAGATATATAGGTTTAGTCAAGGAGGTGGATATCAATGAAAATGACATTCCAACCAAAGAAACGTTCAAGAGCGAAAGTTCACGGATTCAGAGCAAGAATGAGCACAGCAGGTGGAAGAAAAGTTCTTGCATCAAGAAGAGCAAAAGGAAGAAAAGTATTATCAGCGTAGGCCGCATATATGTGGCCTTTTCTTCTTTTTTTGCGGATTTTTTAGGAAAGAATGAGAAAAGTAAATGAAATTTTCGGAATCTTTAAAAAAGAACAGAGATTTTCAAGTTATATATAAAAAAGGAAAATCTTATGCAAACAAATATCTTGTTATGTATGTCAAGAAGAATGATACAGATCGTAACCGGCTTGGTATATCTGTTAGTAAAAAAGTCGGTAATAGTGTTGTGCGGCATCGTTTGACAAGATTAATAAGAGAAAGTTATCGAATACAAGAAGATCATTTCCAAAAAGGATGGGATATAGTAGTGATAGCACGCGCTGGTGCCAAAGAAAAAGGATACCATGAAATAGAAAGCGCTCTCATTCATTTAGGAAACCTTCATTATATTATAGAAGAAACGAAGATGGAGATGTAGAACGTGAAGAAGATTCTTATAAAACTGATTTTGTTTTATAGAAAATATTTGTCTCCTTTGAAAACTGCCGGATGTTGCAAATATATTCCTACCTGTTCGGAATATGGTTTGGAAGCAATTGAAAAATATGGGGCTTTCAAAGGTGGTTTATTGACGGTTTGGAGAATCCTTCGGTGTAATCCATTTTCAAAGGGCGGATATGACCCGGTTCCATAAAAAAAATAGCGGAGGAGAACATATGGGAGTTTTATTAACGCAAAATAGTACCCCTTTAATAGGAAGTATTGCAAAACTTCTTGGCTTCATTATGAATGCCATTTTTGTTGCATTAAGTAGCATCGGAATTGAGAATATTGGTTTGTGTATTATTATCTTTACCATTATTACTTATACATTGATGCTTCCAATGACAATCAAGCAACAGAAATTTTCAAGATTGTCAGCAGTTATGAATCCTGAGATTCAAGCAATTAATAAGAAATATCAGGGAAAAAGAGACCAGGCTTCTATGTTAAAAATGCAGGAAGAGACACAGATGGTTTATGCAAAGTATGGAACTTCACCAACTGGTGGATGTCTAGGATCTTTGATTCAGTTTCCTATTTTATTTGCCTTATGGCCGGTAATTCGTAACATTCCGGCATATGTAGGTGGTGTCAAGAATGCTTATATGCCTTTGGTAAATAAACTTATTTCATCTGAAGCTGGTGTAAAAGCCATGGGAGAAATCGGTTCTTTAAAAGAAATTATGATGGATCCAAAAAAATATGATTTTACGCAGTCAAATATTGTAATTGATGCACTTTACAAATTCCAGTCCGGAACATGGGAGACTTTAACGAAGAAGCTCCCTGATCTGACAGATACCATTCATTCTGTAAAAGAAGATGTAATGGGAATGAACCAGTTCCTTGGTATTAATATTGCAGAGACACCTTGGAATATGTTAAAAGAAGGTTGGTCAGCAGTTTCCATTGGACTTATTATTGCGGCATTGTTAATTCCAATTTTATCCGGTCTTACGCAGTGGATTAGTATGAAACTGATGCAAAAGGCAAGCCAGGTAAGAAATGAAAATAATAAAAATGATGAAAATAATATGATGAATCAGATGAATACCATGATGAACTTCATGCCACTATTATCTGTATTTATGTGTTTCTCAATGCCATCTGGTCTTGGTATTTACTGGATTGCCAGTGCAATTGTCAGAACCCTTCAGCAGTTTGTAATTAATAAAAAGTTGGATAAAGAACCATTGGAAGTTCTGATTGAAAAGAATCAGGATAAAGTAGAAAAGAAAAGAAAAAAATATGAAAAAGTTGCAGGAAATATGTTAAATGAAAGAGCGCATCAGAGCACAAAAAAAGTAACTTCAAATTATAGTGGAGATACCTATAAACAGAATGCGAAAGCAGGAAGTCTTGCAGCAAAAGCCAATATGGTTAGTGATTTTAATAAGAATAATAAGTAAGAAATACGAAGGAGGTATTTAACATGAATAAAATTAGAGTTTCAGCAAAGACTGTAAATGATGCAATTACAGAAGCAAGTGTTGAACTTGGATTACCAAGTACAGAAATTGAATATGAAGTAATTGAAGAAGGAAGTAAAGGCTTCTTAGGAATCGGAAGCAAACAGGCTGTTATTGAAGTTTGGAAAAAAGTAGAAAAAGAAGAAAAGAAAGAAAAAAAGGCTGAGAAAAAAGCTGAGAAGAAAGAACAAAAAAAAGAAGCTAAGGTAGAAAAGAAAGTTGAAGCCAAGGTAGAAAAAGAAACTGTAAAAGAAGAAAAAGCAGTTGAAAAAGTAGAAAAGAAAGAAGAAAAACTTGTTAAAGTAGAAGAAGTTACCATTCAGGCCTGTGAAAAATTCTTAAAAGATGTGATGAATGGATTTAAGATGGATGTTGAAATCACAACTTCTATTGATGAAGATGGTGCTCTTTGTATGGATTTAGCCGGAGATGATATGGGAATTTTGATTGGTAAAAGAGGACAGACTTTGGATTCTCTTCAGTATTTGACTAACAGAGTTGCTAACAAAATGCAGGATGGTTATGTACGTGTTAAATTAGATACCGAAAATTATCGTGCAAGAAGAAAAGAAACATTGGAAAATCTCGCAAAGAACTTAGCTCATAAAGTTAAGAGAACAAAAAAAGCAGTTTCTTTGGAACCAATGAATCCATACGAAAGAAGAATTATTCATTCCGTTTTGCAGGCAGATAAATATGTATCCACTCATAGTGAAGGGGAAGAACCTTACAGAAGAGTAGTTATTACATTGGCTAGACGATAAGAAGATGAGGCGGCACTTTCAAAATGAGAAGTGTCGTCTTTTTTGGATTTATGGAGGAATCGTATGAAAACAGATACTATTGCAGCAATTGCTACTGCTATGTCGAATTCGGGAATTGGAATTGTTAGAGTAAGCGGAGAGGATGCATTTGAAATCATAGATCGTATTTATAAAGGAAAAAAAGGAAAAGTCCTTTCAAAAGAAGAATCTCATACCATTCATTACGGATATATTGTAGATGAAAATGAAACTATTGATGAAGTTCTAGTTATGCTTATGCGAGGACCAAGAAGTTTTACGGGAGAAGATACAGTTGAAATTAATTGCCATGGTGGTGTTTTTGTAGTAAAGAAAATTTTGGAAACGGTTATTAAATATGGTGCAAGACCTGCGGAACCAGGAGAATTTACGAAACGGGCATTTCTAAATGGAAAGATGGATTTATCGCAAGCGGAAGCAGTTATTGATGTGATTCATTCTCAAAATGAATATGCTCTGAAGAGTTCTATTAGTCAATTGAAAGGTTCTATGCAAAAAAAAATCCAGGAGATTCGATCAGAAATTCTCTATCATACTGCATTTATCGAAACGGCATTGGATGATCCGGAACACATCAGTGTGGATGGATATGGAAAAACTCTAAAAGAGGTCGTGGAAAAACTTTTGATATCTATCAATCATTTACTGAAAAAAGCGGATGATGGAAGAATGATCAAAGAAGGCATTAAGACGGTCATTCTTGGTAAGCCGAATGCAGGAAAATCTTCCTTATTAAATGTATTAATTGGAGAAGAGCGTGCAATTGTGACAGATATCGAAGGAACAACCAGAGATGTATTGGAAGAATATATTCAATTACATGGAATTACCTTGCATATGATGGATACGGCAGGAATCCGTAATACCGAGGATATTGTTGAAAAAATCGGTGTAGACAAGGCAAAAAATATGGCAAATGATGCGGATTTAATCATTTATGTTGTGGACGCGTCAAGACCACTTGATGAAAATGATCAGGAAATCATGAATATGATTCAAGATAAAAATGCAATTATTTTGCTAAATAAATCAGATTTAGATACAGTTGTGACAAAGAATATGATACAATCATATATTGAGAAGCCGATGATCGAGATTTCAGCAAAAGAAGAAAGTGGAATTACAGAATTAGAAGATACTTTGAAAAAAATGTTTTTCCACGGTTCTCTTACATTTAATGATGAAGTTTATATTACAAATGTTCGTCATAAATCGGCAATTCAGGACGCAAAAAGTAGTTTGGAAAAAGTTATCGTTAGTATTGAAAATGATATGCCGGAAGATTTTTATTCCATCGATTTGATGGATGCTTATGATTCTCTCGGTAGCATTACAGGCGAAACAATAGGAGAAGATTTGGTAAATGAAATATTCAGCAAATTCTGTATGGGAAAATAAAGATGATTATGACGTAGTAGTAATTGGAGCCGGTCATGCCGGTTGCGAAGCTGCCCTTGCATGTGCAAGATTAGGTATGAAGACCATTGTATTTACAGTAAGTGTAGATAGTATTGCTCTCATGCCTTGTAATCCGAATATCGGAGGAAGTTCCAAAGGACATTTGGTTCGGGAAGTCGATGCCCTTGGTGGTGAGATGGGAAAAGTAATTGATCAGACATTTATTCAGTCAAAGATGTTGAATCAGTCTAAGGGACCGGCTGTTCATTCTCTCCGTGCACAGGCAGATAAGGCAAATTATAGTAAAACTATGCGTCGTGTGTTAGAAAAACAGGATAATCTGGAAATAAAACAGGCAGAGGTTACTGATATTCTAACAGAGGATGGTAAAATTACCGGTGTTATGACCTATTCCGGAGCAATTTATCATTGCAAAGCGGTTGTTTTATGTACAGGAACCTATCTTCGAGCAAGATGTATCTATGGTGAAATCAGTCAGGAGACAGGACCAAATGGACTACAAGCTGCAACTTATCTTACAGATTCGTTAAAAAAATTAGGAATTACCATGTATCGATTTAAAACCGGTACACCGGCTCGAATTGATAAAAATTCCATTGATTTTTCAAAAATGGAAGAACAATTCGGAGATGAAAAAGTAGTACCATTTTCTTTCACTACAAATCCGGAAGATGTACAGATTGATCAGGTTTCTTGCTGGTTGACCTATACCAATGAAAAAACACATGAAATAATAAAAAATAATTTAGATCGTTCCCCTCTTTATTCCGGAATGATTGAAGGAACCGGACCACGGTACTGCCCTTCTATTGAAGATAAAGTTGTTAAATTTGCAGATAAGAACAGACATCAGGTATTCATTGAACCAGAAGGCCTGGATACGAATGAGATGTATGTTGGTGGTATGTCCTCTTCTCTCCCGGAAGATGTACAATATGATATGTATCGAAGTGTTCCGGGTTTGGAGCATGCAAAAATTGTAAGAAATGCTTATGCAATTGAGTATGATTGTATTGATGCAAGACAATTATATCCGACTCTGGAATTTAAAACGGTAGAAGGATTATTCAGCGGTGGTCAATTTAACGGAAGTTCCGGATATGAGGAGGCAGCTGCACAGGGACTGATAGCAGGAATTAATGCAGCTAGAAAGATAGCCGGAAAAGAACAGATTGTATTGGATCGTTCCCAGGGATATATAGGTGTTCTGATTGATGATTTGGTTACTAAGGAAAGCCATGAACCATATCGTATGATGACCTCCCGTGCAGAATACCGGTTGCTTCTTAGACAGGATAATGCAGATCAGCGTTTGACTGAGATTGGTTATGAAATCGGATTAATATCGGAAGAACGTTATCAATACTTGAAAGATAAAATAGAACTTATTACACGTGAGGTAGAACGACTAGAACACACGAATATCGGTGCAAATGAGGAAGTACAGAGAACATTAGAACAATATGGAAGTACTCCTCTGAATTCAGGTACAACATTAGCTGAATTGATTCGCAGACCGGAACTTTCTTATAAAAAGTTAGAAAATATTGATAAAAGTCGGAAAATTTTAGAATTATGTGCGGAAAAGTGTGTGGAAAATGTGGATAAGTTAGTGCACGAAGTGGAAGAACAGGTGGATATCCACATCAAATATGATGGTTATATAAAAAGACAGGAAAAACAAGTCGCACAATTCAGAAAATTAGAAAATAAGAAGATACCGGAACGTATTTGTTATGACGATGTAAAGAGTCTTCGTATTGAAGCAGTACAGAAACTAAATCAATATCGTCCGATTTCAATCGGTCAAGCTTCCAGAATATCAGGGGTATCTCCTGCTGATATATCTGTATTACTTGTTTATTTGGAACAACATAATATATCATAAATGAGGTAAAGTATGAGTCAGATTTTTAAAGAAAAATTAGAAGAATTAAATCTCGTATTAACTGATACACAGTTTCAACAATTTGAAAAATTCTATGAATTACTGGTGGAATGGAATAAGGTAATGAATCTGACTGGTATCACAGAAAAAGAAGAAGTAAATGAAAAACATTTTATTGATAGTTTATCTATTGTAAAAGCCATAGACTTGTCAAAGGTTGAAACGGTGATTGATATTGGAACCGGAGCAGGATTTCCTGGAATTCCTCTAAAAATTGCATTTCCACATTTGAATGTTGTCCTACTTGATTCATTAAATAAACGTATTAAATTTTTAGATACGGTGATTGATTCGTTACATTTAGAAAATATTAGAACAATCCATGGACGCGCGGAAGATTTTGCAAAAGATTATCAATATCGGGAACAATTTGATCTATGTGTATCAAGAGCTGTTGCTAATCTTGCTACTCTTTCAGAATATTGTATTCCATATGTGAAGATGGATGGATATTTTATTCCGTATAAATCAGGAGAAATTGATGAAGAATTAGCAAATTCTAAAAAAGCAATCCATGTATTAGGTGGAAAGTTAGAAAATGTAGTAAAATTCCAATTACCAGGAAATGAAATCAATCGTTCTTTTGTATGTATTAAAAAAACACAGAATACATCTAAGAAGTATCCACGTAAAGCTGGATTACCTGGGAAAGAACCTATTTCTTAACTATATAAGAATTATTTAGAGAATGTTTCACGTGAAACATTCTCTTTTTTAAAAATAATGATAAAAAAATAATG
>CAYVDA010000044.1:0-15107 GCA_964450635.1 uncultured Faecalimonas sp. | reverse complement strand
GTTACATATTCGTATACCATATCATCAATGGCTTCTTGTATGTGTTTCTTCGTTACTTTATAAACTTTTCGGGTGGCTTTCAAGCCTTTGTAATTGTTGAGGACGACTTCCCCGTCTGCGGTGGAAATCGTTTCCACTTTCTTATGATTCGATTCAGAAGTCTTGCTGCCACATCCAGCCCCAATGAGTGTAATAGCGAAGAGAAGTGGAATCCATCTTCTATACTTTTTCATGGTAGTTAGTCTCCTTACAGTTAGTTTTAAACATTGTATCATAAAACCATGAAAAAAGGTTGAAAATTCTGTTTGATATATTATAATTAAAAAAAAGAAAGAGAGGATGAAAAAGATGAAGAAGAGATTCATGAGTCTTATATTAAGCTTCGTGTTGCTTCTGGGATTATTCCCTGCAACAGCGAAGGCGGCAGTAACAGCACAAGGATCCAGCATTACCGTGCGCAATCCTTATGCTAGTTTAATGGTGCAGGGGCGAGCACAGGACGGATTATATGATGTGCAGGCGAATAAAGCGATAACAGATACCAGCAAGGCGTTACAGGTTGGAATGACTGTGACTTACAATCAAACATCTGTTACCAATAAGAATGATTCCAGGCCGGGATATATTTTCCCGATTACGGTATCTTCCCCGGGAGTTGTACAGGTTGAGGCGTCTAGTCTTACCTATGGTTTGGAAAGTTTGATTCAGATTTCCTTATATGGCGATGCGGCATGTACGAACGGGCTTGATTTTGGATACCTGTCTGATACAAATCCGGAAATAAGAGGAACGATATGTGTAGCCAATGCAGGTGTGTATTATTTACGAGTATCACATCGCAATTATTATGGATCCAATCCATTTACTGCTATGGTGAATGTGAAGGTCGGATTCTACACAAGCAACGAGATGAATTTGACTGCGAATAAGACCTATAGTTTAGGAAATATGAAAGATGCTTACTATCGGATTACGGTGCCGAACACTTCGAATGTGATGCTTGCAGCTTCCTATTCAGGAACCGGTGATTTTGAGTATGAACTTTGCAATGCTTCGAAAAAGAAATTGTATAGTGGTGGCATTGATTAAAATTATGGTGGAAAGCATACATACAAGTTGGCGAAAGGGACCTATTATATCAAGGTAAAAGGAAAATCTTCAGGGTATACCTATGGGCTGAAGTATTCCTTGCTTGGTGATTATACAGCAAGCAACAACAAGTGGACAACCTTCTATCCGGGCAATTCGAATGTAGAGACTTACGTGAAGATTAAGCCAACAGTAGATGGATATGTTACCGTATCACCATATGGCGGGAACTATTATAAAAAGAGTATGCAAGTGACTCTTTGTAATTCTTCGAAGAAAGCCATTGCAGATAAGAGAACCATCTGGTATGGGGACAGTTCTTATGGTAAATATGTATTTGGTGTGAAGAAGAATACCACATATTACTTGCGCATTACAGGAGTTTCAGAACGTGCTGCGGTCAAGTATGTACAGACCGGGGTGAGTGAAAAGTCAGGAACTTCCAAGAAGAAGGCAGTGACCATCAAGAGCAATAAGACGGTAAAAGGAACCATCACAGCCAACAGTGCAACTGCTGACTGGTATAAATTCAAGGTAACTAAGATGAAGAAGATCAAATTCTATCTCACTGGAAATTCAATCGGAAGTTTGCGGCTGCAGGTTTACAAATCCAATGGTAAGAAATTTGGTGGCGCCATTACTGTCATTAGCGGAAATAATAAGAAATGTAACTTAGAAAGTACCGGTGGAAATGGAAAGATGGCGAAGGGCACTTATTACATTAAGATTTATAGAGCAAATAGCAAGTCATCCGGAAATTATACTTTGAAATGGAAATAGGATAGGATAGTGAAGACGATAACGGACAAGCAAATACTCGATTAGCAAAAGTTACGCTTCTGTTACGCCCTATATGCTAGAATGCTGCTAACAGCTTACACAGAGTGGAAGGAAACAGTTGATAGAGTTTTTTTGTTGAGCGAACGGGAGGCGGAGCGATATCTATCTTCTAAGAGTGACCGAGTATGTCGGGCAACGCCTCATGCAAAGGCGAACGGAGTACAGAGTGCAGGAGAAGATGGACCAAGTTGCTGGTGGCTTCGTACACCGGGATTCGATCAGAGCCTTGCAACTTATGTACAAGACAATGGAGCGATTTGCCAGGACGGATTGAATGTGCGGATTGATGCATATGGTGTTCGCCCGGTTATATGTGTGAAACTAACATTTTAGATTCCGTAGGAAATCCTATTCTACAAAATATGAAAGTGAAGGTATATGGAGAGAAAAATTCTTTCCATATACCTTTTTTGTTTTCTTAGAATGGTTGAAAAAAAAAGAAGAAAAGGATATAATAGCATGTAATACTTTTTCGAATAATAAGAGTAGGTGAGAAAATTATGAATTGGTACAGTAAAAAAGCCAGAACGGCAATGGCAGTGATTATTATCATCTTAATTGCAGCCATGATAGGAACAAGTATTATTCCTTATTTATAGGGGAGTTATTGATTAGAAAGGGGTACGTTTGTGAAAAGAAGACGTAGTAGAAACAGCTATCGCAGTAGCAATCGAGTGCGTAGAAGCCAAAGAAGTCCATATGGAACTATTGACAGACGAAGCCGGAACCGAAAGCGAGCGATACGCAAGAGACGGTTGACGTTACTTGGAATTTTCGTTGTGCTTTTTGCATTGATCTGGGGAGGGTTTTATCTCTACGCACGACATTATGTGTCCGGGCAGGGAAGCCAGCTGATTTATCAGAATATTTATATCGATGAAGTGAAGGTGGCAGGTCTTTCTAAGGAGGAAGCGAAGAAACAATTGGACAGTTATCTGGCAGAACTTGGTAAGCAGGAATTGACCCTTATTTTGGAAAAAGAGACCATGCCAGTCACATTGAAAGAATTAGGTCTTTCTATGACCAATGAAGATGCATTGGTGGAGGAAGCCATGGCATATGGAAAAACAGGAGGAGTCTTTAGCCGATATTCTAAGCTGAAAGATCTGAGAGAAGAGAAGATCGTCTTGAAAGCAGAATATGCCATTGATGAAGAGCAGACGAAGACAGTCCTGGAAGAGAAGATGAGCAAGGTGAACAAAGGAACCGTGGATGCGACAATTGAGCGCAAGAACGGTGTCTTCGAGATTACAGATGAAGTGGTAGGAATCACCGTAGATATGGAGAAATCCCAAGGGGTATTAAACTCTTATTTCAAAGGCGACTGGAAGAAACAAGAAGGAACCATTTCCTTGGTTGCGACCACAGATAAGCCGAAGGTGACGCGGGAAGATCTGGAGAAGATTCAAGATGTTCTTGGCACGTATACCACCACGTGTGGATATGGTGGCGGCCGAGTGCAGAATATTGAGACCGGTGCTAAGAAGATGAATGGAACTCTTTTGATGCCGGGAGAGGAATTTTCCGCAGATGGTGCGATGCGTCCATATACCAAAGAGAATGGATTTGCGGAGGCAGGATCCTACGAGAATGGGAAAGTCGTTCAGAGTATGGGCGGTGGCATTTGCCAGGTGTCCAGCACCCTCTATAATGCCGTTTTGCTGGCAGAGCTAGAAGTGACTCAGCGGGCACCGCACTCCATGCTAGTGACCTATGTAGAACCGGCTATGGATGCAGCGATTGCCGGAGATTACAAGGATTTGAAATTTAAGAATAGTTCTGACGCGCCAATCTATCTGGAAGGCTATGTATCCGGTGGGAAGATAACCTTTACCATCTATGGAGCGGAGAGCCGGGATGCATCCCGCAGGATTGAATATGTCAGTGAGACTTTGGAGACGAAGAAACCGGATCCAAAATATCAGGCGTCCAATGATGCTTTGGGAACCATCAAGCTGGTAACTTCTGCACACATTGGAAAGACAGCGAAGTTGTGGAAGGTTGTCTATGAAGATGGTAAGGAAGTGAGCCGCGAAGTGGTAAACACCAGCAAATACAGTTCATCTTCTGCGGTTTATTCTGTAGGAACCAAGACAGATAATGCCAATGCGGCGAAGTTGGTAACAGATGCCATTAAGACCCAGAAAGAAAAGAAAGTAAAAGCTGCAGTGGCGGAAGCGAAAGCCTTAGTAAAAGCGGAGAAGAACCAGAAGACGGAGGATCCGAAACAAGATACGAAGGCCGATACAGAGCCGAAGGCAGACGATAAGAAAACAGATACTGAGGAATAATAGATGAAATTAGGTAAAGTGTCCCAGACCGTAATGAGAAGGTCTATGCTAAAACCCTTACAATTTCATAGAGAAGAGGCCTTGTTTGCGCCGACGGCGGAGGAGATGTGTTATGGCATAGCCCAGAAGGATGGGCAGCAGCAAGTGCTAAGCAGCATAACCCTTGCCGGTGACGAGAAAGACTTGGGATTTTTTGCATTGGCCCATGTAGTCAATGACTTAGCATCCCGTATGGCAGAGACTGTGGGAGTGCAATTGCAATTGACATTGCCGCCTTATGCATACGAGTCCAGGTTGAAAGCCATGATGGAGCAGACGGAGCGAGCGGGAAGCACGCACGGTGTTCAGATTCTAGGAGCGAAGGCAGAAGTTTGCTCCGGGGTGTCCACAACGATATGGACTGTGAATGGCGTGGGTGTACAACAAAAAGGAGCTTTGATGCAAAGTTCTATGGCAAAAGTAGATCAAGATCTTGTATTAGCAGGTTATATTGGTCTGGAAGGGACTTTAAGGATTCTGCGAAAGAAAGAAGAAGCATTAAGGCAGCGGTTCATTCCGGCATTCTTGCGGGAGACGAAAGAGTTGGAGGAGAAGCTGTTTATCGATCAGGCACTACTGTCGGTAGGAGAGGAAGGCATCTCGGCCATCCATCCCCTTGGAAGTGGCGGAATCCTGGCAGGGCTCTGGGAATTGGCGGAAAGTGCAGACGTTGGGCTTTTAGCGGAATTAAAGAAGATGAATATCCGGCAGGAAACCGTGGAGATCTGTGAGTTTAGCCATGTGAATCCCTATCAGCTAACCAGTACAGGGTGTGCTCTTTTAGTGGCAGAAGATGGGGAGAAAGTATGCGAGAAGCTGGAGAATCTGGGCGTTCCGGCTACGGTGATCGGAAGAACCACCAGCGAGAAGAAACGAATCTTAACCGGAGGCGAAGAGGTACGATTCTTGGATCGGCCGGCACCGGATGAATGGAATAAAATCTGTGAGGAGGTATCACAATGAGAAGAGAAATTTTAAAATATATGGAGCGAAACAGTCGTGTGAACTTGGGTGAGCTGGCTGTGATTTTGGGGACAGATGAAGTAACTGTTGCCAATGCCATTGCAGACATGGAGAAAGAGAAGATTATCTGTGGTTATCATACCATGATTGATTGGGATAAGACAGGGATCGAGAGCGTAACCGCTCTGATTGAAGTACGTGTAACACCTCAGAGAAATCAGGGATTTGACAGGATTGCAGAACGGATCTATCACTATCCGGAAGTCAATGCTGTATATCTGATTTCCGGTGGATTTGACTTCATGGTGACCTTAGAAGGGAAGACTTTGAAAGAAGTTTCCCTGTTTGTATCAGAGAAATTGTCGCCGATTGAGGCGGTGATTAGTACATCCACCCATTTTATCCTGAAGAAATACAAAGATCATGGAACCGTTATGTCCAATGACTCGGAACCGGAAAGGATGTTGGTGACACCGTAATGAGAAATCCTTTATCAAAGAAGATTGTAGGCATTGAGCCGTCGGGAATCCGTAAATTCTTCGATGTGGTAAGTGAGATGAAAGATGCCATTTCTTTGGGTGTTGGAGAGCCGGATTTCGATACGCCATGGCGTATTCGGGAAGAAGGAATCAATACCTTAGAGAAAGGGAAGACATTTTATACCTCCAATGCCGGTTTAAAAGAATTAAAAATTGAAATTAGTAAATACTTAGAAAGAAAAGTACATGTTTCTTATGATTATAATAAGGAAGTGCTGGTAACCGTAGGCGGAAGCGAAGGTATTGACATTGCTATGAGAGCCATGTTAGATCCGGGGGATGAAGTATTGATTCCGCAACCGAGCTATGTATCTTACCTGCCATGTGCTGTTTTGGCAGACGGTGTACCGGTAGTGATTCCTCTGCAGGAGAAGAATGAATTTAAGCTGACAGCCGAGGAGTTGGAAGAGGCAATTACACCGAAGACAAAATTGTTAGTGATGCCATTTCCGAACAATCCAACCGGCTCCATTATGACCAAGGAAGATCTGGAACCGATTGTAGACGTGGTGAAAAAATATGATCTGTTCGTGATCTCAGATGAGATTTATTCGGAACTGAGCTATAAAGGGGAGCATGTATCTATTGCCTCCTTCCCGGGAATGAAGGAGCGGACCATCTTAATCAACGGATTTTCCAAAGGCTACGCCATGACCGGATGGAGACTTGGTTATGCCTGCGGGCCGAAAGAGATCATTGAGCAGATGGTGAAGATTCATCAGTATGCTATTATGTGCGCACCGACTAATAGCCAGTATGCTGCGGTAGAGGCACTTCGAAGCTGCGATGCAGAAGTACAGGAGATGCGGGATGCCTACAACCAGAGAAGACGATTCTTGGTTAATGAGTTCAAACGGATGAAACTCAAATGCTTTGAACCATTTGGTGCATTCTATATCTTCCCAAGCATTGAGGAATTCGGGATGACCTCGGAAGAATTTGCCAATCGCTTCTTACAGGAAGAGAAAGTAGCGGTTGTGCCGGGCACGGCATTTGGCGCTTGCGGGGAAGGATTCTTGCGAATCTCCTATGCGTATTCCATGGAAGATTTGAAAGTGGCATTGGAGCGTTTGGAACGATTTATCAATAAACTGAGGGAAGAAAAATGTTAAATATTGTATTGTTTGAGCCGGAGATTCCGGCAAATACAGGGAATATCGGTCGAACCTGTGTGGCTACAGGAACCAGACTTCACCTGATTGAGCCTTTGGGATTTCGCTTGGATGAGAAATCTCTAAGACGGGCTGGGATGGACTACTGGAAGGATTTGGATGTAACCACGTACCTGGATTTTGAGGATTTTCTTGAGAAGAATCCGGGCGCCAAGATTTACATGGCAACCACCAAAGCACCGAACCGCTATACGGATGTGCAGTATGAACCAGACTGCTACATCATGTTCGGCAAAGAAAGCGCCGGTATCCCGGAAGAGATTCTGGTTCAACATAAGGAAGATAGTATCCGGATTCCGATGGTAGGGGAGATTCGTTCCCTGAACCTTGGAAACTCCGTGGCGATTGTGTTATATGAAGCACTTCGCCAGAATGGATTTGAAGGAATGACAACAGAGGGGCATTTACATCGTTTGAAGTGGGAATAATATGAAGGAGAAAGGTCGCGTGTTTCGAGCCTTTGCACTAGTTACACAACTGGGACTAAGTGTGATCACACCGGTTTTGCTGTGTGTATGGTTTGGAACATGGCTGGAAGGGAAGACAGGATATAATCTTGTAATCCTGCTGATTATCGTTGGTATTTTTGCAGGCGGACGAAATGGATATGTGCTATTACGTCAGGCTCTTGCAGACCCGGAGGACGGAGAAGATGGAAAAAGATAGAACGTTACAGGAATTACTGTTAGGACTTTTGGGAATAGGATGTGTCGTGCAATTGGGATTATTGTTCCTAAGCGACCATCTGCTCAAAAATGCCATAGGCCTATGGTGCGGTATTTTCTGTGGCGTTTTTTGTTTGCTTCATATGCAGCGGACGTTGGAAGATTCTCTTGATTTGGGGGAAGAGTATGCCACAAGGCAGGTCAGAAAAGGGTATGCAACCCGCTTGCTTCTGACGGCAGTGGTTCTGGGATTGGTGCTCTACTATGAGCTTTGCAATCCCATTGCACTTTTGGCGGGGGTGCTTGTGCTAAAACCAGCGATCTATTTGCAACCGGTGATGCACAAAGTGCTGCAAAAAATCAATCAAAAAGGAGGATGATTGCGTGGGAAAAGAAGCAGATTTTATGATACACAGTCTCTATGGATTTGAGCTCTTTGGCCGGAAGATTTATCTGACAACCACCCACGTAAGCCTGCTGCTTATCTGTGCAGGGCTCATTATCTTGGCGTTGGTCACACGACTGAAATTGCGGGATACGGAAGGGAGACCGGGAGCATTGCAAAATGCCATGGAATATGTAGTGGAGATCTTAGATGCCATGGTCCATGACAGCATGGGTGGAAATGGACTGCGATATCGAAATTACATCGGTGTCCTGTTCTTGTTCTTGCTTTTTAGTAACTTGTCAGGACTTTTGGGACTTCGGCCACCAACGGCAGACTATGGCGTGGCATTTCCGCTGGGTTTGATCACTTTTTTCTTAATCCAGTATAACAATGTCAAATACAACAAAATGGGTGCAGTGACAGAGCTGTTTCAACCGCTTCCTTTCTTGTTTCCAATCAATCTGATTGGAGAGATCGCGGTGCCGTTTTCCTTGTCGCTTAGACTGTTCGGAAATATTCTATCCGGGACGGTCATTATGGCTTTGATTTACGGACTGCTATCGAAGATTGCCCTATTGTGGCCGGGCGTATTGCATGTCTATTTTGATATTTTTTCAGGAGCAATACAGACCTATGTATTTTGCATGTTAACTATGGTATTTATGAATCAAAAAATGCCACAAAAGAATGAATGAACAGTTAGGAGGTGAAGAAAATGGGTCATATTACAAACGAAGGTTTCATTTTAGCATGTTCCGCAATTGGTGCAGGTCTTGCTATGATCGCAGGTCTTGGTCCTGGTATCGGCCAGGGAATCGCGGCCGGCCAGGGTGCGGCAGCAGTTGGACGGAATCCGGGAGCCAGATCCACCATTACCAGCACCATGTTATTGGGACAGGCCGTAGCAGAGACCACAGGTCTTTACAGCCTGGTAATCGCTTTGATTCTCTTGTTTGCCAACCCACTTTTGGGCAAATTATAGGAGTGGGATCATAGAAAGAAGGAAGGAGGCAAAGAGCCTTGGACCGTTTGTTTACACTGGATGCCCAATTCTTATTTGACGCTATGGTATTGGGCCTAAGTATGCTGGTTCTTTTTACCCTGCTTTCCTACCTCTTGTTTAACCCGGTTCGGGATGTGCTTGAAAAACGTCGGCAGCGAGTGGCCGGTGAACAGGCAGAGGCCAAGAAAGAGAAGGAAGAAGCGCTACTCTATAAGGCAGATTATGAGAAAAAATTACAGGAAGTGCAGATAGAAGCAGAGGAGATTCTAAGAGAGGCGCGGAAAAAAGCGAAGAAAAACGAAGCAGAGATTCTCTCCCTGGCAAGAATAGAGGCCTCTCGTATCATGGACCATGCCCACAAAGAGATTGCGTTAGAGAAGACCCGAGCATTGGACGATATGAAGCAGGAGATGATTTCCATTGCCACGATGATGGCAGAGAAGGTGGTGGCTTCGTCTATGGATATACAGATACAGGAAACTCTTATTGACGAGACGTTGAAAGAAATGGGTGAGCATACATGGCAAAGTTAGTTTCTAAGACCTACGCAGATGCCATATTTTCCTTGGCCAAGGAGGAAGAGAGACTGGATGAATTCTGGGAAGCAGCCGGCAAAGTTGAGCAGATTTTCCGGCAGGAATCAGATTTTCTAGCTCTGTTTAAGGAACCGAAATTGTCAAAAGAAGAGAAAGAACAGGTCATTCGAGAAGTTTTTGGCGGAAGAATCCCGAAGGAAATGGAAGGGCTGCTGCTTCTTCTTATGAAAAAAGGCCATGTTGATGAGATAGCATCCGTTATGGACTCTTTTATAGAGCTTGTAAAAGAGGAAAAGAAAATAGGAAAAGCGCAAGTGATAACAGCAATTGCGCTGTCTAGGGAGAAGAAAGAGCAGGTGGAGAGTCGGCTTCTTGCGATCACAGCATACAGACAGCTGGAAATGGAGTTTCTAGTGGAGCCGACCCTTCTTGGTGGAATGGTGATTCGTATGAAAGATCGGGTGGTGGATACCAGTATCCGCACCAGATTGCAGGCCTTATCACGACAATTACGAAACATACAGGGATAGAAAGGAGCAGATGTTCCATGAATTTAAAACCGGAAGAGATCGGCTCGGTAATCAAGGAGCAGATGAAACGATATGCAGCCAAGATGGAAGTATCGGATGTAGGTACAGTCATCTGGGTAGCAGATGGAATTGCACGAATCCATGGACTGGAAAAAGCCATGCAAGGAGAGCTTCTGGAATTTCCGGGAGAAGTCTATGGAATGGTGATGAATCTGGAAGAGGATAACGTTGGCGCTGTGCTTCTGGGGACAGAGCGAGGAGTCAGCGAAGGGGATATGGTGAAGACAACCGGGCGCATGGTAGAAGTTCCGGTAGGAGATTGTATGGTAGGACGCGTGGTCAATGCCCTTGGCAAACCGATTGACGGAAAAGGGCCGGTGCAGGCGACAACTTATCGCCCGGTAGAGCGGGTGGCATCGGGAGTGATTTCTCGAAAATCCGTTGACACACCCCTACAGACCGGTATCAAAGCAGTGGATTCCATGGTTCCCATTGGACGGGGACAGCGAGAACTGATCATTGGAGACCGGCAGACGGGAAAGACTGCGATTGCAATTGACACCATGATCAATCAAAAAGGCCAGAATGTGAAATGTATCTATGTGGCTATTGGACAGAAGGCATCCACGGTTGCCAATCTTGTGAAAACCTTAGAGGAGCATGGTGCCATGAATTACACCACCGTGGTGGCTGCTACGGCAAGTGAATTGGCACCTCTGCAGTATCTTGCACCTTATGCAGGATGCGCAATAGGGGAAGAATGGATGGAAAAAGGAGAGGATGTACTGGTTGTATATGATGATTTGTCCAAACATGCAACCGCTTATCGAACCCTGTCCTTGTTGCTTAGAAGACCACCGGGACGGGAAGCTTATCCTGGAGATGTCTTCTATCTACATTCCCGTTTGTTGGAACGTGCAGCCCGACTTTCTGATAAATTAGGAGGTGGCTCCCTGACCGCATTGCCGATAATTGAAACCCAGGCAGGGGATGTGTCAGCGTATATTCCGACTAATGTAATTTCCATTACGGATGGGCAGATTTATCTGGAAACGGAGATGTTTAATGCCGGTTTTCGACCGGCGGTAAATCCGGGAATTTCCGTATCCCGTGTAGGAGGGGCGGCCCAGATTCCGGTTATGAAGAAATTGGCAGGACCAATTCGAATTGATCTGGCTCAGTACCGGGAACTGGCATCCTTCGCCCAATTTGGCTCCGAGCTGGATGCAGATACCGCAGAGCGCCTAGAGCAGGGCGCCCGCATCAAAGAATTGTTAAAACAACCTCAATATCAACCGATGCCGGTGGAATTGCAGGTCATCAGCATTTATGCAGTAACACGTAAACACATGTTAGATATTCCGGTGGCGGATGTGCTGACATTTGAAAGCAAATTGTTGGAATTTATCCAGACCCACTATCCGGAAATTCCAAAGTCCATTCGCAGAGACAAAGTCCTGTCTTCGGAGACGGAAGCGCTATTAATCAAGGCAATCGGGGAATGCAAAAGGAGTGAATAGCCATGGCATCAATGAGAGAAATAAAGAGACGCCGCGGAAGTATTCAGAGCACCCAGCAGATTACCAAGGCCATGAAACTGGTCTCCACGGTAAAATTACAACGGGCACGACAGCAAGCAGAACAGGCAAAAGCATATTTTCACGGAATGTATGACACCATACATTCGATTCTGGCTCAGACGGGAGATGTAGATTCGCCCTATTTGAAACAGCAGACGGATGGGAAAATCGGGATCGTGGTCGTAACGTCCAATCGGGGGGCTGGCAGGTGGGTATCATGTCAACTTAATCCGTCTGGTGGCGGATCGAAAAGAGCCAAAAGAGAGATTGCGACTGTATACTGTGGGACGGAAAGGACAGGAAGTTTTCCTATCCAGAGGGTATGAGATGGGAGAAGATGCCTCCGATACCATCGAAGAGCCGACCTACGAAGCTGCAAAGGAACTAAGCAAAGTACTCTTGGAAGACTATCGTAACGGTATCATCAGCGAACTCCATCTGGCATATACAGAATTTGTTAATACAGTGACCCATGAGCCAAGGATATTGAAACTATTACCGTTTGAAAAGGGAGAACACTCGAAGAAAATCGTAACACCTATGAATTTCGAACCGGGAGAAGAGGAGGCACTCGCTCTTCTTGTGCCGAAATACGTAGCCAGTATGCTCTATGGGGCGTTTGTAGAATCTGTAGCCAGTGAAAATGGTGCCCGGCTGCAGGCCATGGAATCTGCAACGAAGAATGCAGAAGAATTCATGGATGAATTAGAATTACAATACAATCGCGCCCGCCAAGGGGCGATTACCCAGGAATTAACAGAAATTATAGCCGGAGCGGAAGCAATCGGATAAGGAGTGAAAAAATGGCAGAGAAGAAGATAGGAAAGATTACGCAGATTGTGGGTGCGGTATTGGATGTCAAATACGAAGACGGCCATCTTCCGGCAATCAACGAGGCGATTTCCATTATGCGAAAAGAGGGAAGTCAATTGATTGTAGAAGTTGCCCAGCATTTGGGTGATGATGTGGCCAGATGTATCGCTATGGGGCCCACAGACGGACTGACCCGAGGCATGGAAGCAGAGGCGCTGGGGCATCCCATTTCTGTGCCTGTAGGGGAACAGACCCTGGGAAGAATTTTCAATGTGTTAGGGGAGCCTATTGACGAGAAACCGGCTCCGACGGATGTGACGTACGAGCCGATCCATAAGAAAGCTCCTTCTTTTGAAGAACAATCCACAGAATCTGAGTTATTGGAGACGGGGATTAAGGTCATTGATTTGCTCTGTCCCTTCCAAAAAGGCGGTAAAATCGGACTCTTTGGCGGTGCCGGGGTAGGGAAAACCGTTTTGATCCAGGAGTTGATCACCAATATTGCCACAGAGCATGGTGGGTATTCTGTATTTACCGGTGTAGGAGAGCGGACCAGAGAAGGAAATGATCTGTATTATGAAATGAAAGAATCCGGTGTCATCAATAAGACCGCCATGGTATTTGGACAGATGAATGAACCACCGGGAGCCCGTATGCGAGTGGGACTTACAGGCCTTACAATGGCAGAACATTTTCGGGATCAGGATGGAAAAGATGTACTGCTCTTTATTGATAATATTTTCCGTTTTACCCAGGCGGGTTCAGAAGTATCGGCCTTGCTAGGGCGGATGCCTTCGGCAGTAGGTTATCAGCCGACTCTTCAGACGGAAATGGGCGCCCTGCAGGAGCGAATCACTTCCACAAAACGGGGATCCATTACCTCTGTGCAGGCAGTTTACGTGCCGGCAGATGATTTGACAGATCCGGCACCGGCCACTACGTTCGCTCATTTAGATGCGAAAGTAGTACTCTCCAGAAGTATCGTGGAGCTCGGAATCTATCCGGCAGTAGATCCACTGGAATCTTCCTCACGAATGCTAGATCCAAATGTGGTAGGAGAGGAACATTATCAAGTGGCAAGAGGAGTGCAGGAAGTGTTGCAGAAATACAAAGAGTTGCAGGATATTATCAACATGCTTGGGATGGACGAGTTGTCCGAAGAAGACAAACGAACCGTATCCAGAGCCAGAAAGATCCAGCGATTCTTGTCCCAGCCATTTTCCGTGGCCACACAATTTACGGGATACGAGGGCAAATATGTGCCGATTTCCGAGACCATTCAGGGATTCAAAGAGATTCTGGAAGGAAAACATGATTCCATTCCGGAAGGGCAGTTCCTAAATGCCGGAAATATTGATGATGTCCTTGCACGAGTGAAATAGAGGTGATAGAATCATGGCAGAGAGTTATGCATTTGCATTGCAGATTATTGCACCGGAGGCCACTTTCTACGAAGGGGAAAGTGATTTTCTGGAATTTACATCTGCAACCGGGGAAATGGGTGTCTACAAAGACCACATTCCCCTCACCACGCTTCTGGCACCCTGCACCTTGAAGATCCATTTGAAAAATGAGATTAAGAAGGTCAAAGTTAGTGGCGGATTTGTGGAAATACAAAAAGAAAAAATAACAGTGCTGGCGGAAGACGCAGCGTGGGAGGACTAAGATGAAGAATACGTATGCAGTAATTACCGGAGCGAGCTCCGGAATCGGAACAGAATTTGCCAAGCGTCTGGCAAAAGAAGGCTATCGGTTGATTTTGGTGGCCCGTAGAAAAGAACGGTTGGAAGAACTGGCGAAGACCTTGGATACGGAATGTGTCCTTTTGACAGCAGATTTATCTGCGCTGGAAGATTGCCAGAAACTTTGCAAAGAATTGGATGCCTATCCGATCTCTGTGTTGATTAACAATGCGGGATTTGGCTATTGCGGGGAAATCTTGACCATCGAAGATGAGACAGAATTATCTATGGTAGATGTGAATATCAAGGCGGTTCATTACCTGACCAAATATGCATTGCGAAAAATGGTTGCAGAGAATGCAGGTTATATCTTGAATGTAGCCTCTTCTGCCGGGCTGCTGCCGGCAGGACCGTATATGTCTACTTACTATGCTACCAAAGCCTATGTAACCAGTTTTACCAGAGGAATTGCCGAGGAACTGCGCCGGATGAAGAGCAAGGTATACATCGGTTGCCTTTGTCCGGGACCGGTGAATACGGAATTTAACCAGGTGGCAAATGTAGAATTTGCCCTCAAAGGAATCACGCCGTCTTATTGCGCCAATTATGCCGTCGATCAGATGTGGAAGAAGAAGATTACCATTGTGCCGACCTTCCAGTTGAAGGCCCTGACAGTCTTAAGTCGCTTCCTTCCGGTGAAATGGTATCTGCGGATTGCGGCAAAACAGCAGAGAAAAAAGATTTATTCTTAAAAGATTTTTCTAAAAAACATTTGACTTTTCCGCTGTGACGTGGTAACATATGCTTTGTGTTAAGCGAAAAGTCAATAAGCCCTGACAGTCTTAAGTCGCTTCCTTCCGGTGAAATGGTATCTGCGGATTGCGGCAAAACAGCAGAGAAAAAAGATTTATTCTTAAAAGATTTTGCTGAAGTGAAAAGTTTATTTCCACTTTGAAAAAGTTGATTTATGAAGTGGC
>CAYVDA010000043.1:0-15544 GCA_964450635.1 uncultured Faecalimonas sp. | reverse complement strand
GTAATGCTACAATTTTCTTCTTCATGTTCCATCCTCCTGTTTCCTATAATCTTAGTGATTCCAATTCAAAAGCACTTCATTTGTCACAGTATCTTTCAATCCATTAAAATTGGTTTCCATCTGATCTAAGGTATCTGCTGTCAATACGTAGGTGTATTCGTAAGATGTATAATCTTTCAATATGGCATTAACCATGGGTGCCGTATAACTGGTATTATATACAAATGCATTTTGATACTCTGTCTTTTGCATCGCATTCAGATATGATAAACCTTTACTAAGAATCGGAGCATCTGCTGCGCCTCTGTTTGCATATGTATCTTTCCAACTACTATTTATCTTTTCTGTTACGTCCTTTCCTCGGGATCTAAACACACGGCCGGCAACACATCCGGTTGTATTTGGAATATAGAGTCCCACACCAAAGTCTTGGGATTTATCTTCTGTATTCTTGTCATTTACCCAAGCATACCAATCTGCCACAGGTGCCTGCGATCCAGTTGGAGTCTTATCTGCTTCAAATGGTCCATGATTTTCAGCTTCATCATTCCAGTTACCCCATGTGGTAAACTGCTTGTCATAACTTGTATTTCCTGTTACCAGCTTGTCGAAGGATTGTGCAACATAGCATGCCGGAAGTTCCTGGGTATGTGGGCTAGTTACCGTTTGAAATCCTTCCCAATTGACAAATGCATTGTCTACATATAACAGATTCTCCTTAATCTGATACCAGCTTTCCATATAAGACTTGGTTGTCTTCCCATTCTGTGCCCAATCCATTGCACGAACCTTAATATAGATTAACTTGCAGTCTTCCCGATTCACCATGCGGTAATCAATCACCTGACTATGATTATGATTCTTATCTCCTGCCTGTACCGGATTGTATGGCCACGTTTTATCATTGTATTTGCCATGTTTATAAGACGGATCCTCAACATTGATATAATAAGATTGTTGCACCTGACGTCCAAAGTCATATACATTAATCAGGTTTACTTCCTCTGTGGCTTTCTTCGTATGATCAATCACAACCTCCTTGTTACTATTCAATTCTTCCGTCGGCATATATTTCAGACTTGCAAGGTAAGCAAGTGTGCCACCCATGTTCAAATCCACGCCAATCTTCAAGGAGTCGTCTTTCAAATACAACATATCATCCGTTTTCACAGTTCTGTCCGCCACTTCCACTTCACACAACTGTACTTGCGCATCACGATCAGACACATTTGTAAGGGTAATGGTCTGTAAGGTCTTATCTGTAATATTCAATCCATTGGAACGATAGTTATCTAAGAACTGTTCAAATTGAATCTCTTCAAATCCCAGATAGAAATCTTCCGTTCCGGTTTTGTTTTTACCACCCTTTGTTCCAGAATAGGTAAACTGACCTGTCAGATTCTCTGTCGTCGTAAAGGTCAGGCGGACATAGTTCTGATTGCCAATTTCCTTATTCACTTCATATGTTAGTGTCTCACCTTTCTTAAGGGTTACCACACCTGCACAATTACGATAGATAGTAGTATAAGTCTCTTCTTCCGCTTCCTTACCCTGTAATTGCTTCTTGAAACGAACCAAATCCGTAGATTCCAAGTTTCCATTGTAATCATTGTCCATGTTAGAAACACGATTTTCAACCTGAAGTAAACCTACAATCTGTTTCCGTAATAATTCCACGTCATTCGCATTAAGTAAGTAATCGCCATCCAAATCTCCCAACTGATAATCCGTTGTTAATTTCGCAGAAGTAAATACTAATCCCGTCGCATTGTTTGAATCTGCACTTCCATCGTGAATGGTGAAACTGTAATCCGTATCCAATTGATATTTTGTTGTAATACCATCTGTTCCAGTAATCAGAATCGGGAAATCTTTCTTTAAAGTAACTTTCTCTCCCACCTTTAGGATGTCATCCTTCCAGTATATATTTATCTTATAAGTTCCCTGTTCGTTTATAATCTTAGCTGTAATACCATTATTCAAATAGGTATCACCTTTGACATTTCCTACTTGTAAATATCGTGGAAGGGTTTCATAATCAAGCTCAAATGGATCAGTATTTTCACTCGCCTTAATAGTACCGTTCAAATCCGCATATACATAACAATTGTTATTAGATTTTCCAACCCAATATCCTGTTTGGCCTGATGTCATACTAATCGTACCGCCATCTTCCGGATTCGCACATTCTAAGGTTCGAACATTGTCTCCCCAATTTCTGCTACCTGCAACTTGGAATACATAATCTCTATCCAGGGTAAGACGCTTCTTAGTATTTTCTGTCGTTGTATAGATAAATGAAAGTCCTTTCTTGAAGGTAATCTTCTCTCCTAAAGCCGGCAGTTGATCCTTATTGCCTCCCCACTGTATCTGGAAGACTTGATCTGTGGCTGTTTTAATAATAGCGAATTTCACACCGACTTCGTGCATTTTTTC
The DNA here is from genome assembly GCA_964450635.1 of uncultured Faecalimonas sp. Lineage (GTDB taxonomy): Bacteria > Bacillota > Clostridia > Lachnospirales > Lachnospiraceae > Faecalimonas. The sequence goes on along the minus strand of CAYVDA010000043.1, from coordinate 13,108 downwards.
AACTGACCAACCGGCAAAATCAACATATGTTTTTACTCTATCATCATCAAGCCAATCATATTTATTACCTGAAACATCGGAGAAAATCGTATTTTGTCTTGTCTCTACATCCAAAGCTTGAACGTTTGTTTCACGCACCTTTGAAGTAATACCCATAATCTGTGTGTGTAATGCCCAAGTACCTACTTCATCATACCGAACGAGTTTCACCTTATCTGCGCTCTTCTCCTCAACTACATAAGAGACATCAGCATTCAATACCATCTCCTCTGTATCGCTAATCGGCATCGGCATACCTTTTTTAAATGTAAAGTAATCTCCAACTGCAATCTTATCCCATGCCGCTCCCCATACAATCTGAATCGCTTTCGCATTCGGATAGAAAATCATATCTCCGCCATTTTCCACAAATGCATTGATATCTGTATACTGACTGCCCTGGAATGCAATATATGTTTTGATCGTCTCATCCTCTAATGGATTACACCACACCTTGCTCAATGTCACATTCTCAGCTGGAGTAAAGATCAGGTTCGTTCTCTTTGCTCCCGTGGTATCTCCCGTATTCACAAATAGATTATCAACCGTCTCATTCTCAAGTTTGTATTCTGGGCTTGCTTCCGTCCATTCTATCGATGCATCATATCTAAATCCCTGTGTCTCTGCATTATAGACATAGCCATAATCCTTATCCAAAGTAATTACTTTCGTTCTACCATCTGTTGTGGTATAGCTAATTGGCAACCCTTTGCGGAGGATCATAACCTCACCATTATTATATGTAATGCCTTTATCAAAGAAACGGATTCCTTGAAATATTGTTTGCAAATATGAATATACTTTCAAATAAACCGCTTGTTCATCATTTTCATTATATAGCGATGTCACATCGTGCCCTGACAAATACAAATATTCTGACATCACCTCTTTTGATAGTCTTAATTCGGTTCTGGAATTAACATCCACAAATGCTTCATCCTGCGTAGGCATTCCCCAATAATGATATTTATCATTATTTGCTCCACCTTCACTCCTCTGGCTTAAATCCATTTCTTTCAAATTATATTCACCATACAAATGGCAAGAGATTCGCATCATTGAACCATCTGTCTCATCTATCACAATGCGATAATCATCATCTAAAATTCCTGTGTAGAATTTGTTTACATCCGCATCCTCTCCATAAGCTATCGGCATACCTTTTTTTAAGAGAATCGTTGTACCAGCCGGCAGCGATTTTGCTTCCCCAGAAAATCGCACTTGAAGACACTTGCTATTTCCATCTACAATATACTTGATTTCGACACCCAAATCTCGAGCCTGTGCAACAGTGTAACCCGCTATTTCTATATATTGCTCTGCAATCTTCTCTTTCATAATATCTGTATATGTTTTCACAGTATCATTTGCACACGCTTGAAGATTGAAGTTTGTAACAATTGCATCATGTTTCTCCTCATACCAGGTTCCCGATCTGCTCGCACTTTGAAAGCCAAAGCCACCAATGGTATCATCTAATTTGATGCTATTAAAGGTCTGTGTGTGACCATCTATATTGGTCTTTCTGCATTCGTAAACATATGTGGCGTCTAATGTTGCTCTCCAGTTTGTACCAGCTGTATCTGTATAATAGATTGGTAAACCTTTATAGAAAATAATCTGGTCACCACTCTTCATAGTATTTCGAAGCGTTCCCCAATCTTCCATCTGAAGACATCTACTATTGCCATCCAAGACATAGCGTAACTTAACATCATTGTTCAACTCCGAATAATTCATATTACCAAGCTGAACATACTCCTCGTATTCTTGATTGTCCACAATTGATTTATAATATTTATCATTAAAATTATTAACAGTTGTATCTTCTGCATCAAACCAAAATTCTGTAGAACCAGATGACGAATTTCCCCAGTAATTTTTAGCTGCTAAAGAAAATGTGGTTTTCTTAACACTTGTTACTTCTACGGAATTCTTGTTAGTATCCGTTCCTTTGCCAAAGGTAATTGTATATTCCTTATCTAATTTCGCTATTGCAGTCGCACCACTATTCGTTGTATATGTCATTGGTGCCCCCTGGGCAATCGTAAAGGACCAACCAGGTTGGAATAATTCTGTTCGATTTTTCCAGTTGAATTGAACAATGGATTCGGTCGCCACATAAGTTCTATCAATGCCATTCATAAAGTCATCATATGTCATTCCACCACCGAAAGTAATATGTTCTTTCACAAAATCTGTATTAGTACTTGTAATAAATCCTGGCCATCCACTTTTATAATCCGCGATCGTACTAATATCCAGATTCAAAAACCTTGCATTCTCTGCCAAATCAAACACAGCTTTTGCCTGCGTAATGCTAACCTCACTCTCCGCCGCCTGCGCCTGCGCTGGCTCTGCCACATAAAGCCCTGTTACCAGTAAGGTTATACAGCAAAGCATTGCTATCACTCTTTTTCTCACTGTAATCATTTTAATTCCTCCCTTTTTTTGCTCTTCGGTATACGACTACCGCCCCCCCCGAAAAATTCTCGGGAGGGCGGTTTCGCAATGCCAAAACAGTCAAATTATTTGTTTGTTTCTGTATAAATTCACAATTTTAGAAACAATTATACATTCTTATCTAGTATCATATGCCATTTTCATCTTGACAACCTTAAGATTTTTAGGCTAATATGATAAAAAACTTTAAATTATTAAGACGAGGTGCAATTCCCATGAGCAAATACCAAAGTTCCGCCATTTATTCCTTCGAACCACACTTTTTTTCTTATCGAAGAGATACGTCTAAGAACATGCTGAATCCGCATTTTCACGAGAACTATGAACTATATTATCTCTTAAGTGGACGTCGCAGATATATTATTGAGAATGAGATCTATGACATCGTTCCCGGGGATATGATTCTAATCCCGAAGTTCAAGGCTCACATTATTGTCAACACACCGGATATGGGAGCAGAAGAATTTCACGAACAATTTCTTCTTTCCCCGAAGGAAGGGGATTTCCCTGCTTTTTTCCGGCAGTGTTTCGACACCCACTACTACCATCTTCCGGCCACTGCACGTAACATTATTTTGGAATGTTTCCATTCTCTTCGTGTCAACCAAAAGAAGAATGATGCTTTTACAGAATATTGTAACCATGCGGATCTAATTAAGATTCTATCAACCTTGGCCAGACTGCCACTCTCCGAGAAAGATACCAAATCTTTTTCTCAGAACGACTTAATCATGCAGGATGCCGCTCTCTATATCAAAGAAAACTGCACTGCCCAGCTGACTTTGGGTTCCGTTGCAGAAAAATATAATTTCAGCAAGGAGTACTTCTCTGCCATCTTCAAATCCTCTGTAAACTCCGGGTTTAACGAATATCTAACCCAGATGCGGATTACCAAGGCCATCGAACTCCTTCTGGATACCAACCAATCCATAATGGATATCAGCCATCAATGCGGTTTCAATGATAGTAATTATTTTACAACGGTCTTTAAAAAGACAACCGGTTTTACGCCAAGAAAATTCCGCACGATGCATCCACAATTGTAAGCAACTTTTATATTATAACATATTTTTTTCATAGCAAAAGAAAAAGATGACAACACATTTCAACAAATTTGATTTCCATGATTTCCACACTATACGCACGAAAGCAGCTGCAAATTTTGCAACTGCTTTACATACTTCTCTTCTATACTTCCTCCGCCAATTCATAGATCAGCTTCTCTGTCTTTTCCCATCCAAGACAAGGGTCTGTAATAGACTGTCCATAGACACCGCCATCTGGTTTCTGCGCCCCATCTACAAGATAACTTTCAATCATTATTCCTTTTACCAATTTTCGAATATCTGCATTCACTTTTCGACTATGCATCACATCCTTACTGATTCGAATCTGTTCCATATATCGTTTGCTGGAGTTTGCATGATTGGCATCGATCACCACACCCATATTCTTCAAGTCCTTCTTCTGGTACCATTCGTATACCTTCATCAAATCCTCATAATGATAGTTGGCAAGGTTCTCTCCTACATTGTTCATGCCGCCTCGCAAAATAGCATGGGCATATGGATTTCCCGTACTTTCCACTTCCCATCCACGATAGATAAAGGTATGCGCATGCTGGGCTGCAGTAATGGAATTCATCATAATCGACAGATCTCCGCTGGTCGGATTCTTCATTCCCACCGGCACATCAATAGCACTTGCTGTCAAACGATGTTGTTGATTCTCCACTGAGCGAGCTCCAACTGCCACATAAGCCAGCAGGTCGGATAGGTACCGATAATTCTCCGGATAGAGCATCTCGTCTGCACAGGTAAATCCAGTCTCTTTCAAAGCACGCATATGCAGGTTGCGAATCTTCGTCAGACCGTTTAACATATCCGAATCGTGCAGTGGATCTGGCTGATGAAGCATGCCTTTATATCCATCTCCTGTGGTTCTTGGTTTGTTCGTATAGATACGTGGGATAATGATAATCTTATCCTGTACTTTTTCCTGCACCGGGCAAAGTCTGTTCACATAATCCATGACGCTGGTAACATGGTCCGCCGAGCATGGCCCTACAATCAGTAGAAATTTGTCTGATTCTCCGGACAATACTTTCTTAATCTCTGCATCCCGCTTCTGAAACTGCGCTTCCATCTCTGCAGTCATAGGATACATCGCTTTAATCTCTTTTGGTATTGGTAATTTTCTCTTAAATTCGCAATTCATGATTCTTCCTCCTGTACGACAATTCCTAGTTTTTCTATCTCTTTAAAGAATCCCGGATAGCTCTTTTTCACCGCTTCTGCCCCCGTAAGTTCTCCCCCTGTCAAAGTCAGGAGCACCGTCATGGTCATGGCAATTCTATGGTCGTTATGACTATCCGTCGGCAACTCCGGTTTTCTTAAAATCCCCGGCTTTACCTCCACCTCATTTTCCTCTACAAGTACCTCAATTCCAAATTTGGCAAGTTCCTCTGCCATTACAACAGCCCGGTCGCTTTCTTTGATGCGAAGCCTTCTGGTTCCCACAAAACGTGCTCCATGCAAAGCTGCCGCAACCCCCATCATCACCGGTCCAAGATCCGGGCATTCTGCCAGATCTAAGGTCGGGTGTCCTTCCTGTAATCTTGCAAAATATGCGCGATAAATGCGATCTCCCTGGGCCGACACATCCGATAATCCTTCCACTGTCACATCTCCGCCTAAGACACCGAATGCATCTAAGAATGCGGCGTTGGAATAATCTCCTTCCACACAGGCATCCTTGGCGTGATAATGCTGACCGCCCGGTATATAATAGATATCGCCTTCACGTTTCACTTCGATTCCAAAATATGCCAAAGTCTCCAAGGTCAATTCAATATAAGCCCGGCTCTCCACCGGCGGGAGAATCCGAAGGCAGCTGTCGCCTTCCAAAAGCGGAAGGGCAAACAAAAGTCCTGTTATAAATTGGCTACTAATATCTCCCGGTACTTCATAGGTGCCGGCAGCAAGCTGACCTTTTACATAGAGGCTCGTCTCCTCTTTTTCAAACAGAATCCTCTGATTCTTGCAGATTTCTTCATAGATTCCAAGTGGACGTTCAAAAAGTCGCTTCGCGCCTACGAATCGGCTCTCTCCCCCTCCTGTCAGCAAAAGTGGGATGAAAAACCGAAGGGTGCTTCCACTTTCTCTACAATTTAATTCCTGCTTGCTATATATCTTTCTCTTTCCAATACCTTGGATGCGAACACTCCTATCTTCAATCTCATAGGAGGCTCCCAATGCCCCAAGGATCTCCAAGGTAGACTTTACGTCCTCACTTAATTCAATATTGCGAACGACACAAGTTCCATCGGACAATCCGGCTCCCATAAGCATGCGGTGAGCCATACTCTTCGATGGCGGTGCTGCAATCACACCCTGCGCCTTCTGCGGATGTACCTTTATCTTCATCTAATAATCAACTCCTTAACCAATCCGTTCCATACCGGGTTGTCAACATATCTGCAAGTACCAATGCTGTCATACTGTCAACGACCACCCTTGCACGATGGATGATGGCCGGGTCATGGCGACCCTGAATCTGAAATTTCTCATTGGTACCGGTTGCCAGATTCACTGTCTCTTGTTCTTTGTAAATAGATGGTGTCGGTTTCACCACTGTCTGGAAGCGAATCGGCATTCCGTTGGTAATTCCGCCATTGATTCCGCCGTTGTGATTGGTCTTGGTAACCACTTCTCCCTCTTCCATTGCAAAGGCATCATTGGCCCGACTTCCTTTCATCTCCGCAAATCCAAATCCGGCACCAAATTCTACCCCTTTTACCGCCGGAATACTGAAAAGTCCATGGGCAAGTTCCCCTTCTAAGGTATCAAACCAAGGCTCGCCTACCCCTGCCGGCATACCAGTCACGATAGTCTCTAAGATTCCGCCGACGCTGTCGCCTTCCTGCGCTGCCTCTTCCATATAAGCATACATCTCTTTGGCGATCTCCTCATCCAATACCGGAAATTGCATCTTAGAAAGCGCCCGAATATCTTCTTCATAATCCATAAATCCACGGTCTACGATAGGGCCGCATTTTCGAATATGGCTTCCGATCTCGATTCCTTTATCCCGGAGGGCCTGTATAAGAATACTTCCACATGCCACAATCGAGGTGGTAATCCGTCCGGAGAAATGACCGCCTCCCCGGTAGTCTGCAAAACCATGATATTTCTCTACTGCTGTATAATCCGCATGGCCCGGTCGCATATAATCTTTGGTCTTGGCATAGTCTTTGCTCTTGGTATTCTGATTCTCAAACAAGATGCAAAGGGGTGTTCCTGTTGTCTTGCCTTCAAATACGCCGCTGACGATCTTCGGGATATCCGCTTCCACCCGGCTGGTCGAAATAGTTCCATGGGGTTTCCGAAGTTGCAACTGCTGCTCCATAAATGCTTCATCAACAACAAGTCCCGGCGCAAGTCCGTCTAAAACCGCTCCAATCTCTGCCCCATGGCTCTCCCCAAAGAGGGTCATGGTGATGTTGTTACCAAACACATTTTTCATTGACATCACCCTCCAATCGTTCTAATACTTTCGCCATACTCCAATCCGTAATCTCTGCACATCCAATCTCTCTGCCATAGACGACGGAGCAGGTATCTGCATCTGCCTTCTTATCATGGGTAATGGCTTCTAAGACTTTCTCCATCTCCATTCCGGTAAGGTCCGGCACCGGGAGACCTACTTTTCGATATAATTCCTTGAACCGATTCTCCATGGACTTCTCACACATATAGAGCATGCCGAGTGCTACGCATTCTCCATGATACAACCTGCCATGCATGGCGCTTTCAAATCCATGTCCGATCGTATGTCCAAAATTCAGGATCTTACGAAGATGACTCTCCTTCTCATCCTGCTCTACCACATGCTTCTTTACAAGGAGTGCCTGACAGATAATCTCATCTATCTGACTTCTCCAATTTGCAGAATCACATAATGCAAAAAGCTTTGGCGAGCTGGTCGCGCCCATCTTCACCGCCTCCATGAGGCCACTTAGAATCTGTCTCTCATCCAAAGTACCCAACGTCTCCGGATCAATCAGAACTTTCTTTGGCTGATAAAAGGCACCGATGATATTCTTAATCCCTGCCAGATTCACTGCTGTCTTCCCTCCAATGGAAGAATCCACTTGAGAGAGTAAGGTGGTCGGGATATTGTAAAAGTCGATTCCACGCATATATAAGGAGGCAACAAATCCGCCCAAATCTCCTACGACACCTCCACCTACGGAGACTACCGCATCCTTTCTGCTAAACCCGTGTTCCAACATCTTTCTTAGAATCTCTTCCGCCACCTGCAGAGATTTGCTTTCCTCACCCTGCGGCACCGTCACGAGAACCCCTTCCTTTGCCTGGTTCTTCACAGATTCTGCATACCTTGCCGGCACCCCATCATCTGTCAAAATCAAGACCTTCCGATCCAGACGCAGAACATCCTTGCACCGCTGCAGACTGCCACGTTCCACTACAATATCATAGCTGTCTTTTCCAAGTTCCATTCGTATCATGCTGTCATCTCCATTTCGTACTATGCAATTTCTTCCTCTACCGAATCGTCCTTCTCCATCCTGTCGCTAAAAACATAGGCAAGAAAAGAACAAAAGAACCAAGCTTTGTTAGCTTGGTTCCAATGTATTCATTATTCAAATAATAATGCAAAAAGCTGAAAATCGGACTTGAACCGACGACCCCTTCATTACGAGTGAAGTGCTCTACCAACTGAGCTATTTCAGCTTATGGTTTGCAACCACAACGCTAATTATACCGAACTTAGCCCAATTATGCAAGCATTTTTTCACTTATTTCCGAACTTCTGGGATCGGTTTCCCCTTGCGTTTTCTCACATCCGCTTTCACAAGCCGATAGATGCCGGCTACAAATGGCACACCTACCAGCATACCAACAACGCCAAACAGTCCGCCGCCGATGGTCACTGCCGCAAGCACCCACAATCCCGGAAGTCCGACAGAGGATCCAACCACACGTGGGTAGATCAGATTTCCCTCGATCTGCTGTAAAATCACTAAGAAGATAACAAATCCGACCATCTTTACCGGAGATACGGTCAGAATCATAATGGCACCTACCACACAACCAATATACGCACCGGCAACCGGAATCAATGCTGTCACCGCAATCAATGCGCCAATCATGGTAGCATACGGAAGCCGGAAGATCCACATACCGATGACACAGAGGCTTCCTAAGATTACTGCCTCTATACACTGCCCCACAATATACTTATGAAAACAGTCATGGAACACATTTACCACATAGAAAAGTTTCTCCCGCCATGCCGGTTTCAGATAGCAATCTGCCAAAGCAACACACTGGCGCCGTAAGGTATCTTTGGCGCACAGCAGATAGATTGCAAAAATAATGCTGATAAAGGCTGTCGCCACCGTAGACAAGGTACCGGATACAAAGTTAACAGTGAAATTCATTACATCTCCCACTCCGGAAGAAACTATATTAAATGCCTTCGTCAGATACCCCTGCCAGTCCGTATTCGCAAGAAAAGCTGTAAAATTCGACGGCAACCATTCCACAAACTTTGTATTCTGTAACAAACGATTGATTGCCGGTGGAATATCCTGCACCAGCAATTTGATACAAGCCACAAACTGCGGAATCACCAGCCATAATACTAAGGCAATGATCCCCAGGCAAGTAATCAAAGCTGCTGTCACGCAGAGCGCCCGTTTGCATCTCATAAGTCCCCGGTTGTTCTGATGTTTTGGAAAATAGTGTTTCTCATAGAAGCTCATTAAAATATTCAATAAATATGCCAGAATTGCTCCCACGACCAGCGGGCTTGCCGCACTTATGATCGTTCCTAATAACGCCACAACTGTCTGCCAATATGACATACATATGTAGACCAGAACAGCCATCACTCCGATTCGAAATAAACTCTTCCAATCTGTTCTCATTTCTCATATCCTCCTATGATATAACAAAGTAACTATATTGCTTCCCCAAATCGTATCATTCTCCATAGGAAAATGCATTCCGATAATGAGTTAATTCTTCGCCCAAGATACTAATCACATCAAACCGGCACGGCACATCCCACAGTCCTTTTTTCTGGAGATAGTAAAGGGCACACGCGCAAATCCGTCTCTGTTTTCCGACAGAAACACTCTCCTCCGGATAGCCTCCCTCTTCGGTGGTTCGATATTTCACTTCACAAAATACGTAAGTCTCTTTCTCCTTGGCAATGATATCAATCTCGCCTTGTCTGTAGCGAAAATTTTGCTCAACAATCTCATATCCTTGAAGCCGCAGATACGATACTGCCAGTTCTTCATAGGTCTGCCCGATTGTATGTTTTGTCTCCGTCTTCATCTCAAATAAAATTCCCAATGAAACTCTGTCTGTGAATCGGTGTCGGTCCATATTCCCGAAGTGCCTGGATATGTGTGGCTGATCCGTAACCTTTGTTACTTGCAAATCCATACTCTGGAAAGACCTTATCATATTCCACCATCAAACGGTCTCTGGTCACCTTGGCAAGAATGCTGGCTGCCGCAATGGATGCGCTCTTGGCATCCCCTTTGATGATGGGAACCTGTTTGATCTCTACTTCCGGAATCTTCACCGCATCATTCAGAAGCAGATCCGGCTGCACTTTCAACTTCCCTATGGCCATTCGCATGGCTTCATAGGTCGCCTGCAGGATATTGATCTCATCAATTCGCGCCGGGCTTACCATCCCTACCGCCGTTGCCACTGCTTTTTCCTGAATCAATTCATAGAGTTCTTCTCTCTTCTTCTCTGATAACTGTTTGGAATCATTGAGATAGAGAATATCGCAGTCTTTTGGCAAAATCACTGCGCCGGCTACCACCGGTCCAGCCAAAGGTCCACGCCCTACTTCATCGATTCCACAGATTGCCGTATAGTCCCAGTATTTTCTCTCATAGATCATCATCTGTTCCATCCGGGCAATCTCTGCCTGCAACTTCTCTTCTGCCTTTTTGTATCTGGCAAGAAGGCTGACTACGCCAGCCCGGGCATCCGTTGCATAAATCTCATACAACTGCTCCCGTTCTTTTGTGTCAGCCTGCTCAAATTCTTGCTTAATCTCACTAATCTTTTTACTCATGTACGACAACTCCAATACTGTCAAGTGGCCAGATGCGAATCCACGCACGACCTACCAGTTTTGATTTCTTAATCACACCTACATCCGGGGAACGACTGTCGGAACTGTTGTTACGATTATCTCCCAGAAGGAAATATTCATCTTCCCCTAATTCTATCGGATCTTCCGCAATTCCCGGATCATCCATCACTTCCAGACCGTAATGCTCGTCTAATTTCTCCCCATCGATATAGACATAACCGTCCAGAATCTGTACCGTCTCACCCGGCATGCCGATGATACGCTTGATATAATAGGTTTCCTCTCCATACTGATACGGAAATACCACAATCTCATATCGCTTCGGATCCCGGAACCGATAGGAAATCTTATCAACAATCAAATTATCCTGATCATGCAGGGTTGCCATCATGGACTGCCCGCTTACTTTCGTACGCTGTCCTACATAATTCACAACCAGATAGGTCACTCCCACAATAATCACAATATACATGAGCCATCCAAGGATCTCTCTTCCCAGACTCTTTTTCTTCTTCTCCGGCGGAAGTCCTTGTGCCTCTCGTTCTCTCGCCTCAATCTTCGCCAACTCTTTCGCCTTCTTTTTCTGTAAATATTTGTAGCGCTCTCTATGTGCCTTCGCCATCCCCTTATGCCTTCTTTCTTCGATCTATTCGTAATCCTGCGGAAATTCTAAAGTAATCCGTCCCAATCTTCCATTGCGAAAATCATCCAGCAACAGAGTTGCTGCCTTAGCAACATCCAATTCATTCCCTTTTAGCAGGCAATGTCTACTCTCTGCAATCTGTTCCAGACACTGATAGACATCCTCTTCCTCTACTATACCATACTTTTGGGATAATGTACCCCTATAATTTTGATTTAAGAATTTAATCAATTCCATCGCCAGTTCTTCTACATTGAGAATCTCATCTTTGATAGAACCGATAAATGCCAGATGTAGTCCCACCGTCTGGTCTTCAAACTTCGGCCACAGGATTCCCGGCGTATCTAGAAGCTCCACATTCTTATTCAGACGAATCCACTGTTTGCCTTTGGTTACACCCGGTTTGTTACCGGTCTTTGCACAGGCTTTTCCTGCCAAGGAATTGATAAAGGTAGACTTCCCTACATTCGGAATTCCCACTACCATCGCACGAACCGGACGGTTCAGGATTCCTCTCTTCCGATCTCGCTCCATCTTCTCTTTGCAAGCTTCCTGAATCACACCCTGAATGGTCTTCATGCCACCGCCTTTTTTGGAATTTACTTTGACCACAGAAAATCCTTTCTGTTGAAAATAAGCTGCCCAGGCATCATTCTGCACTTCCTGTGCCAAATCTGCCTTATTAAGCAAGATCAGTCTTGCCTTATTCTTTCCTAATTCATCAATATCCGGATTCCGGCTTCCAATCGGAATTCTCGCATCCACCAATTCGATGACCAAATCAATTAACTTAATATCTTCCTGCATCATTCGTTTTGCTTTCGTCATATGACCAGGATACCACTGAAAATGCATCTTTTTTCTCTCCTTACTTTACAAATCCCAGATGTTTCCCCGGGGATAGGATAAACCAGACTTTTCCTTCGATGGAAGATCTCTTCACATTGCCAATCTCTTCTCCACGGCTGTCATCTGCCATGCTTCTGTCGTCACTTAGGACAAAATATTCGTCTTCTCCCAATTGTACAGGCTCTTTTGCCACCCCTTCGATTGTCAGATCTTCGGTCTGATATTCTGCTTCTAATTTCTCTCCATCAATGTAAATACTGCCATCTTTGATTTCTACCGTCTCTCCCGGCAAACCGATAATCCGACGGATATAGCAATAAGACTTCTTATTTCCATTTGGATAAAAAGCAACCACCTGCCCCCTTTTTGGTCTCCCTAGGTTATAGGATAGGCGGTTTAATAATGTCACATCGCCATTCTCTAATACCGGCTTCATGGAATCACCAACCGTACTGACCCGTTGACCAAAATACCATACGAAAACATAAGCCAATAAGCAGACAATGGCAATCTCTGCAATCCATTTTACTACGGAAAGGACCACATCAAAATCCAATCTCCTGCGTCTTCTTTTATTCTTAAAGGTTAATTCACTCATGGTCTCTCCCCTAAAACGTACGAAATATTTTAAAGGCAAAAAAGGGACAAGTACGATTTGTATTTGTCCCTCAGTCACATTTACTATTTAACTAATTCTTTTACTTTCGCTCTCTTACCAACGCGTCCTCTTAAGTAGTTCAATTTCGCTCTTCTTACTTTACCTCTGCGAACAACTTCTACTCTTTCTACGTTTGGTGAGTGAAGTGGCCATGTCTTTTCAACACCAACACCATTGGAAAGTTTTCTAACTGTAAATGTCTCTCTTGTGCTTCCTCCCTGTTTCTTCAGTACAACACCTTCGAATACCTGGATTCTTTCACGGTTACCTTCTTTGATTTTACCATAAACTTTTACGGTATCACC
>CAYVDA010000042.1:0-15744 GCA_964450635.1 uncultured Faecalimonas sp. | reverse complement strand
GCATTTCCCGGTGTTCCATCTATCGTCACCGTTACCGGCGTTGCGTCAGCAGCCTGTGTCGGTATCCCAAGGATACCGAACACAAGAACCATACTCATAAAAAGTGCGCTTATTTTTTTCCATTGTTTCTTCATTCGCATAACACCTCTCCTCTCTTATTTCATAAGATTCGAACCAATACATTATTGATTATTGTTTCACTTCCCACGTATACGTAGTTCCATTTACATGGCACTGTAACTGTACCTCCGGAATCTCGATTTCCGTTCCATCACATGCTCCTGTAAATGTTCCGCCAATCGTAAGTACAGATCCTTCTTTGAAGGTGTAGTTCTTACTGGTGTCAATGTGGGTTAACTGAATGTAATGAACATTGCTCCACCCTGCATAGTTAAATGCATAGTCAAGTTCCCATTCATTGTTAAGTACCTCTCCGTCCAGCTTCACACTTCCGGCTTTTGGATTGTACTTCTGATTGGTATTCATGCCACTCAGCTGCAAGTATACGACATTCTCATTTCCCGGTGTTCCTTCCGGTGTCACCGTTACCTTCTTTGCGGTAGACGGTACGTAGGTTTCCCATGTATACGAATCGCCATTTACATGACATACGTAGCTTACTTCTTCGATCTCAATTTCAACTCCGTCACTTGCTCCTGTAAATGTTCCGCCAATCGTAAGTACAGATCCTTCCTTGAAGGTGTAGTTCTTACTAGTATCAATGTGGGTTAACTGAATGTAATGAACATTATTCCATCCTGCATAACTAAATGCATAGTCAAGTTCCCATTGATTGTTAAGTGCCTCTCCGTCCAGCTTCACACTTCCGGCTTTTGGATTGTACTTCTGATTGGTATTCATGTCACTCAGCTGCAAGTATACGACATTCGCATTTCCTGGTGTTCCTTCCGGTGTCACCGTTACCTTCTTAACTATCGGTGCAGTGTACACATTCCACTTGCTTCCATCATACTGCCATGTACACTCTTTAACCGGGAACTGATAGCTTCCATCGGAAGATGAGAATACTCCCTTGAATGTCAATACGGTTCCTGCTACTGCTGCCTTAGACGGACGAATCCAGAATACACCGTTCCAGCTTTCTGCCGTTGCAAATACAGCTTCTGTATCCATAACACCATCCACGTAGATACCACTGCTCTCACCGATGGTTGTTAAGCTCACACCTGCGGATGCGGACGGAATTCTTCCGTATACATTCTCATTGGTCAAATAGATTGTATTGCTGTTGTCATACTGTCCGTTTTCGGTACGTGTAAAGATTACATTCTCAGTCTCAGCTTGCACATTTACCTTCTTCACAGAACCAAGAACTGCTGTCACATCTGTACCTTGCGCTGTTCCATTTTCCGGTTTTGTACTAGTGTACATTGCAATCTGAAGACCACTGATATAATCCTTGCCCGGATCATTTTTCAAGTTTGACTTCGGAATACTAAGCTCGTTCCAACCTTCATGAAGGTCTTTAAAATCAAGCATTACACCGGTTCCGCCATATTCAAACACGCGAAGGTATTTAATATTGTTATCTAACTTGATACGAAGCACAATGCTGTCTGCATCATCAATTTGAATCGGGCTTGGGAATTTTGTTACAAATCCCGCACACACATAACCGTGTTTCATTGTGAGCTTGATTCCCTTCTCTGTAGCATCGTAAGCGGCTGCAAATGCATCACTTTCATACCACGCCTGACCACCTTCTGTTTTTGCTCCATTGTTCCATACGAGCTTGGTGTATCCTTCATCGTAATCTGCAATCACATTATTCTCCAACGAAAGATCTGCGAGTGCATATTCGCTCCAATCAGAATCTACCGTTGCGATATTATCGCCGATGCTCTTCATACGATATTTAACAAGAATGCTCTTGCCAATCAGCTCAGCAGGTTTAACGCTCGTTGCATTTTTGTCGATAGTGTATTCTGTTCCGTCAATCTCAATCTTATATGATGCTGCACCATTTATCGATGTAAATGTTACTACACCATCGCTATAACTTACGGTCGGTGCCTGTAATATCTCAAGATTACTGTATTTTACAGAGTCTGATGTCGCTGCAATATACTGTTTGCTATTGCTTCTTGCAACAACTTTAATCTGATATACACCGTCTGCAAGTGATGCAAGTGAATACTGGGTTGTGGTAACTGTTGCAAGTTTCTTATTGTCTGCATATACATCATACTCATCTGCATGTGCTACCTGTTCCCATTTAGCTGTGTCGCCGTCAATGGTAAGTACCGGTTTTCTAAGTGTCTGTGCATAGTAAATGCTGCCAATGCTTATCTTTGCGGTCTTTGCCGGATTGTTTACGGTAAATGTTCCGTCCGGATTATCGTAAAGAACAATCTGAAGTCCATCAAAACTGTTATTTCCTACTGCTGCCAGAACATTCTCTGCCGGTATTACAAATTCATTCCATCCAGATTTGACGTTAGCTGTCTCATACAGGTTACCGCTCTGTCCGTATGGATAAAAACGGATATATTTAACTGTACTATCAAGCTTGATGTTCACTACTACATCCTTGCCTTCTTCCAGTGCCTTGCCCTGTGGGAAACGAAGTACCATACCGGCACATACATATCCGTATTTCGCAGTCACATCTAAGACTTTATCTGTCTTATTAAATGCTGCCTTGAAGCTTTCTGAATCGTACCACTGCATTCCACCATCTGCATTTGCTCCGTTGTTCCAAATCAGGTAGTTATAATATTCTTTGTTGCATTCTGCAAGATAACCATCTTTCACAATAGCATTGATATACATTGAGAGTTCAGAGTCAGCTGTCTGTTTGCCATCGCCGATTGCCTGAATCTTAAGCAATTCTCCGCCTTTTAATGTGTGGCTGTTGGTCGTTACCGTATATTTCTTGCCATCCTCATAAACAACATATTTAACTGCTCCGTCAACTTTATCCCAGGTAAGCTTGTTGCCCTGAATCTGAATGTTCGTCGGAGCTGCGAGCTTACGGATGCTTGCGATGTAACCTAATGTCATCGTTGTCTTCTTACCAACATCTCCACCATTACCGTTTGCTCCGTATAAAATAAGTTGAATACCGCTCATCGTTCCGTCTACACCTGCATCTGCAAGGAGTTTATCTTTCGGAATTACGATAGTGTTCCATCCCGGTGCAACAGCTTCAGTATGATAGATGTTGCCGACACCGCCGTACTGATAGAAGCCAATCTTCTTAACAGCGCTGTCTAATTTTACATAAACTACCATGTCATCTATCTCGGATAATTTAACAGCTTTCGGGAATTTGATAACGCTTCCCGCGCATACATATCCCATTGTCATGGTAACTTTTGTATTCTTCGCACTTGCGTCGTATCTGACTTCGTGTGTCTGTGATTCGTACCACTGCATTCCACCTTCTGCATTGGCTCCATTGTTCCAAATCAGATATTCATAGAATGGTTTGTCAAAGGTTGCAATGTATCCTTGCTTCACAGTTGCGTTCACATAGATTGCATATCCGCTGGTTACGCTCTTAACACCGTCTCCGAGTGCTGCGACTTTGAACAGACTGCCACCTTTAATCGTATAAGAGTTGGTTTTTACCGTATAGCTCTTTCCATCCTCAATTACTTCATAACCTTGGGCTCCTGCAACTGCATCCCAGCTTAATTTGTTACCTGTAAGCTTTAAGTTCTGTGGTTCTGTAAGACGTACTGCATTTGTGATGGATTTTAAATACATCGTTGTCTTCTGACCTTGAGCAGCACCCATTTCTTCGCTGCCGTACAGGATAATCTGAATACCACTCATTGTATCATCGCTTCCGCCGTCTGCTAAAAGTGAATTGTGCGGAATCGCAATGTTGTTCCATCCTGCTTTTACCTCATTGGTGTAGCACATTCTTCCGACGCCGCCGTACTGATAGATGGCAACCGCCTTGACCTTGCTGTCTAATTTCATACGAATTACCAGGTCATTTAACTCTGATACCTTCGTACTCTTCGGGAAACGAAGAACACTTCCTGCTCCTACATATCCCATTGTCATCTCTACTTTAAGTGCCTTCTGTTTCTTATCATAAGCTGCCTTAAAGCTGTCTGACTGATACCACTGCATTCCGCCCGGTGCATCAGCGCCGTTGTTCCAAATAAGATGTGCATAATATGGCGCGTTAAATTCTGCAAGATATCCGCTCTTAACCTTACCATTTACATAAACGGAAGACTCTGAATCTACGTAGAATTTGTTATCGCCCACTGCTTTAATCTGGAATAATTCCGTCTTCTTCATATCGCAGTAATTCTGACTAAGCTTTTCATAGGCACCACCATTTCTGGATACCGCATAGCCTTTTGCATGTGAAACGGCATTCCATTTTAATTTCTTTCCTGATACTTCAATCTTCGTCGGAGCCTCAAGCTGAGCAGCTTTCGTTACCGTGCTGAGATATACGGTCATCTTCGTACCCTGTCCGGTTCCGAATACCGGCTCGTTTGCCTCGTAGAACATAATCTGGTAACCACTGAAGATAGATGTGTCCTGAGCATCTCCAACTAACAATTTCTTCGGAAGAACAATTGTATTCCATCCTTCCTGAATATCTGTCACATTTGCTAACAATGCCGGACCACCGTATTGATAAACCGTTGCTCGTTTGACATTTTTATCTGCTTTGAATCGTACCACAACATTGTCTAATGTCTCAGTTTTAACTGCCTGTGGTAATCTTACAACGATACCTGCCGATACATAGCCTCTTGTCATATCAAGGCGAATCGCTTTTTCTTTCTCGTCGTAATTGGCTTCAAACGAATCACACTCATACCAGTCCATACCGCCTTCTGCACGGGCTCCATTGTTCCATACAAGATATTTATAGAATTCTTCATCAAATTCTGCCAGATATCCCTTCGCCGGTGTATCGTTTACGTAGATAGACTCACTTGAATCCACATAAAAGAGTCCATCGCCTTTGGCACGTACCTTGAAGAGCTTCTTCTTGCCAATGGCATAGCTGTTTTTCTTAACCTCTGCTTCTTTTTCAGAGTCTTCGGTACATACATAGTATCCGCTTGCATTCTTTACGTTATCCCATACCAGATTGCTTCCGGATATCTTCATATTCTTCGGTGCATCCAGCTTCTTACCGATTGTAATGGATGCAAGATAGATATTAATCTCTTTTCCTGTTCCTGACAACGCGATTGTCAGTTCACTCAGAACATCTTTTTCATCTGAAACCATGTAGCTCTTCAAATCGTCTGCAGTAAGTGCAGCCGTCTGCCACTCACCTTTATTAAATTCGAAATCCTTACATGCCGCAGTCTTAATCGCATCCTGATAACGTCCTGCCACCTTAAGTGCAGTGTTTGCATTTTTATCATCAATGCGGTAACGGATAATCACCACATTATCACCAAGTTTATCAAGCGAAATGCTCTTTGCTAATTTCAACTTAAATGCGGTAAGTCCGAGGCCGTTGAGCTTAGATGTAACTTTCAGTACACCTTTTTCTCCTTCGTACTCTTCCATCCATTCTTCTGTCTCAGTTCCGCTCCAATATTCATTAACGAAACCGGAGCTTACAAGGTTCGTATATCCAACTTTATCAAAAGTTGCAAGATAACCTTCCGGGATATCTGTATCTTTCCAGTTCGGGTCTTTTGAACGCCACTTACATTCTGCGTTAGATGTGTTGCCATAGATATCAGATGCTGTTATCTTATATACCCACTCGCCGTCCTTTTCCGGCACGAAAGCGCTGGTAATTGAATTGTACGTTGTCTCTTTTCCTTCAAAATAAAGAACAGCGCTACATTTTGCATAATCAATTGCAGATGCGTCTTTAAAATCAACTGCCGGTACGGTGTACTCTGTATCCGTATTACCAACGTATACGTCACTTGGCAATTCACCAACAATAATCTCCGGTGCTACCGTATCAACGACCTGAAATGTCACACTGGTCTTTGCACCTTCATAGGCACAAGTCAATTGCCATTCACCAACCTTCTCGCAGGTGGCAACCGGATATTTTGATACACTGGTCTCGCCCTCTGGTGAGGTAAAATGGTATTCGACTTTTCCAAGCTGACGGACACCGAATTTGTTCACCGCATATGCTTTTGGCAAATCGGCTTCGCTTCCATATTCAAAGGAGAGAGCTTTTGGAAATCCACCTTCGAAGCGAATACTATATCCTTTTGCAAAAAAGACAAGCAGGGCAGCAGCAATAACTACTGCCACTGCGATAATGCCAAGGATAAGTACATTTTTTCTTTTCTTCATGACAAATCCCCCTGTCATCGTCTTACTTCAAATTTTTAGTTGCAATTGCCCATTTATCTGTGTTGTAGTAATCATAAGTTGAATTGTAAATATCTTTTGGTTCTGTTGCTTTTCCTGCAAACATTGTTGTTGCAAGTGTTCCTGAACCTGTATTCATATCGTAGCACCAGCTAAGGTTCGTTGCAGATGCAAAATCATAAGCAAGGTTTGAGAAGTCAATGATAATGTCATCGCCTCTCTTTGCATTGATACTCTTAATATATCCGCTCATCTCAAAGCCCATATCTTCTTCTGTTGGCACGTATCCAAATGGAAGCATGTTAAGACCATTTGCGTTCTGTGCTGATAATTTCTGTGCACGGTCACTTGCAAGATAAGCAAGGAAATCTTTTACTGTGTCGATGTTCTTACCGCTCTTCGGCACCACCATAGTACGACAGATATTTTCACTTGTCATATTTCTTGCTTCTTTGATAATTGCAATATCATCATCAGATACACCTGACGGCTTATCTGTCGATGTTCCGTCTACATAGTCGATAACTGCAAGTAATGTTTTTTCATCCTTTACTGTCTTACAGCGGGATGTGATTGCACTAATTACCGGCATCTTTCCGGCAACAAGTTCCTGATTCTCGATGATTCCGTCTGCAAGAAGGTCTGCTACCTCTGTCTCAATCCATGCACCTGTGTAAAGTGCTGCAACCTTTGTGCGGTTCATGCCGTATCCGCCACCGTAGAATACCTGGTCAGCGCTCTTGTAGTTCAAAGATGCTGAATCACCGAATACGTAGTGCTTCTGTTTGTTACATAGTTCATAAGCAACTTTATATGCTTCTTCGATGGCTGTCTTATTAGCTTCGATAACCTTCGGACTCTCTTTGGAAAGTACGAGCTTGCCGCCATCTTCGTAGAGACCGTTGTTGAAGTTGTCATATCCTTCAGCACCTGTCATCTGTGCAAACCATGTTCCGAAAGCATATTTCAGATAGTCACCACCCTGAGTATCAGCAAAGGCACCTACTGTCAGGTATGTGTCTTTGGCAAATAACTGTTGACCAAATTCAAACATCTCATCTGTTGTACGCGGAAGTGTGTAGTTCCCTTCTCCGAATACTGCATCTAAGACAGTCTTATTGTATACCCAGTTCCAACCTGTCATGGTTGTGTTCGGCATCTGATAGTATTTGCCGTCCTGATTGTAGAATTCTACGATATCAGCTGTAAGTTTATCTTTAATCTTTGTCTCTTCGCCGTACGCATTTGCCTCATATACATCAGACAGGTCTGCAAGTGACTCTGTTGCATCAAATACACCAACCTCAATCTGATAAAGGTCGGCTGTTGCAGAACCTGATTTGACATCCGAGTAAGCTGTACTATTGTCATAACTTGGTACAAGCTCAATATAGACATCCTTATTAACATTATCCATATAATCCTTCGTCACTGCCTCGAGCCATGTACTTCCGTAACCTCCTGCATAATAACTGAATTTGATGCTGGTGCTACGGTCCTTATAAGCCGGATCCTGAATGGCACTTCCTCCGTTGCCGCCACAGGCTGTAAGTCCAAGTGCCATTGTTGCAGCAAGCAAAACTGATACAATTTTTTTCTTCATCTTTCTTCTCCTCTTTCTTTTTACTTTCTATTAACCTTTTACTCCTCCGCCAAGCTGTAAATCCATCAGCGTATCCTGGAAGAAAATAAATAATACTAAAACAGGTATCATACACATTACAAGTGCTGCAAAGAGCATCGGATAGTTGATTGCTCGCGATGCAATGGTCTGATATACATATAATCCGGATGCCAGTGTCGGCAGATTCGGAAAGTACACAAGTGGTGTCATACTATCATTCCATCTGGTAATGAACTCACTGACAAACAATGCCGTCACTGTCGGCAATACCTGCGGGAGCATAACCTGGAAAAACACCCGAAAATGTCCGGCTCCATCCATGAATGCTGCTTCTGCGTATTCCCATGAAAGTCCACGGAAAGTCGAACTCATGAAAATGAACATAAATCCGAGTCCTCCAACGGTACCCACGATATACAAGTAAGAATCATATACATGAATATTTCTTAACCAGCGAAGTGTCGCTGCCATGTTACCCATAATCGGAATAGACATCGTAATCCATTGGAATTTCTTAATAAATCCGGCGCCTACAAATTCATATTTCTCACACACATAAGCTGTCATCGTGTTTGCAAACAGAACAAGTGCCGTACTTCCTGCTGCATACCACAAACTGTTAAGTGTCATGGATACCATACTAACGCCATTTGCTGAAAGTTCAGCCCATGCGTTGATATAGTTATCAAATCGAATGGCAGACGGTACTTTGATAACCGCACTTACCATATTGTACTCTGCTCTTGTAAGGAAGGAATTCCAGATTCCCCAAAACAGCGGAATCAAGAGCGAGACTGCATAAATCAGGAAGAAAATTCCCACAATGTTGAATGCTATGGATTGTCTTTTTTTCTTAGATTTTGCTTTAGTATTCAACTGCCTCGCCTCCCCTCTTTAATAATGCACGTGTCAGTAAGATAATTGGCACGTTAATCAATGTAAAGAACATACCGACTGCGGAAGGATAGTAATACGAGCCATTCAGAGTCTGCATGAACTGCCAAAATGCAATCGTATTTGTTCCATAGTCTCCACCTGTAAAGTAGAGGATTGGCCCTGTTGAGCCAAAGATTCCGATGGTGCTAAGTAATACCAATGTTGATATCTGATCCCAGCAAAGCGGTGTAATAATCTTCGTAAATTCCTGGAATTTATTGCAACCATCGATTGCTGCCGCGTCCAAAATCTCTGTCGGAATACGGTTCATCGCGCCTACAAACAGCAGGAGTGATGCTCCAAATCCACTCCACAAAACGAAGAACAGGATTACATTCGTTGAGCTTGAAAAATCATACAGTATATTCGGCATTTGGTAGCCAAACCACTTATTTAACAGGATATCAACCGGTCCACCGATTCGAATCAGATCCTTGAACAAGTAAACCAAAATAATCGGTGCTATCATGCTCGGCATAAAAAAGATGACACGGTATGCTTTGTATCCGCGAATCTTCTTAAACAAGAAGTAAGCAATAATAAATGTAATTGGCAGCTTGATAATATTTAACACAAAATATTTGAGTGTGTTGATCAGCGCTATCCATATATTACTGTTCGGTGTTGTAAATTCTGCAAATAGCATTCTGAAATTATCCAATGTCAGCGGTCCGCCCTCTTCGGTCTGGAAAGCCATGATAAGACCGGATGGGTTAACGATAAAATATGTTACAACCGACCATATAGCAAAAATCAGCATGGTATAGCAGAATATGTATTTCTTAATTGTCTTTTTCTTTTTTGCACTCATATTCAACGCTATCGCCTCCTAACTTATTTCAGCGGAATCACAAACGCTCCGTCGCCTGCTTCAATGCGAAGCTGCAATTGATTCTCTTCTACATTGTACACCTTGGATTCTCCATTCTGATATACAAGTGCTTTTCTTGCATCCTTGAATGCAAGGTCTACATAATCAATCTTGTGGTTCGTCGGTTCTGTGTAATTAACCAGCATGTATCCGTAGCGTCCGTCTTTGTCTGTAAATTCACCTACAAGTGTATCAAGTCGGCTCCCAATCGTCTCTATCGCCTGCAATGAGTCAAGTGTCATGCTTCCCGCACTTTCAAAAGAGTCTTTATTTTCATGCTCATCTGTACCTGCAACTGTCATTGCTCCCTGCCAGTCAAATGCCATAATCACATGATCCCATTTCTTAAGTTCATCATTTACTTCTTTCACATACTGCCATACGTCTCTCTTCTCGCCATCCTGTACAAGTCCGAGCATGTTTTCCACTGTACGATATGTGAAATATTCAAGGTACTTCGCACCAAGTGCAAGACATGTATTACTCTGGAAACTGATGTCTTCTTTACACTCGATGTCTCGAATCCCATTATCTACAAAAGCCTGAATACAGAAACCAATCGTGATATCACTTGTCTTATCGGAACGCTTGTTATATTCAGTCGCTATGTTAGATGCGGTAAGAAGGTCTGTAAGGTACGTTGGTCTGATATTATTACCTTCCGTATTGTTTGTAATCAGCGGATAATTATCAAGTCCGAGTGTCTTAGGTCCTTCCACTTTCGCCAAAATCGTATCTACATAATGCTGAAGATATTCTTCCAATGTATGTCCTGAGAACTGATCTGCCGCATAGCTTGGGAACATATTGATGTGGAAAAGTTTATCCTTCGCATATTGATTGTGCCACTGTGTCAGTGGAACCAATTCAGCAATCTCATCATAGAGTGGTTCGTCTGCCTGGTAGTATCCGACTACATTTCCAAGTTCGTTAAGTTCTGTTGTAATCTTACGTTTTGGAATTATGGTTGTTGTTCCACCATAAATCACTACCTCAGCATCTTTCTCGTTATCCCAGTTATATGGATAATTATGCTGATTACGGATATATACGTCTCCGTATTCTGAAAGCTTCTTTAAGGTATTCTTGTATTCTTCCGTGAGAACACCCTTGTCATCAGTTAACAATGCGTCATCTTCTGTAAGCACATATCCTGTAAATCCTGCATCGTAGTATTCTTTAATATTCTCCTCCACACGGGTATCCGGCGGACAATCCGCAAACAGCTGGATATATGCATTATCTTCATATACCGGCATGACCACTTCCGTGTCATTATTCGTGCTCTTCTGACAGCCAACCGCCGATGCGGCAATGCAAGTTCCGAGAGCCACTGCAGAAATCTGTTTCATAATTTTCTTAACTCCTCTTCTCATTTAGTTTTTTCTACCTTCCTTTCGTTTGCAGAAGCCATTTTCCCGCCGGAAGTACAAACCGGAATCTACCGTCGGAATCTCTCAGATAAGATTCCTTCGTGTTGAGGTTCTGCATAATATTATATTGTGATGGAAATTCGACAATTCCTTGTAACCCTTGTGGTATCTCCACTATGAGTCTTAAGATATCGTCTTGATTCTCCCATTTTACCTTGGCACAACCATAGGATGTTTCTTTACCTGCACTCGCCTTCATTGTCATATCTGTATACATCGGAGATATCACAATCTCTTTTTTATACAGGTTTGTAAGCCGAAGTCCTCCGACTGATTCATACAACCAATCACATATGCTCCCGTACATCGGATGGCAATGAGACAAATCTCCGCCGCCTTTGACCAATGTACTGTTCTCATCCCCATAATAGAAATCCGGCCATTTCTTGCTCCAATGCTCCGAAAATGTCGTATCATCTTCCATGAGCCATCCATAGGACGGATAAGTCGTCTGTGTCATAATCTGATAAGCGATATCTGCGTATCCATGCTCTGTCAGATAATGAATCAAAATTGGTGTAATAACGATTCCTGTGTCTAAGTGGTAATTCGTCTCTTCCCGATAATGTTGCTCTTCTTTTTTACGTATTGCTTCAACATATTCCATGGGAACAATGTCTGTCGCCAGTGCCAGAATGTTCTCGCCCTGTATACCATTTCCATAGGTAAGCTGTTCTTTGTTAAAAAAGACTTTGTTAATTCCATCCGTTATCTCTGATTTTTTTTGCAGCCAGTAAGCCGTATCCTCCGGAAACTTCCTGTCAGCAATCCAGAGTGCTGTATCAACTGCCACCAGATAACATACCGTGTTAATATAATAGGTGTTCGATGTTACAATCTCAGGTGCCAGCCAATCGCCAAGCATCCAGTTGTGGCCATTTGATCTCACGATACTATCCGCATCACAGTGTGCTGCGTAAAATGCAAGCCATTTCGTAATTGCAGGATAGCCCTTTGTAAGTACATTGGTATCACCGGTAAACTGATAAAGCTGCTTCGTCACGAAGCATATCGCATTGCCCCATCCGTATCCGCCACCACCTGCCAGGTCCGGTGCGGTATTCGGAATTCTTCCATCCGGATTCTGGGCATCAAGCAAATCCTGAAACCATTTGTAATAAAACGACTCCATGTCGTAGTTATACCAGGCTGCTTTCATAACCAGATGACCGTCTCCGGTATACGGTCGCTTCTCTCTGTGCGGGCAATCTGTGATAAGTCCGCTATGCATATTGCAACAAAGGGTCTGCCTGAATGTATCGTTAATCTTCGTAAGCAACGGTTCACTGCATGTAAACTCTCCGTCACACATCACATCCATGTGGATAAATAATGAATTTACCGACTCCACACTGGTCGTCTCGGGCATATCTAATACCGCATATCGGTAACAAAACCAGCTAAACAGCGGTTCAATCACATTGCATCCTGCTTTTAAAATGTATATGTTCTCCTGATAAATATCTCCTGCTTCTCCGGTCTTCGGATGCATGTCATGCCATGCACCTGTCTCATAGTTCGGTGTGCCGTCATCTTCAAGAACTTCCGCATACCTGATATGTAATACATCTCCCTCAGCCGCCTGAAGTTGCAATTTTAATCCGCCCGTATGATTCACGCCAAAATCATAAACGATTTTCCCGTCATACTTCCATGTATCTATCGGTGAAATGCTCTGCTGCACAGTGTCATCTTCGCACACCGGCGATACCGGAATACCATCCGGTCTTTTCCCGAGTACGCTTTTTTCATATACTCCCGGGTCTCTTGTAAAATCCACGCGATCGCCGACGTACAAAGTTGAGCTGTAATTTTCCTCGCGAACCAGTGTGTCTGTATCACTGTAGATTACCTGTAATCCTTTATCTGTCTCCAGATGAATCTCAAATGCCAATTGGGCCGGTCCAAAGGAATAATCCATCTCACACATCAACCGGTCTGTGTTGCAATAATATCCGTTCGCAACATCAACTTCTAACCTATTCTCTCCTTCAAGAAGCAAATCTCTGATATCGTAAGTATAATAAGTCACATGATGCGAAGTGCTTGAACACAATGTCGTATTATCCGGATTCTCTCGAGTTGTGTAATCTGTCACCAATGGTCTGTAATATGTATCATCAATCGTCCTGCCATTGATACTCCACTTAAAATAACCAAGACCGCATATATATAATCTTGCCCGGCGGATATTCTCAACAATCGGAAATGTTTTGAAAAAGTGCTTCACATAAGTACTTTTCCGCGGCGCGGTAATATACTGACCTTGAAACTCAGATATTCCCATTTCAAAACTTGCTGCATCTGACACTTTCTCTATCCCATCATCGATTCGTACTACATGCCAGTAATAAACTTTTCCTTCTTCGAACAAAACTTGCTCTAGAAGCAACTGATTGCCACAAAAGAATTCTTCACTCCAGATACCGATGTTATATATCCTTTTTTCTAACTTCTCCAAGGAATCTGCAATGCCGATTGAAAAATGTGGGGTTCTCTCATCATTTTCCCATATAATTTGGAGTCTCAATGTCTCTTGTTTGACCCCAATCGGATTGCGATTTCCACAGCACAATAACCTCAAATGCCGTTCACTCCTCTTTTATTTTTCGCAAAATACAACATAGTCTCTTCATTTTCTCTTTTTAGTTTAGTCATAATGCCCACATTTCTCTACACTTAAATCAACTCAAACTTGCTCTCTATCGACTTTCCAATCAATTCCGATTGAATCCATTTTCAAAATAATGTATTCTTCAATTCATAGGAGGTTTTTGCGATGGAAAAACGAGGTATTTTTGTTTTAAATGATGTAATGACAACACCTGAAATGCCATTTCATTCAAAAATCACAGACTATGATGACGATAACTGGTATCATACTCATGATTTTTATGAAATATTTTATGTCTTGGACGGCGTCATCCTTCATGAAATAAATGGCGTTTCTCGAGAACTGCAGGTTGGTGACATTGTTTTTGTCAACAAGACGGATGTTCATTCTTTTTTACGTAAACCGGGGAACACCTGTAAACATCGTGATATTATAATACGTTCTGATTTTTTTGAAGATATTTGTGAATTTATAAGTCCGAATTTCAGGAAAGCTTATATTGAAAACGAACTTCCTAAGACTGTTACGATTCCTTTTTCTAAGATAGAACAATACGAAAAGCGTATTGTGAATCTCCTAACCTCAATTCCGGGTGAGACAGATGCATTTAAACTTGAGAAGATTAAAGCACTCCTGATTTCAATGCTCAACTGTCTTTTGGAAGAAGATTATGAACAAAGCACTCCAAACTACCCAATGTGGTTCCGAGAGCTTTTGAATCGTTTTACGATTAATGAATGTTTAAAGGCAGGACTTGATGAGATTCTTGCTCCGTTCCATTTCAGCAAGACCTATCTTGGCCGTGTCTTTCGTAAATATATGAACTGTACCATGACGGAATATCTGAACGATATCAGACTTCAGCATGCTGCATTTCAATTAACCTATACGGATGAGACCATTATCAATATCTGTACCAGCATCGGTTTCTCATCCATCTCGTACTTCAATAAAGTATTTAAGCAAAAATACGGTGTATCTCCGAAGGCGTTTCGTAAAGCCTCGAAAGAGACCGCAAAATAATGTATATTATAAAGGAGTGGTGTATATGATGATACGCCACTCCCAATATATTTCCTATCTAATACCGAAGACTTGTCCTTCCGCTCGTGTCAACTAAGGGACAAATTTTTCAATCTTTCTGTCTCTAAATCTACAACTACAAACCTGCCATCATTAATTTGCTTTAATCGTTCCTTTATGCCGGAAATAAGCTCAATCATTATCTCTTTCTCAGCATTCTCCCTATCGTAATTAAACTTGCAAGGTAGTTCTTGCGAATCAAATTCATAATATGACGAAAAAATATTTTCTACTTTATCACACAATGTTTGCAATGTTGCATCATTTGCAATGATCGACGGTTCATCAATTATGTCCCCTTCTTCATCATATATCCAAATTGGACTATGAAAAAAATCATTCATTATTTTTACTGTAAACATTTATTATATATCTCCTCGTATTATAAAGTAGTAGTGTTTATGTATGAAATTAATTCTCCAATCCTCACCATTCCAGGAATCAGTTATCGCATGGGTGCCATGATCATCGCTGAGATTGGTGATTTCAGCCGTTTTGATTCTCCGGATAAGATACTTGCTTATGCCAGAATGTCGCCCTCTACCTATCAATCAGGACAATTAGATAACTGCTACGTTATTTTCTTGCAACCAACGACCGATTGCACGGCTTCTATAAATATTCCATTGTCGCATCACAAGAGGCATATCTCGATAAACGCTAAAATCCGGCGTTATTACACCCTTGAATTTCTTTATAATTGGCAAGTATTTATTAAGACTATTCCAGATTCTTTCATAAATTCAAATGGTATTTTTTTCTAAAATACTGTCTCGACAATTACCTCTGTCTCAATTTCATAAAAGCTCTTACCATCAAAGCATTTTTCGCTAAAAACATTATCTATCAAATCTTGCGATATTATACCTTGATCTGGAATACTATA
>CAYVDA010000041.1:0-16218 GCA_964450635.1 uncultured Faecalimonas sp. | reverse complement strand
AGAACTTCAAGTCTGGCCTTAAGAAGACAACCGTAAAAGGTGCTAGCAAGACAACAGTAACTGTTAAAAAATTAAAAGCAAAGAAAACTTACTACGTAAGAGTGCGTGCATACAAGAAAGTAGAAGGTAAGACATTCTACTCAGCATGGAGCAACGTAAAGAGCAAAAAAACAAAATAAGTACAAAAAAGGAATCTCGCATAGCTGAGATTCCTTTTGTTTGTTTATAGGATTTTAAATACCTTTTCATATAACAATTGTTTGATGGTGTCAAACTCTTCTACTGTCACCGGCTTTTGGGAAGTCATGATGCATAGGGGAATGGGGTTCCGGCCGGGTGCCATAGCAGGTTGCATATAAGGATACGTATTTAGATGATATCCATTTCGCTCATAGAAACCAATGCGGCGGATGGCCATCTCATCTTTTGGGGGTTCTACCTCCAGGAAGATTGGCTTTGGAAAGGTGTCGGCTAGTTCCTTCAAAATCCGGCTCCCGAGTCCTCCGTTGCGGAAGCGTGGGTTAACGGCAAAATGTTCTATATACGCATATTGCTCAAAATTCCAAAGGGCCACAAAGGCTTGCAAGATTCCGACCTCATTATAGTTGGCATAAATCTGATATGCTTCCTCTGCCAGTAAGGCTTTTTGCCCCTCAAAGGGACGATATTCATCTTCTGGGAAGCTGTCTTTCATTAAGTCGTAGAACTGTTCAAAGTCCGTTTTTTTTAAAGGCTGTAACATGGAACATCCCCCTAATTCTGCTGGAGAAACCGCTTGCAGGCTTCAAAAGATTCATCACTGATATGATGTTCCAATTTGCAGGCATCCTCACTGGCCACCTTAGGGCTGACACCAATCTTCTGCAAAAAACTAGTGAGCACAGTATGGCGCTCAAATATTTTCTCGGCACGTCGCAGACCTTCTTCTGTCAGAAGAAGCGCTCCGTCTTTGTCGGTCTTGACATAGCCGGCTTCTTTTAAAATTCCCATCGCGCGGCTTACACTTGGTTTACTAAATCCCATATATTCACTTACGTCGATAGAGCGAACGCTTCCTTTTTCTTGGGAGAGACGGTAGATTGTTTCCAGATACATTTCTCCGGATTCTTGTATATGCATAGAAGTACCACCTTTCTACATCGTTTCATGGTATCTATTGTACCAATCTTTTATTGAAAAAGCAATCCGAAGGAGGCAGAATCCGGGACCTTATAAAAACTCTTATGGAAAAATCTGAAAGAATTTTCAGAAATTCACTTGACAAATATAAGCGACATGGATACAATAAATAACGGTTAGTGACTGCTAACTATTTTTAAAGAGCATTAGTTAGCGGCAGCTAATTAGAGATGTCATCAGACAGAAAGAAAGTTGAAAGGTGATCATTTATGACTTTGAAAGATGCGTTAGAAGGAAAAGATTATGTCATCCAAGGAATTGAGACGGCGGATGACGAGTTGGATGCTTTTTTATTTTCCCTTGGATGTTATAGCGGAGAAGCCATTACGGTTGTGAGCCGGAGAAAGGGCGGATGTGTGGTATCCATCAAAGACGGAAGATATAACATCGACAATCAGTTAGCAGAAGCCATCCTGATCTAAGAATTGGGAGCCTGCTAATTGTTTTTTGCATAGCGGTTAGCTATGCCTAACCAACATTTTTGAGTTAGAAGTACATCCGAAAGGATCGAAAAGATATTTTATGAAGGAGGAGAAAAACATGAGAATTGCATTGACAGGAAATCCAAATAGTGGTAAGACTACCATGTACAATGCTTTGACCGGACGTAATGAAAGGGTAGGAAACTGGGCCGGCGTAACCGTAGACAAGAAGGAGCACCCGATTAAGAAAGGGTTCTATGCAGGAAGCGAGGAACTGATTGCAGTAGACCTTCCGGGCGCATATTCGATGTCTCCATTTACCAGCGAGGAAAGTATTACCAGTGGGTATGTGAAGAAGGAGAATCCGGATGTGATTATTAACATTGTGGATGCGACCAATTTGAGCCGAAGCTTATTCTTTACAACACAGCTTCTGGAACTTGGAATCCCAGTGGTTATAGCTTTGAATAAGAGCGATATCAAGGAGAAGAAAGGAACTGTAATCGATGAAGCGGCCTTGTCTCTGAAACTAGGATGCCCGGTTCTGGATACGATATCCACCACAGCGGAGGGGCTGAAGGCAGTTGTGGAGACCGCGGCAGGGTGTTGCGGGAAGCAGCAAAAAGCACCATATGTGCAGGGTGATGTGGACCTGAATAACAAGAAAGAGGTGGAGGATGCGGACCGGAAACGTTTCGCATTTGTAAATCAGATTGTAAAAGAGGTAGAGAAAAGAAAAGTTCAGACCAAAGACGTGAATATCAATGATAAGATTGATGCGGTATTGACCAATAAATGGTTGGGAATCCCGATTTTTGCCGTTGTTATGTATCTGGTATTCCAGATTTCCCAGGTATGGGTTGGGACGCCGATTGCGGATCTCTTAGTTGGATGGCTGGAAAGCTTCCAGGGCTGGGTTGGTGATTGTTTGGCAGATGCGAATCCACTTCTTCAGGCCTTGCTTGTGGACGGTGTGATCGGTGGTGTGGCAGCTGTTGTTGGATTTCTTCCGCTTGTTATGGTCATGTATTTCTTGATTGCCTTATTGGAAGATTGTGGATATATGTCACGTGTAGCAGTTGTGCTTGATCCGATTTTTAAGAAAGTCGGTCTTTCTGGTAAATCTGTCATTCCGTTTGTTATTACCATCGGATGTGCAGTACCTGGTATTATGGCTAGCCGTACCATCCGCAACGAGCGTGAACGCCGGGCGACAGCAATGCTTGCACCATTTATGCCATGTGGAGCGAAGATTCCGGTTATCGCTTTGTTTGCAGGGGCATTCTTCGATGATGCCGGTTGGGTAAGTGCCGTGATGTATTTCTCAGGCATTGCGCTCATTTTCCTTGGAGCACTTTTGGTTAACAGAATTACAGGATATAAAGCAAGAAAATCCTTCTTTATTATTGAACTTCCGGAGTACAAAGTACCGTCTTTGTGGGGTGCATTCAAATCCATGTGTAACCGTGGTGCGGCTTACATTAAGAAAGCAGCAACCATTATCTTGCTTTGCAATACAGCAGTACAGATCATGCAGACATTTACATGGAGCTTCCGTGTGGCTGAGACTGCAGATGCTTCGATTCTTGCAACCATCGCCTCCCCGTTTGCATACCTTTTGGTTCCAATCGTAGGTGTGCTTTCATGGCAGCTTGCGGCGGCAGCGGTGACAGGATTTATTGCAAAAGAAAATGTTGTTGGGACCTTGGCAGTCTGCTTCGTTGGCCTTGAGAATCTGATTGATACGGATGAGCTTGCAATGTTAGAGGGTGCCGGCGCAGAAGTGGCAGGTGTACTTGCAATCACGAAGGTAGCAGCACTTGCTTATCTGATGTTCAACCTTTATACACCACCGTGTTTCGCGGCAATCGGGGCTATGAACTCTGAGATGAAGAGTGGTAAATGGGTATGGGGTGGCATTGGCCTTCAGTTATCCGTGGGATTTATCGTGGCTTACTTGGTATATACAATCGGTACGTTGCTTGTTTCACCGGCTAGCTTGCATGTAGGTGCAGCATTGGCAGGACTTGCAGCTGTTCTTATAATAATTCTTGTTGTAGTATTGTTGATTCGTAACACAGATAAGAAACTTGCGAAAGAATATGCGTTAGATTAAGAAGAAAAAGGTGATGAATGATGGGAACAATTCTTTCAAATATAATCATTGTTGTAATCATTGCCGGCATTGTAGCGGCGATTATCCGCTATCTGTATAAGGCAAAAAAACGAGGGGAAGGATGTATCGGATGTCCATATGGCAAACAGTGCAGCGGACACAACTGCTCCGGCGGACACGACATCAGTCATATACATACAGAAAAATAAGTAGAATGAAAAAAGGAACAGCTCGCAATTTGTGCGGGCTGTTCCTTTTGTGTATACATCCGGCTAGGATGGCGTACGTTCGGAGATGGATTTGATAGAACCTGCGTATTCGGTGGGGGTCATATTGGTGATTGCCTTAAATTGTCTGGAAAAATAGTGAATGGAGTTATAGCCGAGTTGTTCGGAGACTTGTGTGAAATTCAGTCTTCCGGTTCGAATCAGGTGCTTTGCTTCCTCGATTTTCAAATGGGAAAAATACTCCATAATGCCATAGCCGGTCTCCTGTTTTATCATCTTCTGAAGAGGTGTGCGTCCAATCATATTGTCCCTGCAAATCTGTGGTACCGATAATTTTTCTGCCAGATGTGCGAGCATATATTGATTGACCCGGTGAAAGGCATCAAGGTTCTCATCGGTTGCCGGAAGGTCGTAGCGGGCTGTCATGTCCGTGTGACGTCTCCGAATACAGATGAGAAATTCTTCCAGATAGAGCCGGAGCATCTGCTCAGCACCAAATAAAGACGTGGCATATTTTTCCATATGAGTTGTATAGGGATCGTTGAGGGGTGTGGAAAAAACATGTCGTGCTTCTTGTAGAATATTTGCAAGAAGTGTACGTTCTCGCTCGTCAATACGTAGGACTTTGTTTTTGAAAAAATCCATGGCCGGACTTTTGCATTGGAAGGAGATGACGACAAGGTTCGGCGCGGCATCCGTATCGGTCCGCACTTCGTGCCTCTGTCCGGGTTTGTGAAAGGCGATTTCTCCTCGATGAAGGGTTAGGGAACGATCGTCCATGGTAATATTCACCGTCCCTTTGTCGACACAGATAAATTCCCAGAAATCATGTTTTTCTGCAGGAAAATAAAAATTGGAGGCATACTCAAAATAGTGGATGGTATATAATTCTTCCAAGGATATGTAGTTGTGTAAAGGACTGCCTTTGTATTCCATGGTACGCTCCTTTTGGTTCCGTGCATTTTTATATTCATTATACTGTGTGTGAGTAAAAAACGCAAGGAGAAACAGGCTAAAAATACAAAGGTTTGAGCTGATTGTACAAATACATTTCTCTTTGTATGTAATATAATACTATATTATGCGATAAAACTCATAAAGGAGAGGTAGAGTTATGAAGAAGCCGGTATTAGTCATTATGGCAGCAGGAATGGGCAGCCGTTATGGCGGATTAAAACAGATTGACCCAGTAGATGAACAGGGACATATCATTATGGATTTTTCTCTGTTTGATGCAAAAAGAGCAGGGTTCGAGAAAGTTATTTTTATTATTAAAAAAGAGAATGAAGAAGTATTTAAGGAAGCCATCGGAGATCGTATGGCAGAGAAGATGGAAGTTGCTTATGCATTCCAGGATATTAACAATCTTCCGGAAGGATTTGAAGTGCCGGAAGGACGTGAGAAACCATGGGGAACCGCACATGCAGTGTTAAGTTGTATGGATCTGGTAGACGGACCATTTGCAGTCATCAATGCAGATGATTACTATGGACGTGATGCGTTCCGTAACATCTTCCGTTATTTATCCAAACATGAGGATGATGATAAATATCGTTATGCCATGGTTGGTTATCGCTTAGGCAATACATTGACAGAGAATGGTCATGTTGCACGTGGCGTTTGTACGTTAGATGAGAATAACAATCTTGTGAAAGTAGTAGAGCGCACGAAGATTGCGAAACGCGGAGAAGGCGCAGCTTTCACAGAGGATGATGGAGAGACATGGGAAGAAGTATCTACTGATGCTATTGTTTCTATGAATATGTGGGGATTTACGGCAAGTTTCTTAAAAGAGATCAAAGCAGGATTCGCTGATTTCTTGAAAGAGGGACTTGAGAAGAATCCGATGAAGTGTGAGTATTATCTTCCGTCTGTAGTGACCAGACTGTTGGAAGAGAACAAAGCAACTGTGAAAGTATTGACATCCGAAGATAAATGGTATGGTGTTACATATAAGGAAGATAAGCCGGTTGTTGTGGAAGCCATTAAGAAGATGAAAGAAAGTGGCGCTTATGCACCGGAGCTTTGGAGAGGACGCGGCGAAGCGATCATGAACTTCCAGCTGGGCGGTTCTGTTGTAGAGGCAGTTCCTTATGGAAGCGGTCATATCAATGATACCTTCCTGTTGTCTGTGAAGAAAGACGACGAGACGAATGGACGTGTGATCTTACAGCGTATGAATAAGTCCATCTTTAAGAAACCGGTGGAATTGATGGAGAATATCCTGGGTGTTACCTCACATCTTCGCAAGAAGATTGAGGAAAATGGTGGGGATCCGGAGCGTGAGACATTGAATGTAATCCGTACCGTTGATGACAAACCATATTTTGTTGATAGTAATGGAGATTACTGGAGATGCTATATCTTTATTGAAGGTGCACAGACTTATGACCAGGTAGAGAGTGCAGAAGATTTCTACCAGAGTGCGGTATCTTTCGGTAACTTCCAGAAATTGCTTGCAGATTACCCGGCAGAGACTCTGCATGAGACGATCGAAGGATTCCATGATACCAAGGCTCGGTTTGAGGTATTCAAGCAGGCAGTGAAAGATGATATCTGCAACCGTGCAGCATCTGTACAGGAAGAGATTGATTTTGTTCTTGCCCATGAAGATGTGGCAAATGTATTCGGAGATATGCAGGCGGCAGGAGAATTGCCACTTCGTGTAACCCACAATGATACAAAGCTGAACAATATTATGATTGATGACAAGACGAGAAAAGGGATCTGTGTGATCGACTTAGATACCGTTATGCCTGGTCTTGCGATGAACGACTTTGGTGATTCCATCCGTTTTGGTGCCAGCACAGCAGCAGAAGATGAGAAAGATTTGAGCAAAGTATCTTGTGATATGGATTTGTTTGATATTTATGCAAAGGGATTTATCGAAGGATGTGCAGGCAGATTGACAGACAAAGAGATTGAGATGCTTCCGATGGGAGCGAAGGTCATGACCTTTGAGTGCGGTATGCGTTTCTTGACAGACTACCTGCAGGGAGATGTCTACTTCAAGACACATAGAGAAGGACACAACTTAGATCGTTGTCGTACCCAGTTTAAATTAGTTGCTGACATGGAAGAAAAATGGGATACCATGGCAGAGATTATTAAGAAATATCAGGCATAAAGGAGGAAACAGACATGAAAATTTTAGTTACAGGTGGAGCCGGATATATCGGAAGTCATACATGTATTGAGTTGGTTGAGGCAGGATATGACGTTGTAGTCGTAGATAATTTATGCAATTCCTGTGAGGAATCTTTGAGACGAGTAGGAAAGATCGTAGGAAAAGAGATTCCATTTTATGAGGCAGATATCCGTGACGGAGAAGCCTTAGATCAGATTTTCGCAAAGGAAAAAGTGGATGCTGTTATTCATTTTGCAGGCTTAAAAGCAGTTGGTGAATCCGTAGCGAAACCGTTAGAATATTACGATAACAACATTAACGGAACTTTGGTTTTGTGTAATTCTATGAGAAAAGCAGGTGTGAAGAATATTATCTTTAGTTCTTCAGCAACTATTTATGGGGATCCGGCATTTATTCCGATTACAGAGGAATGTCCGAAGGGACAGTGTACCAATCCATACGGATGGACCAAATCTATGTTGGAGCAGATTTTAACAGATTTCCATACTGCAGATCCGGAATGGAATGTGGTATTGCTTCGTTATTTCAACCCGGTTGGAGCCCATAAGAGCGGAACGATCGGGGAGAATCCGAAGGGAATCCCGAACAACTTAATGCCTTATATTACCCAGGTTGCAGTTGGCAAATTGCCGGCACTTGGTGTATTTGGTAATGATTATGATACCCCGGATGGAACCGGTGTGCGTGATTACATCCACGTCGTAGATTTGGCACAGGGACATGTAAAAGCACTGAAGAAGATTGTAGATAAAGCAGGTGTATGTGTGTACAATCTGGGTACCGGTAATGGATATTCTGTATTGGATATGCTTCATGCATTTGAAAAAGCTTGCGGCAAAGAATTAAAATATGAGATTAAGCCGAGAAGACCTGGCGATATCGCATCTTGCTATGCAGATCCGGCCAAAGCAAAGAGAGAGCTTGGTTGGGAAGCGCAGCATGGATTGGATGAGATGTGTGAAGATTCGTGGAGATGGCAGTCAGGCAATCCAAATGGATTTGAGGGCTAAGCCGGATTGAGGTATTGCTATGAAGAATGATATACAAGTAAAAGGCAGACTACGGTTGTATTTGCAGTGGCCACTGATTACAGTTGGTGTGTTCCTGGTTGTAAATGTATGGGTCTATTTGTTGAATCGCAAGGCGGGCATCGCCATGGGGCTTTGCGTGGCACTCTATACGGTAGCTGTGCTGATTATGTATATGTATAACAAGGCATCGATTCAGGAAGAACTTCTGGAGATGGCCACCCGTTATGGAATGTTGCAGAATGTGCTTTTAAAAGAAAGTGATGCACCTTATGCAATTATGAAGGAGGATGGTCGTCTTCTGTGGATGAACGATACCTTTTTGGAGATTTTTGACGGTGGCAGCCGGGGATATATGAGCAAATACGTGCAGGATTTGAACCGGGGTGCTTTTCCGAAGAATTTCAATGAAAAAAAGACCATGGAAGTCCATTATGATGGCAGGGATTATACGGCAACTTTGACTAGATTATCCCTGGATTCTGTGAGAAATTCCTATAAGACCATGGGACTTTCCAAAGAGGAAGAGGCATTCTTGGTTTTATCTATGACGGATACGACAGAATTTAATGCCTGTCTGCGGGAATGCGAAGGCAGAAAATTGGTAGCAGGTCTGGTCTATATTGATAATTATGAGGAAGTAATGGAGAGCGTGGAGGAAGTACGCCAGTCGCTTTTGGTTGCTTTGATTGATCGGAAACTGAATCAGTATATGGCAAATTATGATGCCATTGTTAAGAAATTAGAGAAGGATAAATATTTCTTTGCAGTGAAGCAGTCTCATTTCTATGAGATGGAAGCTGACAAGTTCTCTGTCCTGGAGGAAGTAAAGACTGTGAATATCGGCAATACCCTTCCGGTAACGTTAAGTATCGGTATGGGGGTGGCTGCTGAGACCTATGCCCAGAGTTATAATTTCGCCCGGGTAGCAATTGATCTGTCTCTTGCAAGAGGTGGCGATCAGGCCGTGGTAAAGAAAGGGGCAGATATCACATATTATGGTGGAAAACGGGAACAGACAGCGAAGAATACCCGTGTAAAGGCGCGTGTAAAAGCGGAAGCACTTCGGGAATTTATTACAGCAAAAGATCAGATTATTGTCATGGGGCATAAGATTGCGGACGTGGATTCTTTTGGTGCGGCAATCGGTATTTACCGGGCGGCTAAGACCTTGGGAAAGAAGGCTTATATTGTATTGAATGATGTGACTTCTTCCGTTCGTCCGTTTTATGAGGCCTTTATGGAGAATCCGGCTTATCCGGATGATATGTTTGTAAAAAGCAGCAACGTCATGGAGATTTTTACAGATAATACCATGGTGGTTGTGGTAGATACCAACCGGCCGGATAATACGGATTGTCCGGAATTGTTGCGGCTTGCCAAGACTTTGGTCGTGTTTGATCATCACAGACAGAATAATGATGTGATTGAGAATACCATTTTGTCGTATATTGAACCGTATGCATCCTCTTCCTGCGAAATGGTTGCGGAGGTACTGCAATATATTGCAGACGAGGTGAAGATTGCAGCGGTGGAAGCCAATAGTATGTATGCCGGTATTATGATTGATACGAATAATTTTATGAATCGAACCGGTGTGAGAACCTTTGAAGCGGCAGCGTTTTTGCGTCGTTGCGGAGCTGACATTACCCATGTACGGAAGATTTTCCGGGATAATCTGGAATCCTACCGTGCCAAATCGGCTATTGTCAGTGGTGCGCAGATTTTCCGTGGCGAGTATGCGATTGCCACATATTCGGACAGTAACATGGACAGTCCGACCATTATTGGAGCCCAGGCGGCAAATGAATTGCTGAATATCGAAGGGGTGAAAGCATCCTTTGTTTTAACCAAATACAATGGGAAAATCTACGTCAGTGCCAGAGCTATTGATGAGGTCAATGTACAGATTATTATGGAACGAATGGGTGGCGGCGGCCATTTGAATACGGCAGGTGCACAGTTTGCCCATACAGACCTGAAGGAAGCAGTGGCAGCGCTGAAAGATACCATCGATCAGATGGCGAAAAAAGGAGATATATAATGAAAGTGATTTTATTAGAAGACGTGAAATCTCTTGGAAAAAAAGGGGAGATTGTTAACGTCAATGATGGATATGCAAGGAACTTTATTTTGCCTAAGAAATTGGGATTGGAAGCAAATGGAAAGAATCTGAATGATTTGAAATTGCACAAGGCCAATGAAGAAAAAGTGGCAAAAGAGATTCTGGAAGATGCGAAGAAACTGGCAGAGCAGATAGAAGCCGGTCAGATTCAGCTGACAATCAAAGTTGGAGAAGGCGGAAGAAGTTTTGGATCTATTTCTTCCAAAGAGATTGCAGCCGGTGTCAAGGAACAGATGAAGTTAGATGTTGATAAGAAAAAAGTACAGTTAAAGGATGGAATCAAGACTTTAGGAACCCATAGCGTTCCGGTGAAGTTGCATCCGAAGGTGACTGCACAGTTGAAAGTAGTAGTAACAGAAGCGTAAGGAGGCAGAATGCCATGGATGAAGCACTCATTAAGCGAGTACTCCCGCATAGTATTGAAGCAGAGCAGGCTGTCATTGGTGCCATGCTTATGGACCCGGATGCCATCACAACAGCGAGTGAGATTGTCTGTAAAGATGATTTCTATCAGGCGGCTTATGGTGTGGTATTTGAAGCGATTACGGAATTGTTCAACGAAGGAAAAGCGGTGGATCTGGTTACTTTGCAGAGCCGTTTGCAGGAGAAGGATGTGGCGCCGGAAGTTGCAAGCCTGGAATTTGCCAGAGATTTGGTAACGGCTGTGCCGACAACAGCCAATATCAAACATTATGCTGATATCGTAGCTAACAAAGCACTTTTGCGCCGTATGATAAAATTAAATGAAGAATTGACGAACATGTGTTACCTGGGAAAAGAGCCAGTGGAAGCAATCATGGACACCACCGAAAAACGTGTTTTTGAACTTTTGCAAAAACGAAATACCGGTGATTTTGTGCCGATTCAGCAGGTGGTTTTAAATGCCTTAGAACGTATTGAAAAGGCGTCTAAGACCAGCGGAAGTGTAACGGGTATTCCAACGGGATTTTTGGATCTGGATTATAAGATGGCAGGCCTGCAACCTTCCGATTTGATTCTGGTAGCAGCGCGTCCTTCCATGGGAAAGACGGCCTTTGTCTTGAATATTGCCCAGCATGTTGCATTTAAAGTGAAGAAATCTGTTGCAATCTTCAGTTTGGAAATGTCCAAGGAGCAGCTTGTGAATCGACTCTTTGCCTTAGAGGGACAGGTAGATGCCCAGGTGCTTCGTACGGGTAACTTAAAAGAAAGCGAATGGGAAAAATTGATTGAATCTGCCGGAACTATCGGAAGTTCAGATTTATATATTGATGACACACCGGGGATTTCGATTTCCGAGCTTCGTTCCAAATGTCGAAAGATTAAGTTGGAGCATGGATTGGATCTGGTTATCATTGACTACTTGCAGTTGATGAGCGGTAGCGTGGGTGGCCGAAGCGAGTCCAGACAGCAGGAGATTTCGGAAATTTCTCGTTCCTTAAAAGGATTGGCCAGAGAGTTAAATGTTCCGGTTATAGCACTGTCACAGCTGAGCCGTGCGGTGGAATCCAGACCGGGTTGCAAACCGATGCTTTCAGATCTTCGTGAATCCGGAGCCATTGAGCAGGATGCGGACGTGGTTATGTTCATTTATCGAGAAGATTATTACAATCGAGAGACAGAACGTAAGAATATTGCAGAGATTAATATTGCCAAACAGAGAAATGGTTCTGTAGGGCCAGTGGAACTTGCGTGGTTGCCACAATTTACCAAGTTTGGAAACTTGCAGAAACAAGGTTCGACAAACCAGAATGAATAAAAAGAAGAATAAGAGGCATTTGCCAAGGGATAAGAATCCTTTGACAAATGCCTTTTTCGTGCTCTACTATATCCTACATTCTATTCCATGGAAAAACGTGGAATGTGACGAAAAAAGCTGGAGCGGGAGATCTGACGCCGATGTTCTTGCTGTTGGCGAATCAGCATGTCCAGATTGTGAAAACGTTCTTCTTCCTGCCGCTCTTTGATGTCTAAGAGAAGCTCCATACTCTGGACGATGGCTTTGGTCAGAATTTCATTATTGGATGTCAGTGCAGTTTCAAAGAGTTGTTTTATCGGAAGGTCTGTCGTATCAGAAAGGGTAGGTTCTAGGGTTTCTGTCGACTTTTGCACCTCATTTACACATGGTATATGTTTCGTTTCTTCTGCTTTGGCAGGTGGAACGAGCACAGCCATTTGCCGCATTTTTAAACGATTTTTCGTATGTATCATATCCGGGATCAAGGCTTTCAAATCTCTCAGAGGCATTCCGGTTTCTTTGAGTTTCTTAATACAAATAAATAATTGGATGTCTTCTTTGGTATAGTATCGATGTCCCATTTCGGTGCGACCGATGGAAAGGGAAAGTTCCTCTTCCCAGTAACGTAGGACGTGAGGTTCTACGGCCACTTGTTTGGCAGCTTCCGAAATCATATAGTGTACATCACCCATACAATGTCCTCCTTATTAATGATTCTTTTTTACGGCACCTATATCATAGCATAAGTCGGGGGAGAAGTTGCGGAAAATCGTTCGCAAATAACGACATAAAAAAGGGCTTCTATCGTAGAAACCCCTAAAAATCCAAGTTTTTCCAGATGAATCATGAAAATCCTCCACAAAAATCGAAAAAATTAAAAATAATTCTTGCACACCAAGCACTTGCATGCTAATATGTGAGTACAATCACAAGTGAGAACACAAGTGCAGTTGCGAGTGAGGTGTGATACCTGATGATCACACTTGGTATAAAATTAGTAAATAAGCTGTCCTGCTATCGGCATTCCTTCCTCCACTTTTTGAAGGGTGGAACGGACGATATCTTCTGCAACAGTGTGAAGATCCATGGAGAGGGTTTCTTCAATGATCTGCTTGCGGACAGATTCAGGAATATCATATAGTTTGAGCGAACAATCCAGGAAACGGGTAATCTTCGCTTCGACTGTAAAATACATATCCGAAGGAACAGCCATATAGCCGCGAATCATACTTGCCGTTGCGATTTCCATTTCATAAAAATCCTTGGCTTTTGCATTGGGAAGAGATGGTTTGAAAACATCATAGAGACGCTCTGACATCACCCGGTGGATATAGTTGCTGGTAGAAGGAAGTGAGTAGGCAGTCACGTAGAGTTCTCGCAGCTGTTCACTCAATTCCGCTGTGTGAAGTTCTAATCCGGCTTCTACAGCGCAAACCAGAGCGGGATCATCGGAACCACTTACTTTTTTCGCTAAGTCATATTGGCCAACAAAGATCCATTTTACCAGGTCTAATAGTAAAGCATCTTTGCTGGGATATGCGCGAAAAAAAGAGCTTGGTGTCATGCCGGCATCTCGTGCGATTGCAGCTGTGGTTGCACCATCATATCCTTTCTCTAAGAAATTTATAATTGCAGAACGCAGCATCTTCTGTTGCGTTAGCAAGCCACTTGGTTGTTTACCTCTTGGTGGCATAGTATCATTCCTCCAATCTATTGTGTCAGTGTACTTGTAAGTATAGTTACATTATAGCATGGTGGGTAGGGGAATACAAGAGCAAAAACAATTTGCATTAGAATGCCGTGTTTCGTGGAGAAGGAGAGTAGAAATTTGGAGGTTATAGAATGAAGGAAGAGAGAGTTACGAAAACAAGAGAGTCTGAAATGAATATGCAACAAATGGATCTGTCTGTGGCGGTGGCATTGCGGGAAATAGGAGTGCCGGCCAATATCAAAGGGTATCCCTATTTGCGAAAAGCGATTGTAATGACGATTACGGATATGGATTTAATCAGTGCTGTTACAAAACTGTTATATCCGGGTGTGGCAAAATGTTATCATACCAGTTCCCTTTGCGTTGAGCATGCGATGCGTCGAGCAATAGATACTGCTTGGAAGCGGGGAGATACGAGAGTTTTACAGAAATATTTTGGCAAATCTATTGTGAGAAGCGAGCACAAACCCACGAATAGTGAATTTATTGCAACCGTTGCGGATACCCTTCGGTTAAAACAATATTGTAGCTAGTAGCGCATGACGATATTGGCAATGCTTGGATTGACAAAATAGGACTATCTCTTTTATAGATTTTATGTTACAATAGTGACATTACGAAATAAAAAGAAAATGGAGAGAGTTACAATGAAAAAAAGAGTATTAGCTTTGGCATTATGCCTTGTCATGATCCTTTCTGTGGCAGCCTGTGGTAAAAAGGATAAAGCAGGAGAAAAGAAAACAGCAGCTTTATCGAATGAGAAGATTACAATTAACAAATACAAAGGGTTACTCGTAGAAGAAGTGGCAACAGAAGTGACAGATGAAGATGTACAGGACAGCATTCATTCTGCAATGGAAGCTATGGAACTTGGTAAGGTAAAAGAAGTGAAACGTGGCGCCAAATATGGAGATACCATTGTCATGGATTACACCGGTTACAAAGATGGAGTTGCATTTGACAATGGTGCTGAGAAAGACAGAGAAGGTGTATTAGGTTCGATTGGATTTATCGATGGATTCGAGAGCCAGATTGTAGGACACAAAGCAGGAGAAGAATTTGATATCGATGTAACATTCCCTGAAAATTATGGTGCTACAGATCTCGCAGGACAGCCGGTTGTCTTTAAGATTAAGTTGAAAAAAGTATCCGTTACCGAATATCCAGAGTTGACGGATAAGATTGCAACCAAATTAAATGGTGCAGAGATTACAGCAGAAGCATATTTGGAAAAAGAGAGAAAGAACCTAGAAGAGACCAATGCAGAGGCTGCACAGAGCACAATGGAGCAGAATATATGGCAGGCATTGGTAGAGCAATGCGTGGTAGAGTCTTACGACAAGGACGAGTTGTCTGCAAAACAGACAGAGATTGAGCAACGCTATGCTACAATTGCAAGCTACTACAGCATGGATACAGCAACATTTGTTCAGAATTATTATGGAATGTCTGTAGAAAACATGGCAAAAGAGCTTTTGAAACAGGAATATGCCATTGAGTTGATTGCAAAAGAAGAAAAATTGACCGTATCTGACGAGGAATACCAGGAAGGTTTGAAGAAGTATGCAGAGGAGAGCGGATATGACAGCTCTGATGAAGAAAAGGTCAAAGAATTTGAAAGCGCTATTACAAAAGAAGTAATGGAAAAACAATTGTTACAGGAAAAAGTAACGGAATTCTTAATGAGTCATGCGACAAAGGTAAAAGCATAGAAATAAAAAGGATGCACCAGACGGAGATGTTTGGTGCATTTTTATATGGAAAAGTGTTCCGGTGATATTTCGCTGCAATGAAACTTTAATGAACGAACTGGTGGACTGTTTTGGAAAAGAGTTTCGAGTGATCGAGAAGTTGAATGGAAAATATATGGAGATTCTAAGGAAAGAAAGAACAGATATAGTAAGGTTAGTTACCAGATCTGAGATAAATCACAGGTGTAATTTACCTACTACTTTTCGACAATAAGTTTACCCCATCCTATTGATTTTTGAGATGGAATTTGTTACTATATTTTCTAAGAAATTTCTACATAATAGCTTATGTTGAAACAGAACCCGTCTATGTCGAAAAAATTAGACAAATTTTTCTGTGAAAATCAAAAACTAAAATTCGTTGAAGAAAAATATAGTGTAGGGGATAAATGTGCGGATGATGAAAAATAGTAATCATCAAACCAAGTCATAACAAAAACCGCCCTTGCATAGATTGTAAAAACAAACTATGCAAGGTTATTTTAATGAGAGATTATATCGAAGAAAGAGCAGTTGAGATT
The DNA here is from genome assembly GCA_964450635.1 of uncultured Faecalimonas sp. Taxonomy (GTDB): domain Bacteria; phylum Bacillota; class Clostridia; order Lachnospirales; family Lachnospiraceae; genus Faecalimonas. The sequence goes on along the minus strand of CAYVDA010000041.1, from coordinate 273 downwards.
GCGTGGTATATTATTGAAAATAAGGCGACAGTGCGACAAACAGCCAAGGCATTTGGCGTGAGCAAGAGTACGATACATGTGGTAGTAACAAGATAGAACGGTTATTGAATAAGGTGATATGGAGAATTGAATAAAGATTATGTGGCACTCTCAAGGAATCTTGAGGGTGCTTTTTAAATGTCCTCTTTTTGCGCCATTGAAATGTATACCGTATGAGTAGAAATCTATTGCAATTTCATATTGAAATGAGTATAATATAGTTACTGATAGATA
>CAYVDA010000040.1:0-16674 GCA_964450635.1 uncultured Faecalimonas sp. | reverse complement strand
AGAGTAATTTGTCTACGTCAAGATTATATCCGTCAATATAATTTTTTTCGTCTAAATTCTCGTCTCCCTCATCATTGGACGCATCTAAATCCACATTCTTGGTAAAATCCAAGAGAAATTCTTCTCTCACCGGCTCTAAGCAGCGGTCACATGGAATCTCCACAACCACTTTCCCAGCTCCTGTCAACAGAAGTTCCCGGTTCTTTACATGTTCCGCAACCAAATGGAGGTCTTCCTGTTCCACAATCGGAAAGGTTCCAAAGGGTGCTTCCACATTCTTCATCTCTACCGGAACATGGATGTCTATGGTCTTATGTTGTTCAGACAAGACATCGGATAGGTTTACTAACATAATGGTACTCCTATTCACACCTAAATAATTATATCATGTAAAATGCATTTGTCAACCAGTTTTTTTAGTTTTTTACGAAACCAACGCAACGGTCTCTCTGGCGATTGCAAGTTCCTCATTTGTCGGTACTACATAGACCTGTACCTTAGAGTCAGCTGTAGAAATCTTCGTCTCTTCTCCTCTTGCTTTGTTGGCTTCTGCATCAATCTCGATTCCTAAGTATCCTAAGTAAGAGCATACCATCTCACGTACATATCCGTCATTTTCACCGATTCCTGCTGTAAAGGCAATGGCATCTACTCCATTCATAGCAGCTACATAGCTTCCTACATATTTTGCTACACGGTAGCAGAATACATCCAATGCAATCTGTGCCGGCTTATTGCCTTCTGCTGCACCTGCACCAAGATCACGGAAGTCACTTGATAAGTTGTTAGAAAGACCATATACACCTGATTTTTTATTCAACATGCTCATCAGTTCAACAATGTCCATATCTTCTTTCTTTGCAAGGAATTCCAGGATTGCCGGATCAATATCACCGGAACGGGTTCCCATTACAAGACCTTCCAATGGAGTTAATCCCATAGAAGTATCCACAGATTTACCATTCTCTACTGCACAGATACTTGCACCATTTCCAAGATGGCAGACAATGGTCTTGAGGTTGTCATACGGTCTGTCAAGGATCTCCGCCATTCTCTTTGATACAAAGCTGTGGCTGGTTCCGTGGAAACCGTAACGTCTGATCTTATAGTTCTCATAATATTCATATGGAAGTCCATACATATATGCTTTCTCAGGCATTGTCTGGTGGAAAGCGGTATCAAATACACCTACCATCGGTGTGTTCGGCATTACTTTCTTACATGCTGCAACACCGATTAAGTTCGCCGGATTGTGAAGCGGTGCAAGGTCGTTACATTCTTCCACTGCTTTTAACATCTCTTCTGTAATCACTGCAGACTGTGCAAATTTCTCTCCGCCGTGTACAATACGATGTCCCACTGCACCGATCTCATCTAAGCTCTTCACCACACCGGTCTCCGGATTGGTCAAAGCTTCGATTACGAACTGAATGGCCTCATTATGTGTCGGCATTGCTTTGTCTTCTTTGTTCTTCTCACCACCTGCCGGCTGGTAAGTAAGGCTGCCGTCGATTCCGATTCTCTCGCAAAGTCCTTTTGCAAGAACAGCCTCAGTCTCTGAATTGATTAACTGGAACTTCAATGATGAACTTCCACAGTTGATAACTAAAACGTTCATTCTATCTATCCTCCGTGTCTTTCTATTATTCTGCCTGCGCCTGCGCCTGCACTGCAGTAATGGCAACAACACCTTCAATATCTGCTGCGCTACATCCGCGAGATAAATCGTTAACCGGTTTCGCAATACCTTGTGTAAGCGGTCCGTATGCTTCTGCTTTTGCAAGTCTCTGTACTAATTTGTAACCAATATTTCCTGCATCTAAGTCAGGGAAAATAAGTACGTTCGCATGTCCTGCAACTTTGCTGCCCGGTGCTTTGGACTCACCAATCTCCGGTACGATCGCTGCATCTAACTGCAATTCTCCGTCTAACATCAAGTCCGGAGCTAATTCTTTTGCAATTCTGGTTGCCTCTGTTACTTTATCTACATCTGCATGTTTTGCACTTCCCTTGGTTGAGTGAGAAAGCATTGCCACTTTCGGTTCCTCTCCTACCAATGCCTTGAATGAATCTGCAGAAGAAAGTGCGATTGCTGCTAATTTCTCCGGATCCGGATTCTGTTCTAAGCCGGAATCACCGAAGATAAAGGTTCCATTTGCACCCATCTCGCAATCCGGTACTACCATTACGAAGAATGCAGATACTAATTTGGTTCCCGGTTTTGTCTTTAAGATCTGAAGACAAGGACGTAAGGTGTCTGCTGTAGAGTGACATGCACCGGATACCATACCATCTGCATCTCCCATCTTCACCATCATAACACCATAGTATAAATAGTTGCTAAGGAGCAATTCTCTTGCTGCTTCCTCCGTCATTCCTTTTTTCTGTCTTAATTCTACTAATTTTGCAATATAGCCTTCCGTCTTATCAGAAGTAGCCGGGTCAACGATGGTAGCTTTGCTAATATCAAACCCTGCTCCGTTTTTCTCAATCTCTTCTTTGCTACCTACCAAAATCAGGTTCGCTGTTCCTTCTTTTAATACTGCTTCTGCAGCTTCGTAAGTTCTCTTGTCTTCTGTCTCCGGAAGAACAATGGTCTTAACGTCTGCTTTTGCTTTTGCTTTGATTACATCAATGAATCCCATTTTCTAAGACTCCTTTCCATTTTTTGTCATATATAACATATTATAGACCATTTGTATTTTGTATACAAGGTACTTTATGTTCCTTTTTTCGTACATTCCTAAATTCCAAACATTTTTGTAGCAATGGTAAAATACAAGATAATCGTACTGGTATCTACCAAGGTTGTAATAAACGGTGACGCTACAAGTGCCGGGTCCAAGCGGCATAATTTTGCCAAAAGTGGCAATGCGCAGCCGATGGTCTTCGCAAGGAGCACCGTAAAGAATAAGGTGATTCCTAAGGTCAGCCCGAGGAGCGGATTGCTATACTGTAGTGCGATTCGAAGTCCGTTGGCAACTGCCAATACGATCCCCACCAGGGAAGCCACCCGGATTTCTTTAAAAAGCACTTTGAAAATATCACGGATCTCAATCTCTCCCACTGATAATCCACGAATGATCAGAGCAGAACTCTGGGAACCACTGTTACCACCTGTTCCGGTCAACATCGGCACGAAGGTATTAAGAACCGGCAGCAAAGCTATAACATCTTCATAATGTCCCAGTGCAAATCCACTCAGGGTCGCCGAGAACATCAAAATGAGCAACCATGGCAGTCGGCTCTTAGCATGCTCCCAGACACTGGTCTCAAAATAGCTGTCCTCACTTGGCACAGCGATACCGGCCATCCTGCTGATATCTTCCGTGGTCTCTTCTTCGATAACAACCATCGCATCGTCTACGGTTACGATACCGACCATACACATCTCATAATCTACGACCGGAATGGCAATCATACCATATTTGTTAATCATTCCGGCTGCTTCTTCCCGGTCATCATGGGTATGCACATAGATGACATTGGTATCCATGATCTCTTCTACGAGACGATTCTCACCGGTTGTAAGTAAATCCTTGACGCTGACTACACCAATCAACTTTCGCTTCTCTGTTACATAGCATGTATATATGGTCTCGCGGTTAATGCCGACCTGTCGAATCTTCAAGATCGCTTCTTCTACGGTCATCTCTTTTCGTAAACCGATATATTCCACGTTCATAATGCTTCCGGCACTATCTTCCGGATATTGGAGCAATTCATTGATCTGGGTTCTGGTCTCCTCATCTGTTGCAAGCAATAGACGGTCTACCACATTGGCAGGCATCTCTTCTAACACATCCACTGTATCATCCAGTTCCATCTCATCCATGACTTCCTTAATCTCGGAATCCGTCAGGAGGTTCAGCAACGTCTCTTGCATGTCACTATTCATCTCAGTGAAGGTATCTGCCGCTTCTTCTTTGCCGAGAAGACGAAACACGCTGACCATCTTCTTTACGTCCAGCTCTTCCATCATCTCTGCAATGTCAACGGGGTGTATATTCAAAAGCTCAGCTTTCAATTCTTTATATTGTCTTGCATCTAGCATATCTTGAATTTCATCTATACCTAACATTTCTTCATTCATCTGTACGTATATCCCCCTTTCTGACTTTTTTGCACTGTTTTTAGTTTAACTCTTTTTGATGGTACTTGTCAAATAAAACTCCCATCCTGTATAATAAAAGATATTTGACCAAAAGGAGACTTGGCAAGATGAAAACAGTTGGACTGATAGCAGAATACAATCCGTTCCATAACGGACATGCATTTCATATAGAAAAAGCGAAGGAAATCACCGGTGCGGACCGGGTTGTGGTGGTAATGAGCGGAGACTATGTACAGCGTGGGACGCCGGCTCTCATGCCGATGCAGCTTCGTGCCGCCTGTGCCTTAGCATCCGGTGCAGACCTGGTACTGATGTTGCCGGTACGCTATGCTACCTCTTCTGCAGAAAATTTCGCCTACGGAGCTGTCGCTATGTTAGATCAGCTAGGCTGTGTGGATGCTCTTTGTTTTGGCTCTGAGGCAGGAAGCCTAAGTGATCTTACAACCATTGCAGAAATTCTGGTAGATGAGCCTAGACCTTATCGGGCGTTCTTGCAGGCAGCATTAAAGCAAGGGCTCTCCTACCCGGCATCCCGGTCTCTGGCACTCTATGCTTATACCAAGGACATGGCATTAAAGGAAGCCTTAGAGATGCCGAATAACATTCTGGGAATTGAATATCTAAAGGCTCTGCTGCAACTAAGAAGTTCCATTAAGCCTTACACCATTCCCCGAGAGGATTCCGGCTATCACAGCACCAATTTGGATTCTTCTTTTAGCTCTGCTACTGCCATTCGCAGCCTTATAAAAGGAGATGTTTTCCCGGATTCTTTGGCAACCTACATGCCGGAGAACGCTTATCATTTGCTAAAAGCAAAACATGGAACCCGTTTCCCGATTACGGCAGATGACTTTTCCCTCTTATGCAAGCAAAGTCTTCTTCGAGAAACCAAGGAGTCCCTAATTTCATACGAAGACATGTCCAAAGACCTTGCCAACCGGATTATGGGGCATTTAGATGATTTTGTGACTTTCACAGGCTTTTGTGAACGTTTAAAGACCAAGGAAATAACCTACAACCGCATTAGTCGGGCACTTCTTCATGTCATGCTTGGCATCCGCAAACAAGATTTTAAATCCAGACCACACTATGCAAGGGTTCTTGGATTCACCAAAAACGGCACAGAGATTATGACCGAGATCAAGAGACAAGGTTCCATTCCGTTGGTAACGAAACTGGGAAATGCAACCGTAGACATGGCAGAAGATGCCTATGCCATCAACCTCTATGAATCTGTTGTCACAGACAAATTTCAGACTTCTTTTTATAACGAAAAAAAACATCCGATTCTCCGTCTGTAGGGTTCCTCCCTCAGACGGCATCGGATGTTTTTCTTAATTTTTAAAACTATGAATCGGTGCCGGAATGCGACCTTGACGCTGCACAAAAGCGCTACAATCAAATTCATTTACCGGAATAATCGGTGCATATCCAAGAAGGCCACCAAATTCTGCAATCTCTCCTACATCTTTCCCAATAACCGGAATCAGACGAACTGCTGTTGTCTTCTGGTTCACCATACCGATTGCCATCTCATCTGCAATAATACCGGAAATAGTGGTCGCTTTGGTCTTGCCCGGAATAGCGATCATATCAAGTCCTACCGAGCAGACACAAGTCATGGCCTCTAATTTTTCCAAAGTCAGAGAACCTGCATTTACCGCATCTATCATTCCCTGGTCTTCACTGACCGGAATAAAGGCTCCGCTTAGTCCTCCTACATAGGAAGATGCCATAACCCCACCTTTTTTCACCTGATCATTTAACATAGCAAGGGCTGCGGTCGTTCCCGGAGCTCCCACTCTCTCTAAACCAATCTCTTCTAAAATCTCAGCTACACTGTCTCCTACTGCCGGAGTCGGTGCCAAGGACAAATCAATAATTCCAAAAGGAACCCCCAGACGTTTGGACGCTTCCCCGGCAACCAACTGTCCTACACGAGTTACCTTAAAAGCAGTCTTTTTAATGGTCTCACAAAGTTCTTCAAATCCTTTTCCACGAACCTGTTCAATGGCATGTTTTACGACGCCCGGACCACTGACACCTACATTGATCACCGCATCCGCTTCTGTCACACCTAAGAACGCTCCTGCCATAAATGGATTATCATCCGGTGCATTACAGAAAATGACTAATTTGGCGCATCCCAGAGAATCTTTGTCTTTGGTTGCTTCTGCTGTCTCTTTGACAATCTCGCCGCAGAGTCTTACCGCATCCATATTGATACCGGTCTTTGTAGAGCCTACGTTAATCGAACTACAGATACGCTCGGTAACGGCAAGTGCTTCCGGCACGGAACGAATTAGCAATTCTTCGCTCTTTGTCATGCCTTTGGAAACCAAAGCGGAATATCCACCGATAAAGTTCACACCTACTTCCTTGGCTGCCCGATCTAATGTCTTGGCAATTGTCACATAATCCGCAGAAGTCTTGCAAGCCGCACCACCTACCAAAGCAATTGGAGTTACGGAGATTCGTTTGTTCACAATCGGAATTCCAAATTCATGTTCTATCTGCTCACCGGTAGATACCAGATCTTTCGCTACCGTTGTAATCTTCTTATAAATATTGGCATTGAGTTTCTCCAAATCGGAATCGATACAGTCCATCAGGCTGATTCCCAATGTAATGGTACGTACATCCAAGTTCTCCTGTTCGATCATCTGATTGGTCTCTGCCACCTCGTATATATTAATCATCTTTCTTCACCTCGCCGGTCCTATTCTCTAAAGTCTGTGCATTTTCTCAAAGATCTCTGCTCTCTGGCAATGAATGGTTACCCCAATCTCCTTGCCGATGGCTTCTAACTCTTCTACCACATCGCCGAGTTCTTTGTCGGCCTGATCCATATCCGTTACCATCATCATGTTAAAATATCCCTGTACAATGGTCTGCGAAATATCTAAGATATTGATTTTCTCCTTCGCAAGGTATGTACATACCTGTGCAATAATTCCTACCGTGTCTTTTCCTACTACCGTAATAATACATTTTTTCATAATGCGCCTCCTAAAGCTGAATTATATTGGAAGCGGTATCCCGCTCCGCTACTGAAAGTGGCAAATCCTCTCCCCTGTAAGGAACCTCTCCCAATGTTACTTCTAACTTGACGGTCTCTTTCGCCAGTTCGGGGAAATTGTTCTCTTTGCTCAAATGTCCAAGAACAATAAATTTCATATTATCGTGCATTATATCACACAACAGTCGTCCTGACAACTCATTGGATAAATGTCCTCGACTTCCTAAGACCCGTTGTTTCAAAGGATAGGGATAAGGTCCTACCTCCAACATATGTACGTCATGGTTGGCTTCCAGCAAAATCCCATCTAATCCTGTTAGATTCTGCACGATATAATCATCATAGATTCCCAAATCTGTTGCGATGGCCACTTTGTGCTGTTCCGTCTCAAACCGGTATCCCGTCGGTTCTTTTGCATCATGGGAAATTCCAAAGGGATATACCTTCATATCTTCCATTTCAAAATAAGTGTCTTTCGAAATCTCATGAAAGAGACCTTCCGGCATCTTTCCAAGTCCTTTGTATTCTAAAATCCCTTCGATGGTTCCTCTGGTTGCATAGATTGGAACCTGATATCTTCTGCTAAAGACGCCTAAACCCTGAATATGATCTGCATGTTCATGGGTAATGAAGATTGCGGTAATGGCATCACCGCAAATCCCAAGCTGTTCTAATCCTTGTTCAATCTTCTTCTTGCTGATTCCTGTATCCACCAAAATGTGGGTATCCTTTTCCCCTATATAAATACAGTTTCCGCTGCTTCCGCTTGCAATACTGCAAAATCTCATGTCGTTTCTAACTCCTTTAGTGCCTTCTCTATCTGTCTGCAAGTCTCTTCAAAGGTTCCGCTATTTTCAATCACTCTGTCGCTTTCTGCCACATATGCCTCCTCTGAAAGTTGAGAAGCCATCATCTTTTCGATCTTCTCTCTGGTATAAGGGCGACTTGCAAGCAAACGCTCGATCCGCACCTGCCTATCCACATGAAGATACCATAATTCCTTGCAAATCTCTCCATAGCCTTCTTCAATCAAAAGGGCTGCTTCTAAGACAAATAGTGCCGTGCCCGTTTCCTCTTGTTTTTGGATGCGCCGGCGAATCTCTTCCTTCACTGCCGGATGCATAATGTCATTTAACACTTGTAACTTCTCTGCATCCTCAAAGACGATACTTCCTAGCTTCGGCCTATCAATCCTGCCATCTTCCTGCACAATCTCCCGGCCGAATGTCTGTACAATCTTCTCATAACATTCTTCCCCCGGAAGTTGTAACTCCCATGCAACATGATCAGCCTGACAAATACAAGCGCCATGTTGCTGCTCCATATAGCCTAGAACCCGGCTTTTTCCCGAGCCTACACCACCTGTAATTCCAATAATCTGCATTATTTTGCCTCGTACCAATTCTTTCCTGCGTGAACATCTACATCAAGCGGCACCAAAAGTTCCGCCGCCTTCATCATCTCTTCCCGCAAAATCGTTTCTACCAATTCCGCTTCTTCTTCTTTGGCTTCAATCAGTAGTTCATCATGCACCTGCAAAACCAGGCGAGAGTCCGGACATTTTTCTTTTAAAGCCTGACTTACTCCCAGCATAGCCAGTTTCATAATATCTGCTGCTGTTCCCTGAATCGGCGCATTCATAGCCACTCGCTCTCCAAAAGAACGTTGCATGAAGTTGCCGGAGGATAGTTCCGGAACCGGACGGCGTCTGCCATATAATGTTACCGTATAGCCTTTTTCTTTTGCCTGCGCGACTGTATCATCCAAGAATTGCTTGATTCCCGGATAGGTTTCAAAATAGCGATCGATATATTCTGCCGCTTCTTTTTTAGAAATGCTAAGATCCTGGCTCAACCCGAAAGAACTGATGCCATATACAATACCAAAATTCACTGCTTTGGCATTTCGTCTCTGCAAATCCGTCACTTCTTCAAATGGTACATGGAATACCTGGGATGCCGTAATCCGATGGATATCTTGCGCCTTACGGTACGCCTGAATCAATTCTCTATCACCTGAGCAATGAGCCAGAATTCGTAATTCAATCTGGGAATAATCCGCATCCACAAATACATAGCCATCTTCCGGTACAAATACTTTTCGAATCAGTCTGCCAAGTTCCATCCGGACCGGAATGTTCTGGAGATTCGGCTCCGCACTGCTAAGTCGTCCTGTAGCGGTAATGGTCTGATTGAATTTGCCATGGATTCGTCCATCTTCCTGAATAAAATGTGCCAATCCGTCTGCATAAGTGGATTTTAATTTGGTCAATTGCCGGTATTCTAAAATCTTACTGACTACCGGATATTCCGGCGCTAATTTTTCCAAAATATCTGCGGAGGTAGAATAACCGGTCTTGGTCTTCTTGCCATTTGGTAATCCCATATGCTCAAATAAGACAACGCCAAGCTGCTTCGGTGAGTTGATATTAAAAGTCTCGCCGGTGATCTCATAGATCTCCTGTTCCACTTCCACGATCTGCTCGCCCAGTTGCTGTCCATAAGCTTTTAGTTCCTGTGCATTGACCCGCACTCCACAGTCTTCCATCTCATAAAGGACAAAGGCAAGTGGCATCTCCATCTTCCAAAACAGATCTTCCATCCCTTTTTCTACCAAGGCTTGCTGCAATGGCTCGTAAGAGGCATAAGCGGTATAGGCCTCATAGAAGCACCGGTCAAGTTCTTCTGTCTTATCATCCAACAAGACACCCAGTTGCTCCCTTGCCACATCTTCGAATTCATAATCATTTTTTAAAGGATTTAACAAATAAGCAGCAATAATTCCGTCAAAAGCATGGTCTCTCTTTAGCTGTGGCAGGTGTTCCATCGCTTCTTTCACATGGAATACCGAGAAAATCCGTACTTTATTAGAAAGTGCCTGCACATATTCTAAGAGTTCCTCCAGGGAGATATTGCCTTCTGTGGTAATGGCATAGATTCGTTCTTTTTCAAAGCACAATCCTATGCCGGTAAGCCCTGCCTGATTCACAAACAGCGGCAAAACATTGGTCGTATCTTTGTAGAAGGAGATTCCAACCACATCTGCTTCCCAGGCTTCTGTAAATATCCGCTTCATCTCCTCAGCTTTCGTAATCTTCTTGAAATGACCGGATACATTCGTATTGGTCGGTGCCACCTCAAACCGGGAGAGCAAATTCTTAAACTGCAGTCGCTGAAAATAGACATAGGCTTCCTCGGTATACAGATTGCCAAGTCGTGCTTCCTCCAGATCATAAGCAAATTCCCCATGAACTTCGATGGTCGCTAGGGTCTTACTCATCTGTGCCAGATCATAATGCTCTAGCATAGCCTTTGCCGCTCTCGGCGGGGTCAGTTCCTCTGCATGGGCATAGACATTCTCAATGGAGCCATATTCTACGATCAACTTGGTGGCTGTCTTCTCTCCTATGGTCGGCACACCCGGAATGTTATCGGAAGTATCTCCCATCAGAGCCTTCAGATCAATAAACTCTTTTGGCGTCACCTGATAGCGCGCCTTTACATCCTCTGCATAATAATCTTCCATCTCCGTCTTGCCTTGCTTGGTCTTCGGAATGCGAATCTTCACTTTTTCCGTAGCAAGTTGCAGCAAATCCCGGTCTCCGGAAATCACAACTACATCCATCCCTGCTTCTTCGCAGGTTCGCGAAAGAGTTCCCAGAATATCGTCTGCTTCTAAGCCCGGCTGTTCCACGATCTTCACTCCCATGGCACGAAGTACCTCTTTCATCACCGGAACTTGTTGGCGGAGCTCCTCTAACATCGGCTTTCTGGTTCCTTTATACTCCGGGTACATCTCATGACGGAAAGTCGGGGCATGTACATCAAAAGCGACGGTCAGATACGCCGGCTTCTCCTCTTCCAGAATCTTAAATAAGATATTCAAAAAGCCATAAATCGCATTGGTATGCAATCCTTCACTATTGGTCAAATCCGGCACCCCATAGAAAGCCCGATTCAAAATACTATGTCCATCAATCAATACAATTTTCTCGCTCATAGCCATCTCCCTATTTTAAGTCCATAATATTCTTTTAGTATAACACAAATTTAAAAGCTTGAAAACAACCACTTCTTAATGTTAAAATAGAATCTAACAGACGATTTTTTAGATTCAAGGAGGTAGTTTTATTGAAGAAGCTAAAAACAATTTTTCAATCATTGCAACTTGTAAACATCATTATGCTGACAGTGGCCGGTATTGTAAACGCTGTTGGTATCACGATTTTTCTATCCCCTGTAAAATTATACGACAGTGGTATTTCCGGTACATCCATGCTCTTAGAACAGATTACATCCAGAGACTGGTCCCTGTCTGTATTCTTATTACTGCTTAATACGCCTTTATTTTTATATGGTCTGCGCAAACAAGGTTTTACTTTTACCGCCTATGCCATCTATACCGTATGCATCTATTCTTTGAGTGCATGGCTGATCACGGATATTTTACCAATAGATGTAACCCTTGCCTCCCCACTGGCTGGACAGGATTTACTTCTCTGTGCCCTATTCGGCGGCCTCATATCCGGTATCGGTAGCGGTCTTGCCATTCGATTCGGCGGTGCCATGGACGGCATCGAGGTTATGGCTGTGATCTTTGCCAAACCTCTTGGTATATCCGTTGGAACCTTCGTTATGATCTATAACGTGTTGCTCTATGTTGTCTGTGGAATCGTATTAGATAGCTGGATTCTTCCGCTGTACTCCATAGTCACTTATATGGCCGCCCTTAAGACCATCGACTATATCGTAGACGGTCTGGACAAAGAACGTTGTGCTATGATCGTAACGGTCTATCCGGATGAAGTCTGCACTGCACTCTCAGATACTTTTGAATGTGGTTCCACCCGTGTGGAAGCTTTAGGCGGATATTCGAAGATTGAACGGACCATTGTCTATTTTGTTGTAAACCGTTTTCAAATTACAAAGATGCGAACCTTAGTCCATGAGATTGACCCGTCTGCATTTATCACTCTACATGAAGTAGCAGATCTTTATAAGGCGAATGATCATAAATAATCATTACAAAAGAAAGGAAGAAATGGATTTCCTTATACGAAATCTACTTCTTCCTTTTTTATTACCTATTTATCATCCCAATCTTTGCCATGTTCGCTCTCGCTGTCTCTTAGCATCAACTCTCTTACTGCTGTTGCCGGACTTTTCTTATCAAACAAAATAGCATTGACCTGTTCAATAATCGGCAGACTCACCTGATATTTCTTCGCAAGTGCCATGGCCGCTTTCGCAGAATAGACACCTTCCACAACCATCTTCACTTCTTCCTGGGCTTCTTCCAACGTCATTCCCTGTCCAATCAAAACGCCTGCTTTGCGATTCCGACTATGGACGCTGGCGCAAGTAACAATCAGATCCCCGATTCCGGTAAGTCCGGAGAAGGTCTCTGCCTTTCCACCCATAGCAACTCCCAATCTGGAAATCTCAGCGATTCCACGGGTAATCAAAGCCGCCTTGGTATTATCCCCATATCCAAGTCCATCTGCCATACCGGCAGCCAATGCAATGACATTCTTCAAGGAACCTCCCAACTCGATTCCCAGCATATCCGGACTGATATAGACACGGAATACATCACTCATAAATGCTTTCTGTAAAAACTTCGCAGTCTCTTTGGTATGGGCTCCAATGACACAAGTGGTCGGAAGTCCGCGTCCTACTTCTTCTGCATGACTTGGTCCTGACAATACTGCCACATCTGCCTGCGGAAGCTCCTCTTCAATCTGTTTTGATAAAGTCAGCAATGTATCTTCTTCGATTCCCTTCGCCACGTCTACAATCTTCTGCCCCGGCTCCACATATGGTGCCATCTTTCTTGCCGTTCCTCTGGTAAATACAGACGGAACTGCTAGCACCATAAAATCCATGCCGCGAATGGCTTCTTCCAGATTTCCGGTAATCGCAATCTCTTTCGGAACCGGAACCCCCGGAAGTTTCGCTTTGTGTTCCCTCTCTTCATCCAGCATCTTCACCTCTGCCGGATCAATGGACCATATGGTAACTTCATTCCCATTCTTATGTAATAACAAGGCAAGTGCTGTACCCCAGCTGCCTGCTCCAATCACTCCAACCTTTGCCATTATACATTCTCCTCTTTTTTTACACCAAATTTATTCTCCGTTCCCTGCGCCAGTCTGACAATATTCTTCCGATGACGAATAAATGCCAACGCTGCAAGAAATACGGAAATTGCATAAAATTCATACAGGGCAGTGCCCGGAAGGTTAAACCCTCCCATCTGTCCGCATACAACCACCTGGATTACAAATGCTACCATCAAAATCAATGAGCCCAAAGAGACATAGCGTGTCAAAAGGACCACCGATGCAAATACTACCAAAGAAATCGGAATAAAAATCGGTTTCAAGGTAATGATAACACCTGCCATACAGGCAATGCCTTTTCCACCTTTAAATCCTAAGTAGCAAGGGTAGTTGTGTCCTAGAACAGCCCCCATACCGGCATACATTCCAAGGAGCAGTCCCGGCATGCTACTGCCTGCAAAAATCGCTCTCGCCACAACAACTGCTGCGATACATTTGAAACAATCTCCTAAGAAAGTAATAGCACCTGCCTTCCAACCAAGGGTACGTAAGGTATTGGTGGTTCCGGCATTACCACTTCCGTGATCGCGAATATCAATCTTTCGCATCTTGCCATAGAAATAGCCGGTCTGGATCATGCCAAACACATATCCGATTGCTAAACATATGATACGTTCTATCATCTCTATTGTTCCTTTTCCTTTCTCTCTCGAACAAAGAATTTCAATGAGGTACCTCTAAATCCAAATGCTTCTCGAATCTTATTTTCCAAATATCGCAAATAAGAAAAATGCATCAATTCTTTATCATTTACGAAGATTACGAAAGTCGGCGGCTTCACTGATACCTGGGTAATGATAACACCTGCCATACAGGCAATGCCTTTTCCACCTTTAAATCCTAAGTAGCAAGGGTAGTTGTGTCCTAGAACAGCCCCCATACCGGCATACATTCCAAGGAGCAGTCCCGGCATGCTACTGCCTGCAAAAATCGCTCTCGCCACAACAACTGCTGCGATACATTTGAAACAATCTCCTAAGAAAGTAATAGCACCTGCCTTCCAACCAAGGGTACGTAAGGTATTGGTGGTTCCGGCATTACCACTTCCGTGATCGCGAATATCAATCTTTCGCATCTTGCCATAGAAATAGCCGGTCTGGATCATGCCAAACACATATCCGATTGCTAAACATATGATACGTTCTATCATCTCTATTGTTCCTTTTCCTTTCTCTCTCGAACAAAGAATTTCAATGAGGTACCTCTAAATCCAAATGCTTCTCGAATCTTATTTTCCAAATATCGCAAATAAGAAAAATGCATCAATTCTTTATCATTTACGAAGATTACGAAAGTCGGCGGCTTCACTGATACCTGGGTGGTATAGTAGATCTTCAACCGTTTTCCCTTATCTGACGGTGGCTGCTGCATAGCAACGGCTTCTGTTACGATCTCATTCAAGACACCGGTTGCCACACGTAATGTCTGATTCTCCATAACCACATCAATCATCTCGTATAATTTCGGAAGTCTCTGCCCGGTCTCTGCTGACACATACATAATCTCTGCATACGGCATATAGGCCAGAACCTGACGAATCTTCTTCTCGTATTCATACATGGTCTTATCATGCTTTTCGATGGCATCCCATTTATTCACTACAATGATGATTCCTTTTCCTCGCTCATGGGCGATTCCGGCAATCTTCGCATCCTGCTCCGTCACACCTTCTGTAGCATCGATTACCATAAGTACCACATCAGCCCGCTCTACCGCAGTCACGGTACGGATAATGCTATAACGCTCCAGCTCTTCCTTAATCTTATTCTTCCGGCGCAAGCCTGCTGTATCAATAAAGACGTATTCTTTTCCATGGTAGGTAATGGCTGTATCGATAGCATCCCTGGTCGTTCCGGCAATATCCGATACAATCACACGATTCTTTCCTAATAATTTATTGACAATAGAAGATTTCCCTACATTCGGCTTCCCAACAATCGCGATTCGCGGTCTCTCATCTTCCACTTCTTCTCCACTTCCTGCCGGAAAATGTCTGGTCACTTCATCAAGCAAGTCGCCGATTCCCAGTCTGGATGCTGCAGAGATTGGCATCGGATCACCGATTCCTAAGTTGTAGAATTCATAGACATCTGCCATAAATTTCTGGAAGCTGTCCACTTTATTAACCGCCAAAACCACTGGTTTCCCACTGCGTCGCAACATATCCGCTACTTTCGAATCGGAATCCACAAGTCCCTGGCGCACATCCGTCAAGAAAATAATAACATCTGCAGTATCAATGGCAATCTGTGCCTGCTCTCTCATCTGAGATAAAATAATATCTTTACTATCCGGCTCAATACCACCGGTATCAATCATGGTAAATTCTTTGTCTAACCAGGTCACTTCCGCATAAATTCGGTCTCTGGTTACGCCCGGCGTATCTTTGACGATGGAAATCATCTCCCCTGCCAGTGCATTAAATAATGTTGATTTGCCTACGTTCGGTCTTCCAACGATGGCTACTATTGGTTTACTCATTCTTTCTTCCCTTCTTATCCTATTATCGCTTCAATCAAATCCCGTCCGCTTGATTTTACAATATCTATCTCGCATTGTAAAGTCTCTTTCGCTTGAGACAAGGTCATATCATCCAAAAAAACTTCCTCTCCGTTTCGGAACATATTGCAAGGAAGCAGAAGAACTTCTCCTAAGTCTTTCCCTTTTAATTGTGCTGTCAGATCCTGTCCGGTAATCAATCCGCTAACGGTAATCTTCTCTCCGAAAAATTCATTACGAATCGGATAAATCGTAACCACCACATTGGGGAATTTTTCCTGCACCTGTGCGATTATCCGAGCCAAATATTCTGTCATCAACATTCCGGTTGCTATGGTCACATTGCGCACCCGGTCGTCTCCTTCCATGGAAGCGAGCGCCTCCTCACATTCATTTAACAATAGACGTATCATACCAACGCCATTTTCCAATTGGAGATATCCATCATAATTCTCTTCCTGTGGCACTTCTTCCTCCGCCAAGATATACCATTCATCCCCTGCATGAATGAAATGCATGTCGTGCTCTTCCATAAACTTGTCCTGCCACCTATGAATCCGGGAAAGAACCTCTCTTGCATCTTCCTTGGTAAACGGCTCCAACGGATAAAGGCCATCCCGATATTTCGTCAATCCTACCGGCACGACAGAGACGCTCTGGAGCACCGGAACATATTCTGCCATCTCCCGGATGCTTCGCTCTAACTCCTCCCCATCGTTGACACCCTTACACAGAACAATCTGCCCATTCATCTGAATCCCTGCTTCATAGAGGCGGCGAAGCTTCTCTAAAGCATCTCCGGCAAAACGATTATGGAGCATCTTGCAGCGAAGTTCCGGATTCATGGTATGAATGGAAATGTTGATCGGCACGACAGAGACGCTCTGGAGCACCGGAACATATTCTGCCATCTCCCGGATG
>CAYVDA010000039.1:0-16869 GCA_964450635.1 uncultured Faecalimonas sp. | reverse complement strand
GTATGCCGATTACCAAGATGATGAACATCGAAAGAAGACACGGCGAAGACAAGCCGGTTATCAGAAAAGCCCTTGTAGAATTAGATGGTGCTCCTTTCAAATATTTTGAAGCACACCGTGAAGAATGGGCTGAGAATACTTGCTTCGTATATCCGGGTGCAATTCAGTACTACGGACCAACAGAAGTATGTGACAGAACAACTGTAACACTTGCTTTGGAACAGGCGAAATAAGAATCTTATAATTTAAAAAAATGGGAAAATCGCATTCGATTTTCCCATTTTTCATTTACATTCCTTTTGCTTTCTCGGTGCAAGCTTTCATCGCTTCGATGACTGCACTTCGAAATCCTTTTTCTTCCAAGACCCGAACCGCCTCAATGGTGGTTCCGCCCGGGGAACATACCATATCTTTTAATTCTGCCGGATGCTTTCCTGATTCTAAGACCATCTTAGCACTTCCGTAGACTGCCTGAGCGGCAAATTCATAAGCCTGCTGCCGCGGCATGCCATCTGCCACTGCCGCATCTGCCATGGCCTCGATAAACAAGAATACATATGCCGGCGAACTTCCGCTGACGGAAGTTACTACATCCATCAAAGATTCGCTGATACAGGCAACCTTGCCAAAGCATTCTAAGATCGTCATCGCTTTCTTTAGATCTTCCTCTCCTACCTGTGTATTTACACAAACTCCGGTCATTCCCTCCTGCACCATTGCCGGTGTATTAGGCATCGTGCGGACTAATTTGACCTCTTTGCCAAACTGTTCTTCTAACCAAGACAGGGTCTTACCCGGTGCAATCGTCAGAATAATCTGCTCTGCTGAAACCCGATCTCTTATCTCCGCAATAACACTTTCATAAAACTGTGGTTTCACAGCCAGAATCAGAACTTCTGCCTGCTCTACCACTTCCAAATTGCTCTTTGTTACACTGATTCCCAGACGTTCCTTTGCCTGCTCTAATCCCGCCTCTGAAATATCCGAAGCCACGATCTCATCCGGTTGATACAATCCATTTTGAATCACACCACTCATAATGGCCTTTGCCATATTTCCGGCACCGATAAATCCTAATTTCATCGCTCACTCCTCCTACTCATCTCTATCCAGCAATGCTGTTACCGGTATATAACTGATAATATTTGCCATGTTCTGCTAATAATTCCTCGTGGGTTCCCCGTTCGATAATGCGTCCCTGTTCCAGAACCATAATACAATCACTATTCTTAACGGTGGACAAACGATGAGCAATGACAAATGTGGTACGTCCTTTCATCAATTTGTCCGTTCCATCCTGTACAATCTTCTCCGTTCTGGTGTCAATAGAACTGGTAGCCTCGTCCAGAATCAATACCGGCGGATCTGCCACTGCTGCTCGTGCAATGGAGAGAAGCTGTCTCTGTCCTTGACTTAGATTCGCTCCGTCACCTACCAGAACTGTCTGATATCCATCCGGAAGCTGGCGGATGAATCCGTCTGCATTCGCAAGTTTGGCTGCCGCAATGACTTCCTCGTCTGTGGCTTCCAACCGTCCAAATCGAATATTTTCCATAACTGTCGTACTGAACAAATGGGTATCCTGCAATACAATCCCAAGGGATTTACGAAGATCTGCCTTCTTAATCTTATTCACATTAATGCCGTCATAACGAATCTTTCCATCCTGAATATCATAGAAGCGGTTAATCAGGTTGGTAATTGTGGTCTTTCCTGCTCCGGTAGAACCAACAAAGGCAATCTTCTGTCCCGGTGTAGCATAGAGTTTCACGTCATGCAGCACCATCTTCTCATCATTATAGCCAAAGTCTACGCCATCGAATACTACGTCACCTTTCAGCTCTACATAATCCACTGAGCCGTCTGCCTGATGTACATGTTTCCATGCCCACAGTCCGGTACGCTCCTTGCATTCTACAAGCTGACCATTTTCTCTCTTTGCATGTACCAAAGTGACATATCCATCATCAGTCTCTTCCTTCTCATCTAACAGAGCGAAGACTCTCTGGGCACCTGCCAGAGCCATGATGATACTGTTCATCTGCTGGGTCACTTGGTTGATTGGCTGACTGAAGTTCTTATTGAAGGTCAAGAAACTCGCAAGAGATCCCAAACTAAATCCGCCTATATTGTTCAATGCCAGGATACCACCTACCAAAACGCAGAGCACATAGCTGACATTTCCAAGCTGCGCATTGATCGGTGCCATAATGTTGGCAAATTTGTGAGCATTAAATGCACTGTCAAAGAGCTGATTGTTCAATTCCTTAAACTCTTCCAAGCTTTTTTCCTCATGGCAGAAGACCTTCACTACCTTCTGTCCGCTCATCATTTCTTCAATATAACCATTCACCTTACCTACATCCGACTGCTGCTTGCTAAAATAGCGGCTACTCTGTCCACCGATCTTAGTCGTAACAAAGAAGACTACTCCAACCATTACCAAAGTCAACAAGGTCAGCGGCACATTTAATACCAACATACTGACAAATACGCTGACAACCGTAATGACACTGGATACAATCTGCGGAATACTCTGGCTGATCATCTGTCGCAAGGTATCAATATCATTGGTATAAATCGACATGATATCACCATGTGAGTGAGTATCAAAATATTTGACCGGCAACTTCTGCATATGGGAGAATAAATCATTACGCATGCTCCGCAAAGTTCCCTGTGAAATATATACCATCAACCGGGACTGGGTGAAAGCTGCCACAATTCCAGCCAGATAGATCAATGCCATCTGCAAAATCGTATGAAGCAAACCGCTAAAATCCGGATTCTGCTGGCCTATAAGCGGTGTAATGTAATCATCAATCAACACTTGTAAGAACAAGGTTCCTCTGACGCTGGCAATTACATTAACAATAATACATACAAATACCAGACAATATAACAGTCCATATTTCTTCGCCACATATCCTATGAGGCGTTTCAAAATCTTTCCCGGGTTCTCAATCTTCTGAGCCGGCATTCTTCCTCTGGCGCCCATCGGTCCTCTTCCTCCCGGTCCTCGCATTGGTCCTGCCATTATGCCTCACCTCCATTTTCATCAAAATCACCACTTCCACCTACCTGCGCCTCATAGACTTCCCGATAAATGGTATTGTTCTGCAACAATTCTTCGTGGGTTCCTATCCCGTTCAGCTCACCTGCATCCAGAACTAAGATCCGGTCTGCATCCTGAATACTGGAAATACGCTGTGCAATGATCAGCTTCGTAGTCTGCGGAATCTCTGTCAAAAATGCCCGACGAATCTTGGCATCCGTAGCAGTATCCACTGCACTGGTGCTATCATCCAAAATCAATACTTTCGGTTTCTTCAGCAGGGCTCTGGCGATACACAGACGCTGTTTCTGTCCACCGGATACGTTGGATCCACCCTGTTCAATATAAGTATTATAGCCTTCCGGCATTTTCTCAATAAATTCATCGGCGCATGCCAGTTCGCAAGCCCGTTTGCATTCTTCCTCTGTAGCATTCTCATCTCCCCAGCGAAGGTTCTCTAAGATGGTTCCGCTAAAGAGGACATTCTTCTGCAGCACCACGGAAACTTCATTACGGAGCACTTCCATATCATACTCTCGAACATCTCTTCCGCCCACATAGACAGCCCCTTCTTCCACATCATAGAGACGGCTGATCAAGTTCACTAAACTGGTCTTCGAACTTCCGGTTCCACCAATGATACCAATGGTCTCTCCCGGCTTAATCTCGAAAGAAATATCAGAAAGTACCGGTTTCTCGCTTCCCTGATTGTATCGGAAGGTCACACGGTCAAAGCGAATGCTTCCGTCTGCCACTTCATATACCGGCTCCTCCGGATTCGTAATGGTCGGCTCTTCTTCCAGCACTTCGCAGATACGTCTTGCACTGGTCATACTCATGGTGACCATAACGAAAATCATGGAAAGCATCATCAAGCTCATTAGGATATTGGTGCAATAGGTAAACAGACTCATAAGCTGTCCTGTCGTCAAATCTCCAACGACAATCATCTTCGCTCCTATCCAGGCAATAAGCATAATGCAAGAATATACGGCCAATTGCATCAATGGTGTATTCCAAGACAAGATCTTCTCCGCTTTTACGAACATCTTGTAGATATTCCCGTTGGCTTTTTTAAATTTTTCTGTCTCATAGTCTTCTCTTACATAAGCCTTAACTACGCGCTGTGCCGTTACATTTTCCTGTACACTGGCATTCAAATCATCATATTTCTTAAATACTTCACTAAAATATTTCATGGCCAGTTTCATAATAATAAACAGGCAAATTCCCAATCCGATTACTGCAACCAGATAAATACTTGCAATTCTGGCATTGATAAAGAATGCCATAACCATAGCCACCAGCAAACTGGACGGTGCTCTGGTACACATACGCAAAATCATCTGGTATGCCATCTGCAGATTGTTCACATCCGTGGTCATACGGGTTACCAGACCTGCTGAAGAAAATTTATCAATATTGGCGAAAGAAAACCGCTGGATATTGGTATACATCGCCTCTCGCAAATTTCTTGCAAATCCGGTTGATGCCCGTGCACCGTATTTACCTCCCATGATTCCGGCATATAAACCGCCCACAGCCGCCAATAACATCAGTGCACTAAATACCCAAATATAGGTCATATTGCCTTTTTCCACACCTTTATCAATCAACTGCGCCATCAAAAATGGAATCAACATCTCGATGACAACTTCCATCACCATGAAAATCGGCGTCTTGATGGAATCGGCCTTGAATTCTTTGACTTGTTTCAATAATGTCTTTAACATAGTATCCTCCTATTCTAAATTATTCTTTACTTTCCCTAAAATACGGAACAATTCTTCCTTCTCTTCTTCGGTGATGCCCCGCTCCAACTCTTCGTGAAACTGGTCAATCTCCCGATGAATGGCAAAATTATGGCAAATCGCCTTTTTCGTCAGAACAATCTTCTTCATCCGTGCATCATGTGCCACTGCTTCTCGCAAGATATATCCTTTCTGCTCTAAGTTCTGCAACATCACCGTAGCTGTTGACCTTCGAATCTGAAATGCTTTCTCGATGTCCTTCTGGAATACATCCCTCTCCCGGCCGGCATCATAGATGTAACTGATGACCGGTCCTTGCATTCCTGACAGCTCGCGAAGATCTGTTCCGGCAAATCTGGTATCCAGCTTGCGCCGGATCAGATTGTTCATTGATTTTAATTGAAATCCTATGTATTCACTTTGTCCATTTTGAATCATAGTCTCACCCCACTCATTTTGTTAGCCACCTAACATTATACTCTCTTCTTCTTAAATTACAACAAAAAAATTCTAAACATTTTCTAAAATCCCCTTCCCTGTATCCCCTTCAAAATACAAAGAGGAATCGATTCTTCACAAAGATAATCGATCCCCTTTTTGTTAGTCTTTCTGGAGTCTCTCAATTCCATCCATAACATTTCTGTATTCCCGCTCAAAAGCCTCCATCCGGCTCTTCTCCGGCATCTCTGTTCCTGCACGTAATCGCTCCGTCAGATCAGAGAGAATCATGTTCAATCTTCCAAATCCCAGATTCATCACAATCTCCTTCATGGTAAGTACTGCCCGAAATGCTTCGGAGACATCTTCCTGTTCCACCGCATGTCTCCACAGATCGTAAGTCTCATCCTCCGCAAATCGCAATACAAACTTTCGCAACATCTCACCATCCGGAATCCTGTCGTAAACTTCCGTATAGTCCCCGCCTACACTTACATAAAATTCCTGCAATGTCATCTTGCACCTCTCCTTGCTTCCGCCTTGTCTTTATACATCTCCCGGTCAGCCAAATGAATCGCCTGGTTCAGCGGATGCACTTGGTAGACCCCACCGATACTGATATTCAATGCAACCTCCGGCAGATCCTCTAAAGCAACATTTTGCACCGCTTTCTTTAATTTCTGCAGAATCTGCATAAATTCCTCTTCTTCAATCTTTTCAAACAACAACAAAAATTCATCGCCACCATAGCGAATCATGGTATCTTCTTTTCGAATCTTTTGAGACAATACATTGGAGATGTGTTTTAACGCCTTATCTCCCACCATATGACCATAGGTATCGTTGATAGATTTGAATTGATCAATGTCAATCACCGCTACCCCATCACAATTTTCAAATTTTTCATAAAAATCTTCCAGATAAATCCTAGAATAGGCTGTTGTTACGGCATCCCGATAGAAATTTCGGAGCATTCGCTGGTTCACAGTCACAATATCTTCTGTATCTATCATCTCCATCTCATTGTGAATGTCTGCAAAATGTCCCACAATTCCGACATAACGATCACTTCCCTGCACCCAGACAGACATCGCTGTCAGCTTCTGCCACCGTTTTTCTCCCTCAATCGGAACTAACACCGTCATGGTCACTACCGGTTCCTTCGGCGTAGTCGCTGTAATTCGCTCCCGCAACACTTTCCAGTCCTCTTCTTCCAACAGATGAACCATATCTGCCGACAGATGTATCTTCTCCCCGTTTTGGTTATATTGATTAATATAGAGTATTTTCTGCAACTGGCTATCATATTCGAACTGAATCCCTTTGCACCGGGATGCAAAAAATTCTTTCTTGATACGTTCTGTCTCTGTCCGTCTGTAGATTCGATCCATCTTCCCGATTTCCTCATCCTTCAAGACTTCATCCGCCATACGTTGTGCTTCTGCCCGAAAATCATAGGCACTGCCATCGTTCAGATTCAAGGTGATGAGTAAATCGTCGCTGACGTCCTCCAAGGCCTGAAGCAAAATCGGATTGAAACATCCGCATTCCCCATCTCGAATCATCCGAAGCGCTTCCTCGTGGGTATATGCTTTCTTATAGCAGCGATTACTGGTTAGTGCATCATACACATCTGCCACAGATACTACTTGTGCTGAAATCGGAATGGCATCTCCTCTCAGGCCATCCGGATATCCATTTCCATCCCATCTCTCATGGTGCCAACGACAAATCTCATGGGCCGCTTCCAGAAACGGCTCCTCCTGTCCTTGTGCCATGCCTCTAAGAAATTCATCTCCCCGCACGGTATGCATCTTCATGATCTCCCACTCGTCTGCATCTAATTCTCCCGATTTGTTCAGGATCTCTTCCGGCACGGTCATCTTCCCAATGTCATGAAGAGCGGAAACCGTTGCATACATGGAGATCTCCGCTTGCGTCAGTGGATATTGGTCCGTAATCTGCACCAGACGTTGCAACAATAAATTCGTAATATTCTGAATATGCAAAGTATGGTTCCCAGATTCATGATTTCGATTCTCCACCATATGACTAAAAATGCTAATCATCATATTGTTGGCTTTCTGACGCTCATATAACTGTTTCTTAACCAGTGTGGTCAGATTCTTCTGCTTCACATACAATTTCAACGAATTTTCCACCCGGTGTTGCACCACAATCGACCGAAAAGGACGAATGATACAGTCAATGGCTCCCAATTCAAAGACACGATTCAGCAGTTCTGACTGGGATTCAGAAGAAACCACAACCACAGGAATCTCCTCAATCCAAGATTTTTCATTCATAATCCGCAAGACTTCGAATCCATCCATATGCGGCATATTGATATCCAGCAAAATCACATCCACTGCCACCGCTGAATTCAAAATATCAATTGCCTGTACCCCATCATTTGCGTAGACGTATTCGTATTGCTCACCCAGCATCTCACTTAACATTTCCTGGTTGAACTTAAAATCATCCACAATCATTACGGTTTTCTTCTTCTCGTTATGTCTCATTCTTCTCTCCCATTCCTATTCGTATAACATCTTCCGAATCTCTTCCTCTTCCATATTCTCCTTGGTCACCCAAGTATATCCGGTATTCACATTGGCTTCGTTGGCCATCTCCAATCCTGCACGTACCATAGCAATAACTGTAGCGTATCCCATGCCAAATGGATTCTGCACCAAAAGGCCTTCCACCTTGCCTTCCGTTAGATATTGCAACTGTTCCTTGCCACCGTCAAATCCGACTACTTTCAGATCTGTGCGTTCTGCCTCTGTCAGATAATTGACAACCGTCTGGGTCACATCCAGATTCGTGGTATAGATGCCCTTCAATTCCGGATGTTGTTTTAAAATCCAGTCAAGCATCTCTTCCTGTGTCGTAATGCTCTCTTCCGACTCTTGCTCCTTAGCAATCTCTTTTGCCTTTTCCTGCAATTCATCAAACCGATAAACAGAGACTACCTTAACCTTCGGATATTCACTCTTTATTTTTTCTAAGAATCCCTGTTCCCGTTGCATGGCAGTCATAGAATTAGAATCCTGTACAAAGACAGCCACTTCTCCTTCTCCTCCAATGGCATCTGCCAACTTTCCTGCCACCACTTTGGAAGCGGCCAGGTTGTCCGTTGCGCAGGCGGTCGCCACATCCTTATAATCACTGCCGGAATCAAAAGTCACAATTGGAATGTGATTCTCTAATGCCTGGTCAAACTGGGTCTGGCAAGCCTTTCGGTCAATGGTTGCAATGCCCACTGCCAAAGGATATCTGGCAAGTTCTTCATCCAGAATGTTAATCTGTTCATTGACATCATCCCTCACCTTCGGTGCACTATAATTTAACCGAATCGCATCATCGCCGGTATATCCCAGCTCCTGATTCAGATCTTCCACAGCCTGCTCTGCTCCGCGCTGCACCTCATCCCAGAAGCTGTCACCAGAGTTTCTACCTATTATAGTAAGGTATGTTCCTTTCTCTACTTTTAATCCTTCCACACTGGCATATGCCATCGGCTTAATCGCATTTAATTTCCCTTGATAGACCTTCTCTTTCTCCTTCTCCTTTGGAATCCGGTTCGTATTCGTCGTCCCGCAGCCCCCTAAAGTGCAAGCTACACATAGCAGCCAGGCAACTCCTTTTTTGATTCGTTTCATATCTATCTACCTCATTTTTTGATTTTCTTTTTTTATGAATTCTACTATACACCAAACCTTTCAAAAAAGAAATTCTTTTTCCCATTTTTCACAATCTTTCCTTATTTGTCATTTTTTTGACAAAGATTGTATACTGTATGCGAATAAATACAATTTATACCTTGCACCCCCATTTTTTCTACGATATAATTGATTACGGTAAGAAATTTAAAATTCATATATGAACAAAAGGAGGACAAACCCATGGAGAAAAAATGGAATTCCCAATGGGACGGTTTCACACCAGGACGTTGGAACCGCGGAGCAGTCAACGTGCGTGATTTCATTCAGCACAACTACACACCTTATGAAGGAGATGACTCTTTCTTAGCAGGACCTACAGAAGCAACAACTAAGCTTTGGGCACAGGTTATGGAACTTGCAAAACAGGAAAGAGAAGCAGGCGGAGTACTTGATATGGATACTAAGATCGTATCTACTATCACTTCTCACGGACCTGGATACCTTAACAAAGATTTAGAGACAATCGTAGGTTTCCAGACAGACAAGCCTTTCAAACGTTCCCTTCAGCCATTTGGTGGTATCCGTATGGCAGAGAATGCTTGTAAAGAGAATGGATACGAAGTAGATCCAGAGATTTCTAAGATCTTCACAGACTACAGAAAGACACACAACCAGGGTGTATTCGATGCTTACACACCAGAGATGAGAGCCGCTAGAAAATCCGGTATCATCACAGGTCTTCCGGATGCTTACGGTCGTGGACGTATCATCGGCGACTACCGTCGTGTAGCTCTCTATGGTATCGATTGGTTGATCGAAGACAAGAAAGAGCAGCTTGCTACCTCTCTTGTACGTATGACAGGCGAGAACATCCGTCTTCGTGAAGAATTGTCTGAGCAGATCCGTGCTCTTGGCGAATTGAAAAAACTTGGTGAAATCTACGGTTATGACATTTCTAAACCGGCTGCAAATGCAAAAGAAGCAATCCAGTGGTTATACTTCGGTTACCTTGCTGCTGTTAAAGAGCAGAACGGTGCTGCAATGAGCCTTGGACGTACTTCTACTTTCATCGATATCTATATCCAGAGAGATTTGGACAGAGGATTGATCACTGAGGAACAGGCTCAGGAATACGTTGACCACTTCATCATGAAGTTACGTCTTGTTAAATTTGCTCGTACACCAGAATACAATGCATTGTTCTCAGGTGACCCAACATGGGTAACAGAGTCTATCGGTGGTGTTGGTATCGACGGTCGTCCGTTAGTAACAAGAACTTCTTTCCGTTACTTACACACATTGGACAACCTTGGAACCGCTCCGGAACCGAACCTTACTGTTCTCTGGTCTACAAGATTGCCGAAACCGTTCAAAGAATACTGTGCGAAGATGTCTATCAAATCTTCTTCTATCCAGTACGAGAACGACGATATGATGCGTGAAACTCACGGTGATGATTACGCAATCGCTTGTTGTGTATCTTCTATGAGAGTTGGTAAAGAGATGCAGTTCTTCGGAGCTCGTGCTAACCTTGCAAAATGTCTCCTTTACGCTATCAACGGTGGTGTGGATGAGAAATCTAAAGTTCAGGTTGGACCAAAATACCGTGCGGTAGAAGGCGATGTCCTTGACTTTGATGATGTAATGGAAAAATTCGATGCTATGATGGAATGGCTTGCTGAACTGTATGTAAATACATTGAACATCATTCACTACATGCACGATAAATATTGCTATGAGAAAGTTCAGATGGCTCTCCATGACAGAGAAGTAAAACGTTACTTCGCAACAGGTATTGCCGGACTTTCTGTAGTAGCTGACTCACTCAGCGCAATCAAATATGCAAAAGTAACACCAATCCGTGATGAAGACGGACTTGTAGTTGACTATGCTGTAGAAGGTGATTTCCCGAAATACGGAAACAACGATGACAGAGTTGATGAATTGGCAGTTAATCTTGTTCATACATTCATGGATAAGATCCGTAAACACCACACATACCGTCACAGTATCCCGACTATGTCAATCCTTACTATTACTTCTAACGTTGTATATGGTAAGAAGACAGGTAATACACCAGACGGTAGAAAAGTAGGGGAACCACTTGCTCCAGGAGCAAACCCGATGCACAGACGTGATACACACGGTGCTTTAGCTTCTCTTGCTTCCGTAGCAAAACTTCCATTCAGACACGCACAGGATGGTATTTCTAATACATTCTCTATCATCCCAGGCGCTCTTGGAAAAGAAGACCAGATTTTCGCAGGAGATCTTGACTTAGACAGACTTGACAACTGCAAAGATCAGTGCTGCAACATTCCAAATATCATGGAAAGCATTGATGCAGAATAATTTTAACAAAATAATAAAAAGGAGGTAACTACTATGGCAGCAGTTAATCAGCAGCAGGTAGATAACTTAGTAAATATGTTAGACGGATACGTTGAACAGGGTGGACATCACTTGAACGTAAACGTATTCACAAGAGACACTTTATTGGATGCTCAGAAACATCCGGAGAACTACCCACAGCTTACCGTTCGTGTTTCCGGTTATGCTGTAAACTTTATCAAACTTACAAAAGAACAGCAGGATGATGTTATCTCACGTACCTTCCACGAAGGAATGTAATTGTCACAATGACAAAGGGATATGTTCATTCGATTGAAAGTTGCGGGACCGTTGACGGTCCCGGACTTCGTTATGTCATCTTTTTACAGGGCTGTCCGATGCGATGCCTATATTGCCACAACCCGGACACCTGGACACCAAATACCGGTAACACTATGACTGTAGAGGAAGTATTGGAAGGTTTCTACAGCAATATCCCCTTCTATCGACACGGAGGAGTTACCGTAACCGGTGGCGAACCGATGATGCAGATGGATTTTCTTATCGAACTTTTTGAGAAGCTTCACAAGGACAACATCCATACCTGTATCGATTCTTCCGGCATTATGTTCCAGCCGGACAATCCGGTTTTCATGGAAAAGCTTGACAGACTACTCGCCGTAACCGACTTGATCATGTTGGATATCAAGCACATTGACGAAGCCGAGCACAAGAAACTCACCTCCCACTCCAACAAACGGATTCTTGCCTTTGCAAGATATCTGGACGAGAAACAGATTCCAATCTGGATTCGCCATGTTGTAGTGCCAGGGATCACCCTCTATCGGGATTATCTGGAAGAGTTAGGACGCTTCATCGGAAGTTTGAGCAACGTCAAAGCTTTGGACGTTCTTCCTTACCATTCTATGGGAAAAGTCAAATATGACAACTTAGGAATGGATTATCCATTAAAGGATACCAAGGATGCTACCAAAGACGAAGCGGTAGCGGCAAAGAATATTATTTTAAATGCCTATAAAGATGTGCATTTTCCGGAAAAAAGCAAGTAAATGGCTTGTATATTTCCCGTAATTGTATTACAATATAGGGAAGCTGTGGACTTGTTCCACAACCACGAAAATATAAGGAGGTAACGACCCATGGCACACGTAATTGGTAATGATTGTGTTAGCTGCGGATCTTGCGAGGCTGAATGTCCAGTAGGAGCAATCTCTCAGGGAGCAGAACACTACGAAATTGACAAAGACACATGTGTAGACTGTGGCGCTTGCGCAGCTCAGTGTCCGGTTGGAGCTATTTCTGCTGAATAAGCATAAAGGCACAATCCCCTACATTCTAATAGGAATGTAGGGGATTTTTTACAACGAGGTGATTAGCATGCAATATTTTGATATATCGAATCTGAACTTTAATCAAATTAAAATATTTATTTCCGTTGCAGAAAATGGAAGTTTCTCCGCCGCTGCCAAGAAACTAAATTACTCTCAATCCATGGTCAGCAAAACCATCTCCGCTTTGGAGAAAGATCTGGCTCTGCAGCTTGTCGTTCGGGTAAAATCGCAAAACATCTTAACGGAAGCAGGCAAAAGTCTGTATCAAGATTTCAAGCATCTTCTAGCTGACGCAAAAGATGCCGTAATACGAGCCCACGAAACCTTAGAAAACACTGACACTACCCTTCGCATTGGTGTCATCGACTGTGTGACAAGTCGCGAGAATCTTGCCTATATGATTCTGAAACTCTGTACGCAAAATCATATCACATTACAATATAACGAGCAACGCATCAAGGAACTGTTGCAGCAAGCACAAGAGAAAAAATTAGATGTGATTATTACATCTGCCATCGATCAAGATACCCTGATCAAATACGGCTATCACACGCAGGTGCTCTATCATACCAAGGCTGCTGTTTTTCTTCCTAGATTTAACCCTTTATGCAGCCAGGATGAGATTCATTTATCTGATTTAAAAAATGAAAAATTCATCATGCTCTCGCCAGATAACAGTCCTAATTATTTGAAAAATTTTAATGATGTTTGTGCAAAAGCCGGATTTATCCCGAATGTTTCTGCAAATGTAGCCAATACCCGTTCCTATAAAGTCAACATTCTCACCGGACAAGGAATTGTATTTGCGGATGACCATACTGATATTATCCATAAAGATATTAAAAAATATATTCTGGATGATGTTCCAAGTGATATCATCATCGCCTGGCTAGATGCCCGACAAAATACCAATGAAAAATTTGTAAAGAGTTTGATTGAAAATTTTCGTGAAGGAATGGAATAACTATATTCCATTCCTTCTCTTTACGTCTCAGTTAGAAAACAGTTATAATATTGTCAAATAAATAACGAACGTGAACGAAAGGAGATTCTATTATGTGGCAAGTTCATCAACCTGCTCGTACCATTTTCGGTGAGGGCGAAATTAAAAACATTGAAAAATATATGGCGGAAGAAGGTCTAGATCGTGCGCTTCTTATCGCAACTCCAAGTATGGTTCGCCATGGAATTGCAGAAAAAGTAAAAGAATATTCCAATGGCAGAATCATCGCAATCAGCAGTGATGTTGAACCGGATCCGACTTTCCAAAATGTGAATGCAAACCTTGCGGTGGCAAGAGAAATTAAAGCTGAATGTATTATCGCGCTGGGTGGTGGTAGCGCCATCGACTGTGCAAAAGTAACCGCTGCTGCTTATGCCGAGGATGTGGAAGCGGAAGCATTTGCAGGCATGCAATTCCAACCTACCAAAGTACTGCCGCTCATTATCATTCCATCCACTTCCGGTTCGGGAAGTGAGCTTACTGGTGATGCCGGCATCCATGATAAGGTAAACGGCGGATTAGGTGGCGTTGTTATGAATCATCTTGTAATGCCACGCATCGCCTTAGTTGACCCGGAATTGACCTATACCGTACCGGCTTCTGTAACTGCTCATACCGGTTTTGATGCTTTGGCTCATGCCATAGATGCTCTCGGAAGCATCTATGCAACACCATACTCTGATGCTTTAGCAGAATCTGCAATTCGTATGGTATTCGAGAACTTAGAAAAAGCTGTTGTAGATGGAAGTGACAAAGAAGCTCGCAAGAACATGGCCGCAGCAAGCCACATGGCAGGCTATGCATTCTCGCAGACAGGTATTACCGGCTCACACGCAAGCGGTTTTGCCGTTTCCGGCAGATACCATATTCCGCACGGTGCAGCATGTGCCTTCACAGTGGAATACTGGTTCGCAGCCAATGCTAAGGTTCGCCCGGAATTAGAAGCTTCTGCAAAACGAATCGGTTTTGATAGTGTTTCAGCACTCTGTGATGCCATTGCTGTTATGAGAAAGAATGTAGGCATTGCAGATACCCTTACCGCACTGGGATATCAAGAAGGCGACGAACAGCTCCTTGCGGAACTGACACTTCAGATGTTCCCAATGGATATGAACCTCTCCAAACCTTCTACAGAAGAATTGGTAGAAATGTATAAAGCTAAAATTTAATACACATAAAGAGAAGCTGTCGCTTTCTGAACTTCATGAAAGCGACAGCTTCTTTTTCATGTGCAAGTATATGCGTCTCGAAAAGTGACACGCCAATCTCTTCCCGTATATTCTACTCCTGATCTTCCATCAATTCCGGATGCGCTGACAACCGATCCGCATCTGTAATCTGGCGAATTACACGGCAAGGATTCCCCACTGCCAGACTATGCGGTGGAATATCCCGAGTCACAACACTTCCCGCCCCGATCACAGAGCCTTCGCCAATGGTCACGCCACCGCAAATCGTTACACTGGCAGCAATCCAGCAGTTATCTTCTATGGTGATTGGAGCCGTATATTCCAAGTTGGTGACGATACCGGTCTTCGGATTCAAAAAGGAGTTGCGGTCCTCGTAACACAGTGGATGAATAGCGGTTGCCATCACCACATTCGGTCCGATAAATACAGACTTTCCAATTGTAACTCTTCCCTCATCTAACACTGTAAAATTAAAATTCGCATAACTGTTATCACCCATGGAAATGTTGGTTCCAAAATCAAATTGAATCGGTCCTTGCAAGTATACATTTTCCCCATTATTTGGCATAAGTTCTTCTAAAATCTCCTTACGCTTCTCTACTTCCGTCTCGAAAGTATCATTATACAATTTGCATAGGCGATGAGCCTTTGTCCTTTCTTCCGGCATTCCCTCTGCGAAGGGATCATAGATTACATATCCTGCTAACATTTTTTCATGCTCTGTCATGTTATTCCTTCTCCTTTCATTTACCAATTCTTCTTATCTTTTTCATTGTTGCCACAAAGACCGTTGAAAATCATCTTCAGTCCCACAATTACAACAATAACAGGTACAAACAGTTTCCAAATCAAGGAAAAACTTAAGATATCTTGGCAACATAGCAACAGAAATATACCGAATACAAGTCCGATAATATTACCCGTCTTTTCTCGTTCGGTAAACAAGCCTGCAACACAAGGCACGATGATCAATAACGTCCACCAACCGTCAAAGAAAATGTCGATGTTCGTTATATCTAATCCGTTCAGCGCGAACATCACACCGACTACAACAAGTACGATTCCCCACAAAATACCGCTAACTTTTCTCATCGCTTACCCTCTTTTCTACAAATAATGTTTCTCTAAGCATCTTACGATACATTCTTTCTTTCATCATATCATATTTTTACTTACTTCGAAACACCTAAGGTGTGAAATATAGAGCTTAAAGAAGTATATCCATAGTCAAGATAATTTTGCTGTTGATTTTCTTTCTCCTCATACTGCTTTAGTTGATTGTAAACATTATTGATACTTTCTAAATATAAAATGAAAGACTTTTTATTGATGTCCTTATTTCGATTTTTTAGTTTGAGATATTCCTCTCTAACTCTATTCCAACCATCTTCATATTCTTTAATCTCATCAAGTTTAGCATCAATATTTACAGATAATTTCCTCAACCAAAATTCATACTTTCCATTCTTTAAGTTTCTCAAATAGTTATATCCTTCATCCGGTTCTTCATCATCTATATAGTAGATAATTGCCAAATCAAAACTACGGATAATTTTTGAGTTCTTTTTGTCGATTGCTTTAATCGTGATTGACGAAGTCGAATCTTCTGGCGGACTATATGGAGTTCCAATAACCGCCTCGTTAAAAGCATTCATAAACTGCTGCTTTAACTTTTTAGGATTTTCCCATAAGTCGGACTTTTGAAGAATAAGGTTATAATCAAAGTCATAGCCTTTATTACCATTCTTTATCTTGGTTACAAGATGTCTGCCCGCACTACCAATCAGTTTGTACTGAAAAGTCGTGTTGTACTTTTGTTTCATTATACGCTGGGCGTGTCTGATAATATCCTCAACTTCTTTTTTGTACGGTGCATATTCTTTTTTGTTTACATACACATACATAATACATACCTTCTTTCAAATTGCCCTGTCCGACCATTTAGCAAAGCTAAATCGTATTATAATACCCTTAACGATTCTGTTTGTCAAATCTTTTTCTTATTTTAACACAAAAAATCTTACAAAGAGAAATGTAAAAGTAAATTCCTGTTTTCTTTTCTTATCTAGAATCTTATCTTT
>CAYVDA010000038.1:0-17257 GCA_964450635.1 uncultured Faecalimonas sp. | reverse complement strand
ATAACAAAAGGTATAACAGGTATAACAAGTCAAAGTCGAAAAACCTTGATTTTATAGGGTTTTCAAGTGGACCTGAGGGGAATTGAACCCCTGTCCGAAAGCCGTTCCATTCGAGGCTCTCCCATCACAGTCATTATATTCACATTCCCTCCATCATCCGCCTAATGACAGGCTGACAATTTCAGTAGCTTCATAAGTTCTTCCATCTCCGCAAAGCTTAGGAGACGAAGTGCCTCACCTTGTTGAAGCCGGTACCTTAAGCAGTGAGCGACCTAAGACCGACTGCTGCCATTAGGCAGCGTACGCTAAATTATCGTTTGCGTTTAATTTTAAATACGGTTTGCTACGCGGTCCCGCCCCGCGGATGGCTCCTCAAACTTCCTTGCCCCCGTCGAAACCAGTACAAGCCCTAGATTCTGTCTTGTTATGGTTAGCAAACGTCTTTGAGCCTTTTGATTATAGGTCA
The DNA here is from genome assembly GCA_964450635.1 of uncultured Faecalimonas sp. Classification (GTDB taxonomy): domain Bacteria; phylum Bacillota; class Clostridia; order Lachnospirales; family Lachnospiraceae; genus Faecalimonas. The sequence goes on along the minus strand of CAYVDA010000038.1, from coordinate 16,791 downwards.
GCTTTTGGCAGTTGTCAAGGGAGAGTGTTGCAAGTGTTGCAAAACTATGATGGATTTTCTTCTTGCAATGGGGAACTTTATGGTATAACAAGATAAGATTTGCAAAAAGTAGAAAATTCGGAAAAAGAATTACATAAAAGAAGGAGAAAGAGTTTTCGTGTAGGGATTCTTTCTCCTTCGCTTTTTTATATTGTCTGATTTCTAAATCATCCCCATCAATTCTGTAAAAATCTCTCCCATATTTCCATTATATTCCAAATCGGAATCCGGTCTTAACCGGAATTGCAAAGGTTCCTTATTCAGAACCACTAGGTGATTTCCGCTGAATTCCCAGACCAGCCCGGCTGCAGGATAGACCTTCAAAGAAGTGCCGGCTACCAGGAAGAGATCCGCACTACGAATAGCTGAGACTGCTCGTTCGTAAGCGCCATCCGGAAGCTGTTCACCGTATAAAGTCACATCCGGCCGTACCATATGGTGGCAGATTGGACAGGTAGGAATGGCATCCTTCGAAGTGAAGAGATAGTCTGCGGGATAAGATTTATGGCAGTACTCGCAATAATTTCGCAAGGTGGAACCATGAAGTTCAATGACATTCTGGCTCCCGGCCATTTGATGAAGCCCATCAATATTCTGAGTAATAACAGCCTGTAACTTTCCCATTTTCTCTAATTTCGCCAGCGCCTGATGAGTAATGTTTGGTAAAACATGTCGGGTATCCATCTTCTGCCTGTAGAATTCGAAAAACACTTTAGGATGATGATGGAGGCAATCGGAGCTTAATAAATATTCCGGAGAATATTCCTCGAATTGCACGTCATGTTGATTATATAATCCGTCCTTGCTTCGGAAATCCGGGATGCCCGATTCTGTAGAGACTCCCGCGCCTCCGAAAAATACAATGCGGTTGGATTCTTCTATAAAATGGAATAGCTTTTCAGCAGGTCTTAACATCTCGATTTGCTCCTTTTCCAAAAATCCCTATATATATTATACGGAAAAACTTACAAAGAATCAAGAAAAGCGACGAAAAACTTGTGGATTCTTACCAATTCGTGTGGTAGAATATTTTTATGAAAAATCCAATAGCGATAAAAGGAGGACATATTATGGATGAAAGATTAGTTGACCTTCGCTCGACGAAGAACCCGCATGCAAGAATTAAGATCATGAAAGGTCACTTTGCTACCAGTCACTCACATATCAATACCTACATTGATATGTCTACCGTCAAGTCTCGTCACAACAACTGTCGTGAGACAGCCAAAGTTCTGGCGGCGGAATACGTACATAGCACAGCGGTAGATACCATCGTATGTCTGGAAGAGACCGATACCATTGGCGCTTTCTTGGCAGAACAGTTGGCCGATATGGATGCATTTTCATTAAGTAAGGGTAATAATATTTCCATTGTAACACCGGAATATCGGCAGAATGGACAGATTCTATTCCGAGATAATGTACAGCGCATGATTCGGAATCAACAGGTCTTGATTCTGGCTCCGTCGATTACAACCGGAAAATCAGTAAGCCAAGCTATTGAAGCCGTACTGTATTATGGTGGTGCTGTTTGCGGAATCTGTTCCGTATTTAGTTCCATTAGTAAGATCAATGGCTTAGAAGTGAAGACAATTTTCACCAGCAAAGATTTGCCGGATTATCGAGCTTACAAATCTAGCGAATGCCCATTGTGTAAGGAAGGTGCGAAGCTGGATGCTATTGTTAATAGCTATGGATATTCTGAATTATAGAGATGAGGATAGACACGTACAAGCATGAGATATGAAAGAATGGAAGAAGGTATTTTCCTAGAGCGGCCCAATCGGTTTATTGCTCATGTGGAGATTGCCGGAAGGAAAGAGATTGTTCATGTAAAAAATACAGGTCGGTGCCGGGAGCTACTTCGCCCCGGTGCCACTGTTTTTGTGCAGAGAGCTGCGAATCCGGAGCGAAAGACAAAGTGGGATCTGATCGGCGTGCAAAAGGGAGAGCGGCTTGTGAATATGGATTCCCAGATTCCCAATCGGGTGGTAGAAGAGTGGCTTCGAGCTGGGAATTTATTTCCAGATCTTACCACGATCAAACCGGAGACCACCTATGGAAAATCTCGGTTTGATTTTTACTTAGAGACTTCGAAGCGGAAGATCTTTATGGAAGTCAAAGGGGTAACACTGGAAGAGAATGATATCGTTCGTTTCCCGGATGCACCGACGGAACGAGGAGTCAAACATCTACGGGAACTGATGAAGGCTGCGGAAGATGGCTATGAAGCCTATGTATTCTTCGTCATACAGATGGAAGGAGTTTGCTATTTCGCGCCGAATGCAGTGACTCATCCGGAATTTGCTATGGCTTTGCAGGAGGCAAGTAAGAAGGGAGTCCACATTCTGGCCTACGATTGCCGGGTGGAAAAAGACTTGATAGAATTGCGGGAAGCGGTGCCGGTTCGATTGGAAGAATAAAAATAAGCGGATGATAGAATAATAAGCTCTATCGTCCGCTTATTCTACGTCACATCACGGTTTGTGTGTGCCACATGAGCGGGTTTCTGCAAGATTCGCGTTAGAGCGTACCCATTCCGGACATTTCCATGAATGGCCAGATGCGTTTTTTGGAGTTACGCGGGGTGGCAGGAGGCAAACCACTTCAGCTGAGGGATTTCGTTTTGTAAACGAAAATTTTCGATTTTTTGAAATCTTTTCCTTGCTATTAGGCTTTTGTTGTGTTAGAATACTGTTTGTTAGCGGAAGTGTCGGAATGGCAGACGAGCTAGATTCAGGTTCTAGTGTGGGCAACTACGTGTGGGTTCAAGTCCCATCTTCCGCATAGTAAGAGAAGAGAGCAGGTCAGATGATGGCTTGCTCTTTTTTTGCCTGATATTGTCTGGTTTGACAAAAAAACTAAAATGGCAAATTGCTCAAAAAAAAGATGCATAATTGTGGTGGTTTAACTTGACGATAGAGACTAAAAAAGGTATAGTATTCATAGGTATATTTGCACAATAATATGATCGAACACTAAGAACGTGTCAGATTAAAGGAGGATATGATTGTGAGAAGAAAAGACATGATGAGAAGAGTTGCTGCAGTAGCATTGGGTGTAACACTGACAGCAGCAGGACTGATGGTTCCACAGAGCGCAGGAACAGCTTCAGCCAAAGAGGCATTTAACATGGTAGTAAAGTGCCAGAATACGAAAGGAACGAATGGAGAGACAGCTTCTACGAAGTTGCGTTTGATTACCGGCGTTGACTCCTTAGAATATAAGCAGGTTGGATTCGATGTGAAGGTTGGAGAGAACCAGAAGAGTTACGAGACCACAACCGTATATGCTTCTGTGAATGCAGAAGATAAGACGGTTACAGCAGCTGAGTTTAGTACAGGAAGTGCATATTTAGCAGTTGCAGTATTAGAGAATATTGATAAGGCTTCTTATAATGAAGGAATTTATGTAAAACCATATGTTGTAACCTTAGAAGGGGAGAAAGTATATGGTGTGGACAGATATGTAAGAGTTGCTAATGGATATGATGGTTCTTTTAGTGTAGCAGTTCGTCTGAATGATACAGATGGTATCGGTGCAGGTCTTGCATATATTGATTATGATTCTGATAAGTTAGAATATGTAGGCTACGATGCAGGCACTGTTTTGGAAGAGACGACTGTTTCAGACACTGGCAGTCAGGTGAGATTTGTAAGTAACCTTGCAGATGTTTCCAAAGATACTCCGGCAACAGGTATGCTGATTAATCTGAACTTCAAGGTGAAGAGTTATGATCCGGCGAATGCTAGTACATATAGCTTCAATATTGCGAAGAAGGAATTCTGTAATGTAGCAGAAGAGGATGTCACGGTAGAATCGTTAACAGTTGATACGATGACGAAATAGTGAGGAAAAAGGAGAATACGGACATGAATAAGACGTTTAAGAAGATTTCAGCTATTGCATTGGCATTTGTCATGGTGGTAGCAGGATTTACTACAACAGCAGGAACCATGCAGGTAGAAGCAGCAAAAAAAGTGAGCCTTTCTACAACCAAGAAGACTATCAATAAAGGACAGTCCTTCAATTTGAGCATCAAGAATGCAAAAGGAACAATCAAATGGTCTACCTCTAATAGCAATGTAGCTTCTATTAAGAAAGCAAGCAAGACCAAATACAAAGTAACTGGTAACATGGGCGGTAGTGCTACCATTTCTGTAAAAGTTGGTAAAAAGACATACAAATGTAAAGTCACTGTAAAAGGTTTGAATGTAACAACCAAGACCATGAATGTAGGTCAGAAAGTAACCGTTTCTGCATTGAATCTTGGTCAGAAAGTTTCATGGAGCGTTTCGAATAAGAAAGCAGCTACCATCAAAGCAAGCAAAGCGAAAGCAACGGTAACAGCAAAAGCAGCTGGAACGGTAACGGTAACAGCAAAAGTAAGCGGTAAGAAATACACATGCAAATTAGTGATTTCTAATCCGAAACAGTCTAGCGGTAATGTAAACGTTACAGAAGGCAAGACAGAAACTTTGAAATTATCAGGTGTAACATCCGGAACAAAAGTAACCTGGAGTGCTCCGAATGCAAAAGTTGCAAAAGGAAAAGCAGGTTCTACAAGCTATACAGTAACTGGTGTGAAAGCTGGAAAAACAACAGTGAAAGCTTCCGTAAATGGAAAGACATTTACATGGAACATTACTGTTAAAGCAGCTTCGAAACCGGAAGTAAAGCCAGATGAAAAACCGGAAGAAAAACCGGAAGAAAAACCGGATCCAAACCCAAATCCGGGTCTTGATGCAGGTGTAGACAACGAAACCGGTTGGAGTGGAATTTACTAAAAGAAATTCATAGAGATGATAAGATGGGGCAGAGAATTCTGCCCCATCTTTTGTGGTTTTGGGCTCCGAAAGACTCCTCGGCAATCAGAAAAGTGATCAGATTTTCCTGAAAAAAAGATTGACGAAACCCATCTTTTGGGCATATAATAGCCCATATAGATAAAAAGCGATGACGGAACGAGTAGCTGTTAGGAACTATCCAGAGAGAAGAACATTTGGTGTGAGTTCTTTATAGGAATGAACAGTGAAGACCACTCCCGAGCTGCATGCGAAGAGCATTGCCGTGATTCCGCGTTAAGGAAGCGAGTTTACAGGCGATAGGCTGAGAACTCCATGAGTGAAACGTAAGGTGGAACCGTGTATCAAGACATGATGCACCCTTAGACAATGAGATTGTTTGAGGGTGCTTTTTTTGTGAAAAAAAGAAACGCTCTGACAGTCTGTTAGATGATAAGAAAGAGGAGGAAAAAGAAGATGAATGTAACATTAAAAGACGGCTCCGTAATGGAAGTCGAACAGGGGTTATCCGTATTGGAGATTGCCAAAACAATTAGCGAAGGTCTGGCGAGAGTTGCTTGCGCAGGTCGTGTGAATGGAGAGGTTGTAGACTTAAGAACCAAGGTGGAAGAAGACTCTACATTAGAGATTCTGACATTCCAGGATGAAGATGGCAAGAAGGCATTTCGTCATACCACATCCCATATTTTGGCACAGGCAGTCAAACGTCTCTATCCGGAAGTGAAACTTGCCATTGGACCATCCATTGAGGACGGATATTACTATGACTTTGATAAGGAAAGTGCATTTACCCAGGAAGAGCTGGCAGAGATTGAGAAAGAAATGAAGAAAATCGTAAAAGAGAATCTGCCGATCGAGAGATTTGCCCTTCCAAGAGAAGAAGCGATTGCGCTTATGAAAGAAAAAGAAGAACCATACAAAGTGGAATTGATCGAAGATTTGCCGGAAGATGCTGAGATTTCTTTCTATCAACAGGGAGATTTCACCGATCTTTGCGCAGGACCTCATTTGATGAGCACCAAACCAATTAAAGCATTTAAGTTAATTTCTTCTTCCATGGCTTACTGGAGAGGAGATTCTAACAAGGCACAGCTCCAGAGAATTTACGGAACGGCTTATGATAAAAAAGATGATTTGGCAGCACATATGGATCGTCTGGCAGAGATTAAGAAACGTGATCACAATCGTCTGGGAAGAGAGATGGAATTGTTTACCACAGTTGATGTTATTGGACAGGGGCTTCCGCTTCTCATGCCGAAGGGTGCCAAGATGATTCAGAAGATGCAACGCTGGGTAGAAGATTTAGAAGATAAAGAATGGGGTTATGTACGTACGAAGACTCCGTTGATGGCAAAATCCGATTTGTACAAGATTTCCGGACACTGGGGACATTACAAAGAAGGAATGTTTGTCCTTGGGGATGAAGAAAAAGATAAGGAAGTCTTTGCACTCCGTCCGATGACATGCCCATTCCAGTATTATGTATACAAAGCAAGCCAGAAATCTTATCGTGACCTGCCGCTGCGCTATGGTGAGACATCGACCTTGTTTAGAAACGAGGATTCCGGAGAAATGCACGGTCTGACTCGTGTACGCCAGTTTACCATTTCCGAAGGACATTTGATCGTAAGACCGGATCAGATGGTAGAAGAATTCAAAGGCTGTCTGGCTCTTGCAAAACATTGCTTGGAGACCCTTGGGGTGGAAGAAGATGTAACTTACCGCCTGTCCAAATGGGATCCGAATAATACAGAAAAATACATCGGTTCTGCGGATGTGTGGGAAGAGACCCAGGGACATATCCGTCAGATTTTGACAGAATTAAATATTCCATTCTATGAAGAAGAAGGAGAGGCTGCTTTCTACGGACCGAAAGTAGATATTCAAGCGAAGAATGTATATGGAAAAGAAGATACCATGATTACCATTCAGTGGGATGCGGTTTTGGCAGAACAGTTTGATATGTATTACATTGACCAGAATGGAGAAAAAGTTCGTCCATATATTATTCATAGAACAGCGATGGGATGCTATGAGAGAACCCTTGCATGGTTGATTGAAAAATATGCAGGAAAGTTCCCGACCTGGTTGTGTCCGGAACAGGTACGTATCCTTCCGATTTCTGAAAAATATGCTGATTATGCAGAAAAACTTCGCAAGGAACTGGCAAGAAATGATGTGGACGTTACTGTGGATAATCGTTCTGAAAAGATTGGTTACAAGATTCGTGAAGCAAGAAATGCTCGCCTTCCATATATGTTGATTGTGGGAGAACAGGAGGAAGCAGAAGGTTTGGTATCTGTTCGTAGCCGTTTTGCGGGAGATGAAGGTCAGAAACCGATTGCAGAATTTGTTGATCAGATTTGCAAAGAAATCAGAACCAAAGAGATTAGAAAAGAATCCGGAAACAATGGCGTCGGAGAATAAGCCGGGAGTTCTGGAGGAAATGACAGTCAGTAATGAAAGAAACGATATAGAATAGGAATAAAGAAAGAGTCCAAAGGCAAATCTCTTTGAGTAATGAGGACATGCCAAGGACTCTTTTTTTGTTTCAAAAAAAAGGCGTGGAAAATGATTTCGAAGCTTCTCCGTCTCTCTGCTATGAAATCAATACTCCATTTAAATAGTTGGTCAGAGAACGTCGCATATTTTCTGCAAAATCCACTTCGCCGTTACGCATAGCCCATTCGAAGGCATTCCCAATCACCAGCATACGAATGTCCGTTACCACGCTGGCAATATCTGAAGCCAGACAGATGGCATGAGCTTCGACTGCTTTTTCTAAATATTGTTGCACAGTTACAATGGGATACGGTCGCTCTGTACGGATGGCAGGATTAAGAGCCTGGTTTCTTGGATTATAATAACCTGCAATAAATTCCACTCCTAATTCTTTACAATAATTCACATAATTTAAGTAGACTTCTACAATGGTCTCCCGCGCTTCCTTTGCATTGGAAGGAATGCTCAGCAATTCCGGATTGATGGTGGGCTGATCCTCGATGTAATAGGAGAGCAAATCATCCTTGGTTTTAAAATGATGATAGAAACTGCCGTTGGATACACCTGCAGCTTCGCAGATATTTTTAATGGAGAGACTTTCATATCCTTCTTTTTGCAAAATTTCCTTTGCTGCATTGAAAATCTTCTCTTTTGTATCTTTAGATTTTTTTTGCTGTTTGGTTAATGGCTCTACTTTACTCACGTAACTGCTCCTCGCTTCTTCCTAATAATAACATCATTATACCATAAAATTTTAGAAAAAACAAGAAAACAGAGTGCACTCCAAAAACGAAAAAACAAAGGGAGAAAGATGGGAAATCTTTGCATTTTTACAGGTCATCCGCTATAATGAAGCTATGTGTTGATGGAGGTACAAAGACAGATGAATGTGAATCAGAAAATTACAGCAGAGTTGGAAGTGAAACAGTGGCAGGTGGATGCGGCTGTGCAGTTGATCGATGAAGGATACACCATTCCTTTTATTTCTCGTTATCGAAAAGAAGTCACAGGTTCCTTGAATGATGAACAACTTCGTAAATTATACGAGCGGTTGAAATATTTGCGGAATCTAGAGGAAAAGAAAGAACAGGTTCTGGCGACCATCGAAGAACAAGGGAAACTGACGGAAGAGTTGAAGAAGCAGATTATGGAAGCGGAGACTTTGGTTGTGGTGGAGGATTTGTATCGTCCATATCGTCCGAAGCGTAGAACCCGTGCGACCATTGCCAAGGAAAAAGGATTGGAACCATTAGCAGAACTGATCCGTCTGCAGCAGGTAAATGAGCCGGTGGAAGCGTTGGCAGAATCCTATCTGGATGAAGAAAAGGAAGTGCTGACAGTGGAAGATGCCATTGCAGGAGCGAAAGATATTTTGGCAGAGGCAGTAGCAGATGAAGCGGACTATCGAATTGCCATTCGTGAGATGACCATGAAACAGGGGAAGATTGTTTCTGCGGCGAAAGATGAAGAAGCAGAATCGGTATATGAGATGTATTATCAATTTGAAGAACCGATTGGGAAATTAGCAGGACACCGTATTCTGGCTTTAAACCGTGGAGAGAAAGAAAAATTTCTCAATGTTAAATTAGAAGTAGAAGAGGAAAAAGTGCTCCGCTATCTTGCAAAACAAGTGATTGTGCGTGACAATCCCTATACAACACCGATTTTGCAAGATGTTCTTGCGGACAGCTACAAACGGTTAATTGCGCCGGCAATCGAGCGAGAGATTCGTAATGATTTGACAGAAAAGGCTGAAGATGGTGCCATTGAAGTGTTTGGCAAGAACCTGACCCAACTGTTGATGCAACCGCCGATTGTAGGCCAGACAGTCCTTGGATGGGATCCGGCTTTCCGTACCGGTTGCAAATTGGCAGTCGTGGATCCGACGGGAAAAGTGCTGGATACTTGCGTCATATTCCCGACCGCACCGACCACACCACAGAAGATGGCGGCGGCAAAAGACACTTTGAAGAAATTGATTAAGAAACATCATGTTACCTTGTTCTCTGTTGGGAATGGCACGGCATCCCGGGAATCAGAGCAGTTTATCGTGGAACTGTTCAAAGAGATTCCGGAGAATGTCCAATATATCATTACCAATGAAGCAGGAGCATCTGTATATTCCGCAAGTAAATTGGCGACAGAAGAATTTCCACAATTTGACGTGGGACAGCGAAGTGCTGTTTCTATTGCCAGAAGATTGCAGGATCCGTTGGCTGAATTGGTTAAGATTGATCCAAAATCCATCGGCGTAGGACAATATCAGCATGATATGAATCAAAAGAAATTAAGTGAATCTCTCTCCGGCGTAGTGGAAGATTGTGTAAATAAAGTAGGTGTGGACCTAAATACGGCATCAGCACCATTGCTTTCCTACATTGCAGGTGTTTCCTCTGCGATTGCGAAGAATATCGTAACTTACCGAGAAGAAAACGGAAGCTTTACGGATCGAAAGGAACTTCTGAAAGTTGCCAAATTAGGACCAAAAGCCTATGAACAATGTGCTGGATTTATGCGGATCAAAGGGGGAAAGAATCCGTTAGATGGAACCAGTGTACATCCGGAAAGTTATGAGGCAGCTTCTAGATTATTGGAGCTTCAAGGCTATACAGCAGAGGATATTGAAAAAGGCAATTTACAAGGTTTATCAAAGAAAATCCGAGATTACAAGAAACTTGCAGAAGAATTAGAAATTGGAGAGATTACCTTGCGGGATATTGTGGCTGAACTTGAAAAACCGGCCAGGGATCCACGTGATGAGATGCCAAAACCGATTCTTCGCACGGACGTATTGGAGATGAAAGATCTAGAGCCGGGAATGATTCTAAAAGGAACCGTTCGAAATGTCATTGATTTTGGTGTATTCGTAGATATCGGGGTACATCAGGACGGTTTGGTACATATTTCGCAGTTGACAGATAAGAAATTCGTAAAACATCCCCTGGAAGTAGTCAGTGTAGGAGATATTGTAGAAGTGAAGGTCATGAGCGTGGATGTGCAGAAAAAACGGATCCAGCTGACCATGAAATTCGGCAACAATTGATACTTGCGCAAATGTAATAGCAGGGTTATAATAGTGCAGAAATGAATTCTTCGGGGCGGGGCGAAATTCCCCACCGGCGGTATAGTCCGCGAACCACGAAAGGTGGCCGAACCGGTGCGATTCCGGTACCGACAGTATAGTCTGGATGAGAGAAGGAGTGATGAAGTATGAGACAGAGAAGAAATCACATTCGTAACTTGACACAGATTGGTATGCTTTCCGCAGTGGCGGTGGTATTGATGTTGTTTGAGATACCGCTTCCCTTTGCGCCGAGCTTTTATAAGATTGATTTTAGTGAGGTTCCGGTGCTGATCGGTTGTTTCGCTATGGGGCCTATGGCCGGGGTCGCTATTGAATTTGTCAAGATATTACTGAATTTGTTCCTAAATGGAACCATTACGGCGGGAGTAGGAGAGCTTGGGAATTTTCTGATTGGGTGTTCCCTGTGCATTCCGGCAAGTGTGATTTACAGAAAGGTTCACAGTCGAAGAGGTGCTCTGGTAGGAATGGCTGTGGGAACCCTTTGCATGACGGGAATCGGATGTGTTGTAAATGCATATTTACTTTTGCCTGCTTACGTAAAAGCGATGGGATTGCCGATGGAAAATATTGTAGGCATGGGAACTGCAGTGAATCCGAAGATCCGGGATCTACAGACGCTGGTTATTTATGCGGTGGCACCATTTAACTTATTAAAAGGAATCTTAGTTTCCTTAATCGTGCTATTGATTTATAAGAAGATTCGCCCACTTTTAAAAGTCAGTGCTACAGAGTAGTATATAGGAAGATAGAACGTACAGTAAAATTTCGGTTTTACTGTACGTTTTTTTGTGCTATAATATCTCTGTTATAGGAGATAGACGGCAAAGGAGGAAGATTCGTGTCCGTTAAATTTGAAGTGAAGATGACAGAGAAGATCATGTATGATTTTCTACTATATCATAATTATACCCATTTGAGTGGTTTGGCAGGTGCGATGCTTGGAATTGTTGGATTGTGGCTTGGAATCGAGAGCGCATCCGTGGGAAATGTCCAATCGGCCATTTGTGGATTCGCGGTAGCAGCCCTGCTGCTGGTAATGCCACCTTTCCGGTTAAAGAAGACGGCGAGGGTTCAAGTGCAGAGAACGCCTATGTTTGCGGAGGCTATGGAATATGAATTCCATGAAGAAGGGGTGATAGTACGGCAAGGAGAAGAAGAGCTGGAGGCGAAGTGGAGTGAGTTTCGAAAAGCAGTGTCCACGGAGAGTGCGATCATCCTATATTTGACATCTTCTCGTGCAATGCTATTTCCGAAGAAATCCATGGGGAATCGCTACGAGGCAGTTGTGAAGATGATCTCCACCCATATGCCGGCGGCAAAAGTAAAGATAAGACATATACATTAGAAGGATATTGGAATGATTATAGAGACAAGAAGTGAACAGGAAACATATGAATTAGGAAGAAAATTGGGAGAACAGGCTATGCCGGGACAAGTCTTTACGTTGGTGGGAGATTTGGGTGTTGGAAAGACTGTTTTTACAAAAGGATTGGCAGTCGGGCTTGGTATTACCGAGCAGATTAGCAGTCCGACCTTCACCATTGTGCAAGTATACGAAGAAGGACGGTTGCCATTTTATCATTTTGATGTCTATCGAATTGGGGATTTGTCCGAGATGGATGAAATAGGGTTCGACGATTATGTTTATGGCCAAGGAGTTTGCTTGATAGAGTGGGCGAATCTGATTGAAGAGATTCTGCCGGATACATATACGGAAGTGACGATAGAAAAAGATTTGGAACAGGGATTTGATTATCGTAAGATTCAGATAGAAGAAAGAAGGTAACGATATGCGGATATTGGCTTTGGACAGCTCTGGTCTGGTGGCCTCTGTGGCTTTGCTGGAAGAAGATCAGATGATAGCAGAATATACAGTGAATTATAAAAAGACACATTCACAGACTCTTTTACCGATGTTGGATGAGATTGTGAAAATGACAGAATTTGACTTGGAGAGTGTTGATGCTATTGCAGTGGCAAAAGGGCCGGGTTCTTTTACCGGGCTTCGAATTGGCAGTGCAACAGCGAAAGGTTTGGGTTTGGCACTGAACAAACCATTGGTTGCGGTTCCGACTGTTGATGCTATGGCCTACAGTTTGTATGGATGCGAGGGACTGCTTTGCCCGATTATGGATGCGAGACGTAACCAGGTTTATACAGGGATCTATGAATTTGCAGATGGGAAATTTTCTGTGGTAAAAGAGCAGACAGCGATTGCTTTGTCGGAGTTATTGGAAGAATTGAACCGACTTGGACGGAAAGTGATTTTCCTGGGAGATGGTGTGCCGGTTTATGGGGAAAAGATAGAAGAACTTTTGACAGTTCCATATGCATTTGCACCGGCTCATAGGAATCGTCAGTGTGCAGGAGCAGTGGGATGTCTTGCTATGGAATATTATCGGGAAGGTAAGATAGAGGCGGCTGCTGCGCATCGACCGGATTATCTGCGTTTGTCCCAGGCAGAAAGAGAGCGTGCAGAGAAACATGGTGCAGATTGTTAGGATGACGAAAGAAGAGATTTCTGCTGTTGCAAAGATGGAACAGGAGATCTTTACAGATGCCTGGTCGGCGAAGGGGATTGAAGAGACATTCGATAGTCGGCAGGGAGAGATTCTGGTTGCCATGGAAGAGGGCAAGGTTATAGGATATGGAATTTTATATTGTGCAGCGGGGGAAGGCGAATTGGTCCGGATTGCCGTATCAGAAGAATCACGGTCAAAAGGTGTTGGCCATCGATTGCTGGAAGCAATTTTTCATAGTTGCAGGATGCAGGGGGTGGAACGACTCTTTCTAGAAGTGCGGGAGAGCAATGAGATAGCCAGAGCTTTTTATGAGCATCATGGATTTATCGTAGACGGAAGAAGACGCCGATTTTACCAGAATCCGGAAGAAGATGCCATCTTGATGAGCTGCCTGATACCAGTACTTCCCACTGGAAGTACTTCACACGCTTCGTTATAATAGAGGAGAATGTGAAAGAGAAGGAGAAGAAGTTCGATGCGACAATATAAAGAGCGAGAATTGAAGAAGATTATATGTAATCAGTGCGGGAGAGAGATAGAAGTAAGCCATGAAGTGCCGCGAAAAGAAAGTCTTCAGGTGGAAAAACGATGGGGCTATTTTTCGGAAAAGGACAACGAAGTGCATAAGTTTGATTTGTGTGAGTCCTGCTATGATGCCATGGTGAGACAATTTCAGATTCCGATTGAGATAGAGAGATAGGAGAAATTCATGTTAGATATTTGTTTGCTTGGATGCGGTGGGATGATGCCACTGCCGTACCGTTGGCTGACATCGCTGATGGTGCGATACAATGGAAGCAGTTTATTGATTGATTGTGGAGAAGGAACCCAGGTTGCCATTAAGGAAAAAGGGTGGAGTTTTAAGCCAATCGATGTAATTTGTTTTACCCATTATCACGGGGATCACATTAGTGGTTTGCCGGGATTGTTGTTGACTATGGGGAATGCCGATCGCCGGGAACCATTGACCTTGATTGGGCCGAAGGGATTAGAGCGAGTGGTCAATGCTTTGCGGGCGATACAATGGAAGCAGTTTATTGATTGATTGTGGAGAAGGAACCCAGGTTGCCATTAAGGAAAAAGGGTGGAGTTTTAAGCCAATCGATGTAATTTGTTTTACCCATTATCACGGGGATCACATTAGTGGTTTGCCGGGATTGTTGTTGACTATGGGGAATGCCGATCGCCGGGAACCATTGACCTTGATTGGGCCGAAGGGATTAGAGCGAGTGGTCAATGCTTTGCGGGTGATTGCACCGGAGTTGCCGTTTTCGATACACTATGAGGAGATTACAGAACCGGAGCAGACCTTCTTGATTAACGGCTATCGGTTGAAAGCGTTCCGTGTCAATCACAATGTTCTTTGCTATGGCTACACCCTTGAATTGGACCGGGCAGGAAGATTTGATGTGGCAAGGGCTATGGAAGCAGAGATTCCTAAAAATTATTGGAAAGTGTTGCAGCGTGGTGAAACTGTGGAAGCAGATGGGCATATCTATACACCGGATATGGTGTTGGGCGCTAGCCGAAAAGGGCTGAAAGTAACCTATACCACAGACACAAGGCCGACAGATTCCATTCGCAAACATGCCAAAGGGGCAGATTTGTTTATTTGCGAAGGAATGTATGGAGAGCCGGAGAAAGCTGCAAAAGCAGTGGAGTACAAACATATGACTTTTTATGAGGCGGCTAAGCTTGCCAAAGAAGCAGAAGTTGGGGAGATGTGGCTGACTCATTATAGCCCGTCTTTAGGGCGGCCGGAAGAATATATGGATGAAGTGCGGAAGATTTTTTCGCGTTCCAAAGCCGGCAAAGACGGCATGTCCACGGAGTTGGTATTTACAGAGGAGTAAAAGAACATGGAAGAAAAAGATGTTTTAATATTGGCAATCGAGAGCTCATGCGATGAGACTGCGGCGGCAGTGGTGAAAAATGGAAGGGAAGTATTATCCAATGTAATTTCTTCCCAGATTGAGTTGCACAAATTGTATGGCGGCGTTGTACCGGAGATCGCATCTCGAAAACATATAGAGAAAATCAATCAAGTAATTGAGGAAGCCCTAGAGGAGGCAGGGGTAACACTGGATGACTTAGATGCCATCGGAGTAACCTATGGTCCGGGGCTCGTGGGCGCTTTACTGGTAGGTGTGGCAGAGGCCAAAGCCATTGCTTATGCCAAGAGACTTCCTTTGGTCGGCGTGCATCATATTGAAGGACATATTTCGGCAAATTATATTGAAAATAAAGATTTAGAGCCGCCGTTTATCTGCTTGGTTGTATCCGGTGGACACACCCATCTTGTCTGTGTCAAAGATTATGGTGAATATGAAATCATTGGACGAACTCGCGATGATGCGGCAGGAGAGGCTTTTGACAAGGTAGCAAGAGCCATTGATCTTGGATATCCGGGTGGCCCAAAGATTGATAAATTATCCAAAGAAGGAGATCCGGATGCGATTGTATTTCCAAAAGCCCATATTCAGGATGCTCCATATGATTTCAGCTTTAGTGGTGTAAAATCCTCAGTCCTGAACTATATCAATGGGTGCAAGATGAAAGGTGTGGAATATAACAAAGCGGACATTGCGGCTTCTTTCCAGAAAGCGGTCACGGATGTTTTGGTAGAGAATGCCATGCGGGCTGTGGATGAGTATGGATTGAAACAATTTGCCATTGCAGGTGGAGTAGCTTCCAACAGCACCCTTCGGTGTGCTATGAAAAAGGCCTGCGAGGAAAAAGGCATTGCCTTCTATCATCCGTCACCGATTTTGTGTACGGATAATGCGGCTATGATTGGAGCGGCAGCCTACTATGATTATAAAAAAGGAATTCGGGATGGCTGGGATCTGAATGCAGTTCCGAATCTGAAATTAGGAGAGCGTTAGATGAAGAAAGAGCGTTGCACAGCCATTGTACTTGCTGCCGGAAGCGGCAAGCGTATGGGGACAAAGATACAAAAACAATATTTGGAACTGGAAGGAAAGCCAATTTTATATTATGCGCTACATTCCTTTCAAGTTTCCGCTGTTATCGATGAGGTGATTCTGGTTACAGGGGAAGAGCAGACAGAATATTGCCAAAGAGAGATTGTGGAACGCTATGGGTTAGATAAAGTGACTCGGATTGTGGAAGGCGGAGCAGAACGGTACCATTCCGTATGGAATGGTTTACAGGCATGCCCGGATGAAGGGTATGTTTTTATTCATGATGGAGCAAGACCGTTTGTGGATGAAGAGATGATTCTGCGTGCCTATGAGGTGGTGCAAGAAGATCGTGCCTGCGTGGTAGGAATGCCGGTAAAAGATACTATTAAATTAGCAGACGAAGATGGATATATAGCGCAGACACCGGATCGAGATCTAGTATGGATGATTCAGACACCACAGGTCTTTGAGGTAGAACTTGTAAAAGCTGCTTATGGAAAATTGATGGAGCAGACGGACGTGAAAGTAACAGATGATGCGCAGGTGGTAGAAGCGATGATGTATGAAGATGTCAAATTGGTTCGAGGTTCCTATAAGAATATTAAAATCACGACACCGGAAGATTTGAAAATTGCAAAAGTTTTTTTAAAAACCCCTTGACACTCAGAAAACCATGTGATAATATACTACTTGCTGACACGGTCCTAGTGTAAAAAAGAATATGCAGAGGTATCGAAGTGGTCATAACGAGGCGGTCTTGAAAACCGTTTGTCCGAAAGGGCGCGTGGGTTCGAATCCCACCCTCTGCGTTGATAAAACCACCATTGAACGGTGGTTTTATTATTAAGAAAGTTCAGCCTGGAGAAATACCCAAGAGGCCGAAGGGGCTCCCCTGGAAAGGGAGTAGGTCGTTA
>CAYVDA010000037.1:0-17842 GCA_964450635.1 uncultured Faecalimonas sp. | reverse complement strand
CTGATATCCAGGATGGTACCTTTGCAAAAGACTTCTTGCTTGATATGTCAGATGCAGGAAGCCAGGTACACTTCAAGACGATGAGAAAACTTGCTTCTGAACATCCGTCAGAAGTAGTTGGTGCAGAAGTTCGTAAGCTGTACAGCTGGAGCGATGAAGATAAGCTCATCAATAACTAACAAATAGAAGTTAAGTAAGAACCTCCGACCGCAGGGTTGGAGGTTTTGTTTTGCTAAAATTTTATCCTCTTTTTATTTTACATCCAGCCATATTTGGGGTATACTATACACGTGTATTTAGTGAGGTGACTACATGGAAATAAATTGGAGACGGCCGGAATTATCGGACCGTAACAGAATTAGTGAAGCATTTAGCGAGATGCCAAGCAGAAGTTGCGAGAGAACCTTTACCAATTGTTATCTCTGGTCCAGACATTATGGTGTGACCTTTGCTGAGATTGCGGGATGTATTGTCTTTCGTTCTCTGGGAGACGGTCTGTCTTTTGCATTCCCGGCAGGGAGTTTGGATAAGGCAAGGCGTGCCATTGATATACTTGGATGCTATGCGAAGGAGCAAGGCGTCCCCCTCGTTTTCTACAACATTACACCGGAGCAATATGAATTGCTAGAGAGCTGGTATCCGGGAAGATTTGAGATTGCATACGAAAGGGATTATGCAGATTATGTATATGAAGCAGAGAAGCTTCGTACTCTTTCCGGGAAGAAATTGCACGGAAAGCGAAATCATATCAATCGTTTCAAGGAGACCTATCCGAATTGGCAATATGAACCGCTAAGCAAGGAGAATGCAGAGGAGTGCTTCCAGATGGCTCTTCATTGGCGCCGGGAGAATGGTTGTGAAGAGGATGAAGAGAAGCGGGCAGAGATGTGCGTAACTTTGAATTCCCTGCGACTGTTAGAAGAATTAGAACTGGTTGGCGGCGTTTTGAAAGTGAATGGAGAAGTGATTGCATTTACCATAGGCGAGCCGGTGTGCGAAGATACCTTCGTGGTTCACATTGAGAAGGCATATGCACAGATCCAAGGCGCATATCCTATGATTAACCAACAATTTGTGGAACACGCCTGTGGGAATTATACCTACATTAATAGAGAAGAAGATACCGGAGCGGAGGGACTTCGGAAGGCGAAATTATCCTACCGTCCCGTATTTTTAGTAGAAAAAGGAATTGCAAAGGAGAAAGAATTATGATAGCAGAAAAGATGAAGAATATGGTGGCCAATAGTTCCGCTATTCGTGCCATGTTTGAAGAAGGAAACCGACTGGCAGGTATTTATGGAAGAGAGAATGTCTATGATTTTAGTTTGGGTAACCCGAACGTGCCGGCACCGAAGGAAGTGAAAGATGCCATTTTAGAAGTACTACAGGAAGAAGATCCGGTGGCACTCCACGGTTATACCAACAGTAATGCAGGATATCCGGAAGTGCGACAAGCAGTTGCCGAGTCCTTGAATCGTCGGTTTGGAACAGCTTTTGCCGGAAAAAATATTGTTATGACAGTGGGAGCAGCAGGTGGCCTGAACGTGGCTTTAAAGACCATTTTGAATCCAGGAGATGAAGTCATTACCTTTGCACCATATTTTGGAGAATACAGAAGTTATGTGGCGAATTTTGATGGTGTCCTCATTGCTGTCTCTCCGAATACCGTAGATTTCCAACCGAAATTAGAGGAGTTTGAAGAGAAGATTACAGCAAAGACCAAGGCAGTCATTGTCAATACGCCGAACAACCCGACCGGTGTGGTCTATTCCGAAGCAACCATTCAGAAGATGGCAGCCATCTTAGAGAAGAAGCAGGCAGAATTTGGAACCGATATCTATCTGATCTCCGATGAACCATATCGGGAGCTTGCTTATGATGGAGTGGAAGTTCCATATCTGACCAAATATTATGCCAATACCATGGTAGGATATTCTTATAGCAAATCCTTATCTTTGCCGGGTGAGCGAATCGGCTACCTGGTTATTCCGGATGAGGCTACAGACAGCGAAGACTTGATTTCTGCAGCCAGTGTAGCAACCCGTATCTTGGGCTTTGTGAATGCACCAACCTTACAGCAGAAAGTAGTTGCGAAGTGTCTGGATGCGAAGACGGATATTTCTTATTATGATCGCAATCGGGAGACTTTGTACAAAGGACTTTTGGATCTGGGATTTTCTTGTATCAAACCGGAAGGAGCATTCTATCTCTTTGTGAAGTCTCCGGTGGAAGATGAGAAAGTATTCTGCGAGGCTGCGAAGAAGTATCATATCTTGTTGGTGCCGGGAAGTTCCTTTGGATGTCCTGGCTATGTGCGAATTGCTTATTGCGTAGCTTATGAGACCATCGTCAATGCATTGCCGAAGTTTCAGGAGCTTGCAGGCGAATTTTTTAACTAAGAGGTGTGTATGAGAAAATATTTATATGTCTTTTTGATTTCCATGTTGCCACTGGTTGAGCTTCGTGGAGCTATTCCGGTGGCAGTAGGATTACAGTTGCCGAAAGTGGCATCTTATATCGTATGTATTTTGGGAAATATGTTGCCGATTCCGTTCATCTTCTTCTTTGCAAGAAAGATTTTAGACTGGGGATCTAAGCAGAAGATTATCGGAAAGTTCTGCTCCTTTTGTATGGCTAAGGGAGAGAAGGGCGGAGAGAAATTGCAGGCAACAGCCGGTAAGAGTATCTATGCGGCACTCCTTCTATTCGTAGGCATTCCCCTTCCGGGAACCGGGGCCTGGACCGGCATCTTAGCGGCAAGCATTCTGGATTTGGATTTTAAGAAAAGTGTGCTCGCTTGCCTAGGCGGTGTACTTCTTGCGGGGATCATTGTAGCACTACTTAGCATCGGTGTTTTTGAAGTATTCGTTCATTGACAGCCTGGCGATTTGTGCCTTATAATTTAAGAGTAACAGGAGGAAATAAGGACAATGGAATGGAAAGAAAGAGAAGAAAAAAAGAGAAATGTGCTATGGTGGGTTGTAACCATTGGAGCATCCGTTGTGATTCTTTTTGTGGTATTCTATTTTATCGCAAGTTATAGTGCAGGAAATCCATTAAAAGGAAGATGGATTTCGGAGGATACCTCCATTGCCTTGGAATTTCAGAAGGATGGCACGGTAATTGTAGAAAATACAGAGGATGAGCAGAATACGAAGCGAATCGAGATGGTCTATACCGTGGACAAATCTGAGAAGATTGTGGAGATGCAGATGAAGAAGCAGGATGATTTCTCTTCCCAGAATGTGGAAGATGCAGAGGAAGAAGAGTTGACAGAGTCTTTTGGCCTGGTTAGCAATTCTTTTGCCTATACCATTCAGGGAGACACTTTGAATCTGACAGAACGTGAGTATGGAGAACAGCTGGAGTTTACCAGAGAGTAAGAAGAGGAGTTGTTGCAAACGTAGGAAACTACCGGCGCGGCAACTCGTTTTTTAACAGGAAAGGAGTTAGAAAGCAGATGGAACGAGAGAATACAAAAGTGATTACCATTGGAACATGTAAGATCGGAGGCACTTATCCAATTGCCATCCAATCCATGACCAATACAAAGACAGAGGATGTCGAGGCAACAGTGGCGCAGATCCTTGCTTTGGAGAAGGCAGGATGTGAGATTATTCGCTGTGCAGTTCCGACCATGGAGGCGGCACTGGCTTTAAAAGAGATTAAGAGTCGGATTCATATTCCCCTTGTGGCGGATATTCATTTCGATTATCGACTTGCCATTGCGGCTATTGAAAATGGGGCAGACAAGATTCGGATTAATCCGGGTAATATTGGGGATGCAAGCCGGGTACGCCAGGTGGTAGATAAGGCTAGAGAATATAACATTCCGATTCGTGTGGGCGTCAATAGTGGCTCCTTAGAGAAGAATCTGGTGGAGAAATACGGCGGTGTGACAGCAGAAGGAATCGTAGAGAGTGCTTTGGATAAAGTACATATGATCGAAGAAATGGGATATGACAATCTGGTTGTCAGCATCAAATCTTCCGATGTCATGATGTGTGTCAAAGCCCATGAGATGATTGCAAAACAGTGTCCATATCCACTTCATGTAGGAATTACGGAATCCGGAACCTTGCTATCCGGAAATATTAAATCCTCCGTAGGACTTGGAATCATGCTCTATGAAGGAATTGGCAACACCATTCGTGTTTCCCTGACAGGGGATCCACTAGAAGAGATCAAATCTGCCAAATTGATATTAAAATCTCTGGGGCTTCGAAAAGGGGGGATTGAAGTGGTATCCTGTCCGACTTGCGGAAGAACCAAGATTGATTTGATTGGACTTGCCAATCAGGTAGAGAATATGGTGGCGGATATTCCACTTGATATCAAGGTGGCTGTGATGGGTTGCGTGGTAAACGGACCGGGGGAAGCCAAAGAAGCGGATATCGGAATTGCAGGCGGTATCGGTGAAGGCTTGCTGATTAAGAAAGGCGAGATCGTGAAGAAAGTCAAGGAAGAGGAACTCCTAGAGACATTGCGACAGGAACTTCTTGCTTGGGAGGAATAGGAGATTAGATACATGGCAAAGACATTTTTTGATGTGTTTCCCACATTGAAGATGGAGAGCGAACTTAAGCGTCTCTTTGAAGACACAGAGATTACGAAGGTGACGACCAATACGGGAAAAGATTATCTACATGTCCATTTGAGAAGTCATCATATCATAGAAAAACGTTGGATTTATAAATTGGAGAATATGCTCAAGGAGCAACTTTTTGCAAAGACGGCAATCCAGATCCAGGTATTGGATTCCTATGAGTTATCACAGCTCTATACACCGGAGAATCTCATAGAGGATTATATGGAAAGTTTTCTGACAGAGCTTCGCCAGGAAAGTGTAGTTCTAAGCAATCTTTTTCAGGAAGCACGATGGGAACTGATTGCAGATGAACGGCTTCAAATGGAGCTGGAAGATAATATTGTTGCCCGAGGAAAAGCAGACTACCTCTCATCTTATCTGGAGCAGATTTTTAAGGAGCGGTTTCTACATCCTCTGCGGGTGGAAGTGACTTATCGGGAGCCAAAGAAGAGCAATCTGCAAGAGCATAATGCCATTCAGCTTGAACAGGCTATCGGTGCCATTACCTCCCAGTATCGGGAAGTGGAAGAGCGAGCCCAGGCGGAGAAACAGTTAAAAGAGCAGAAGAAACAGGAAAAAGAAGAGAAGAAGCAACAGAAAGAGGCAGGAAAAGGAAGTTTCCAAGGTGGCGGACGAAAATGGGAAGGCAGTTATACGTCGAAACTGCCGGATGATCCGAACTTGATTTACGGACGGAATTTTGATGACGAAGCGATTCCTCTTTCAGAAGTACAAGGCGAGATGGGAGAGATCACCTTCCGGGGGCAGGTGCTGAGTCAGGATGTGAGAAGCATCCGTAATGAGAAAAGCATTGTGATTTTCTCTGTGACAGATTTTACCGACAGTATTACGGTGAAAGTCTTTGTGCGAAATGATCAACTTCCGGAAATCCTAACAGAGGTAAAAGCGGGTACATTCTTGAAGATCAAAGGTGTTACCAACATTGATAAATTTGATGGAGAATTGACCATTGGATCGATTGCCGGCATTAAAAAGATTCCGGATTTTACGGTGAAGCGAACGGATACCTATCCGGAAAAGAGAGTGGAGCTTCATTGCCATACGAAGATGAGTGATATGGATGGAGTTTCTGATGGAAAGACTTTAGCGAAGATGGCCCATGACTGGGGACATCCGGCCATTGCTATTACAGACCATGGTGTGGTACAGGCATTCCCGGATGTGAATCATTATATCGAGGATATTAACAAGAAGAATCCGGAAGATCCTTTCAAGATCATCTATGGTGTGGAAGCCTATCTGGTGGATGATTTATCGGACATCGCAACCAATGAGCGGGGACAGGATTTGGATGCACCTTATGTGGTATTTGATATTGAGACCACCGGATTTAGTGCTCTCAAGGATGAGATTATAGAGATTGGCGCAGTGAAAGTTGTCGGGGGAGAGATTGTAGAGAAATTCAGTACTTTCGTGAATCCGGGGCGGCCAATTCCTTATGAGATTTCTAAATTGACAGGGATTGTAGATGAGATGGTACTGCGTGCCCCGATGATTGAACAGGCATTGCCGGAGTTTCTGGCATTTGCGAAGGACACGGTTCTGGTTGCCCATAATGCCTCCTTCGATGTGGGATTTATCGAGGAAAAGAGTCAGAAGCTGGGGCTGGAAGCAGACTTCACCTATGTGGATACCGTCGCCCTTGCCAGAGTCCTACTTCCAACGTTGAATAAATTTAAGTTGAATAATGTAGCCAAGGTCTTGAATATTTCTCTGGAGAATCATCACCGGGCAGTGGATGATGCCGGAGCGACGGCAGAGATTTTCGTGAAATTTATTTCCATGCTGAAGGAGAGAGAGATCTATACCTTGCAGCAGGTCAATGAATTTGGGTTGATGAATCCGGATGCTATTAAGAAATTAAAGACCTACCATGCGATTATTCTGGCTAAGAATGATGTGGGAAGAGTGAATCTCTATCGTTTGATTTCCATGTCCCACCTGGATTATTACGCCAGAAGACCTAGAATTCCGAAACGGCAATTTCTAAAACATCGGGAAGGGTTGATTATCGGAAGTGCCTGTGAGGCAGGGGAACTTTACAAAGCAGTCTTGGAAGAGCAGTCAGATGAGCGGATTTCCCAGCTTGTGAATTTCTATGATTATCTGGAGATTCAGCCAATTGGAAACAACCGGTTCATGATAGACAGCGAGAAGATTCCACAGGTCAAGAGCGAGGAAGATCTAAGAGAGATTAACCGAAAAATTGTGGCACTTGGAGAGCAATTTAAGAAGCCGGTGGTTGCCACTTGTGACGTCCATTTTGCCAATCCGGAAGATGAAGTCTACCGGCGGATTATTATGGCAGGAAAAGGATTCGATGATGCGGATAATCAGGCTCCTTTGTACCTTCGTACCACCGAGGAGATGCTGGCGGAATTTGAATACCTGGGTTCCAAGAAAGCCCATGAAGTGGTCATTGAGAATACCAATAAGATTGCGGATATGATTGAGAAGATATCTCCGGTTCGTCCGGATAAATGTCCGCCGGTCATCGAGGATTCGGACAAACAGCTGCGGGAGATCTGTTATCGCAAAGCCCATAGCATGTATGGGGATCCTCTGCCGGAGATCGTTGTAGAGCGTCTGGAGAGAGAATTGAATTCCATAATCTCCAATGGATTTGCCGTGATGTATATCATTGCCCAGAAACTGGTATGGAAATCCGTGGAAGATGGATATCTGGTAGGATCCCGAGGATCCGTAGGGTCTTCTTTTGTTGCCACTATGGCAGGGATTACGGAGGTAAATCCTCTTAGCCCTCATTATTATTGTACCAACTGTCATTACAATGATTTTACATCGGAAGAAGTGCGTCAGTATGCCGGTGGTTGCGGCTGGGATATGCCGGATAAACTTTGTCCGGAATGCGGACAGCCTTTGGTAAAAGATGGATTTGATATTCCATTTGAGACCTTCCTTGGATTTAAAGGGAACAAAGAGCCGGATATCGACTTGAACTTCTCCGGGGATTATCAGAGTAATGCCCATAAGTATACGGAAATTATATTCGGAGATGGCCAGACCTTCCGGGCAGGAACCATTGCCGGTCTGGCGGATAAGACGGCCTATGGATATGTGAAACATTATTTTGATGACCACGGGCAGGGAAAGCGCCGCTGCGAGATTGAGCGCCTTTCCGTAGGATGTACGGGAGTTCGGCGAAGTACCGGACAGCATCCGGGTGGAATTATCGTACTTCCGATTGGGGAGGATATTAACTCCTTTACCCCAGTGCAGCATCCGGCAAATGATACCACAACAGATATTGTGACCACACATTTTGACTATCATTCCATTGACCATAACCTGCTGAAGCTGGATATTCTGGGGCATGATGATCCGACCATGATCAAGATGCTAGAAGAACTTGTGGAGCAATTGACAGGTGAAAAATTCGTGGCAACGGATGTAAAATTAGATGACAAAGGGGTTATGGCGCTGTTTCACGGAACGGAGATCTTAGGGATCAAACCGGAAGATATTGGAGGAACGCCGGTAGGATGCTTAGGAATTCCGGAGTTCGGTACGGATTTTACCATTCAGATGGTGGTGGATACCAAACCACAGACCCTGACAGACCTGATTCGTATCTCCGGACTTTCCCATGGTACAGACGTATGGCTGAACAATGCCCAGGATCTGATTAAGAGCGGGCAGGCGACCATTTCTACCTGCGTAAGTACCCGAGATGATATTATGACTTATCTGATCAATATGGGACTTGATAGTGAGGAATCCTTTACCATTATGGAGCGTGTTCGAAAAGGAACGGTAGCCAAAGGCAAATGCGCCGAGTGGCCGGAATACAAGGCGGATATGATTGCTCACAATGTTCCGGAGTGGTATATCGGCTCTTGCGAGAAGATTAAATATATGTTCCCAAAAGCCCATGCGGCAGCATATGTTATGATGGCTTATCGGATTGCCTACTGTAAGGTCTACTATCCGTTAGCTTACTACGCCGCCTACTTTAGTATCCGGGCAAAGGCTTTTTCCTACGAGTTGATGTGCCAAGGAAAAGAGAGATTGGAATTCTACATTCGGGACTATAAGAAACGAAGTGACTCTCTGACCAACAAAGAACAGGATACCTTGCGGGATATGCGTCTGGTTCAAGAGATGTATGCGCGAGGTTTTGAATTCCTTCCGATTGATTTGTATCACTCGAAAGCGACGAAGTTCCAGATTGTGGATGGAAAATTATTGCCACCATTTTCCAGCATTGAAGGAATGGGAGATAAAGCGGCAGATGCAGTAGAGATTGCGGCCATGGAAGGCGCCTTTATTTCCAAGGACGATTTTCGTCAGCGGACGAAGGTCAGCAAGACAGTCATAGATAAGATGGACGATTTTGGTATCTTTGGTGACCTTCCGGAGTCCAACCAGTTATCAATCTTTGATTTTTAAAAAAGTTTCCGAAATGTAACGTGGTTGTAACTTTGGGTATTATATAATGAACTCACAATCAAGAGAGGAGTTCAGACAAATGGAAATATTAAGAGTTGAGAATTTAACAAAAATATACGGAAAAGATTCGACACGTGTGGTGGCCCTAGATCACGTGTCCTTTTCTGTGGAAAAAGGAGAATTTGTGGCAATAGTCGGAGCCAGCGGTTCCGGGAAATCCACCCTGATGCACTTGATCGGTGGCGTGGACAGACCGACGGAGGGAAAAGTGTGGATTGACGGCAAGGATATCTACGATTATGACGATGATAAACTGGCAATCTTTCGTCGCAGACAGATAGGCCTTATCTATCAGTTCTACAATCTGATTCCCATATTAAATGTCGAGGAGAACATGATTCTTCCGCTGAGCCTTGATAACAGAGAGGTAAGCAAAGAAAAATTAGATGAACTGATTCAATCACTAGGTCTATCCGAGAGACGGAATCATCTGCCAAATGAGTTATCCGGAGGGCAACAGCAGAGAACAAGTATCGGAAGAGCGCTAATTACAAGCCCGTCCCTTTTACTTGCAGATGAGCCGACAGGGAATCTTGATTCGAAGTCAAGTGATGAGATTATGGAGCTTTTGAGACGTTCAAATCGAAATTACGATCAAACCATTATCATGATTACACACGACCTCGAGATTGCAAAATGTGCCGACAGAGTCCTTCGCATCGAAGATGGCAGAATCGTAGGTGAGTAAGATGAATGTATTAAGAAAGCTTACCATCAAGAATCTGAAACTGAACAAAAAAAGAAGCACGGTGACCGTGATTGGTATTATTTTATCGGTTGCCATGCTATCGGCGGTTGCCAGCATGTTTTTCTCGGCAAGAGACAGCTTTATCCGATATGAGAAACGAAAAGCAGGCGATTTTCACTACGCCTTTTATGATGTGCCGGCGGAGGATATGCAGGTATTTCGTTGGAATCGTAAAGTGGAGAGTGCTTATCCGGTCAAAGAGGTAGGATACGCATATTTGGACGGTGGCGTCAATGAGTATAAGCCATACCTTTATGTAGAAGCACTTGGCAGTGAGGCAATGAAGCATATGGGAATCCGCATGGTGGAAGGAAGACTGCCACAGAGCGAGGATGAACTTCTCATCTCCAGTCACATTGCAACCAATGGCGGTGTCAAATACAAAGTCGGTGATACGCTGACTCTTGCTATCGGACGCAGAGAATCCGAGGGCTCGCTTCTTAGACAGCAGAACCCGTACAATCCGGATGTTGAAGAAAAGATTGTAGCTATGAAGCAAAAGACCTACAAGATTGTCGGTGTAATGGAGCGTTTGGGAACGACAATTGAAGATTATGAGGCACCGGGATATACTTGTCTAACACTGATGACCGAAGAATATAACACGGGAAGTGCGGATATCTATGTTCGTTATACAAAAGAGGGGCTGAAAGAACACGATACGATTACAGCAGGCATTCTTGGAATAACAGAAGGAGAATTCTGGAACGAAGAAGAGGGCAAATATCCGCATACGTCGAATTCTTATCTGATTCAGATAGAATCCGGAATCTTATCGGATGGAACAATGCGTTCCCTTGCTACCGCAGGAATGTTTGTGGTATTGATTATTATCTTTACGTCTGTCTTTTGCATCAAGAACAGCTTTGACATCTCGATTGCAGAAAAGACCAGACAGTATGGGATGCTTCGAAGCGTCGGAGCGACGAAGAGACAGATTTGCAAGAGTGTTTATTATGAAGCGACGATTCTGGGACTTCTTGGAATCCCGGCAGGACTTGTGTTCGGTAATCTGGCATCCTACGTACTGCTTCAGGTTACGAATCAGTTTTTGAAGGGAGACTTAAATGTAACGCTATCCTATCAGTTTTCGTGGCTTGCGATTTTATTTGGCATTCTTCTAGGGTTTGTGACGGTTTACCTCTCAGCAGGAAGAGGTGCCAAGCGTGCGGCGAAGATTACGCCGATTCAGGCGATTTCCAACAGTGGTGAGATTACGCTTCGCACGGGCAAGCTTCATGCACCGAAGTGGGTGAGTCGTTTCTTTGGAATCGGAGGTGAGATATCCTATAAGAATTTCAAACGAAGCAAGAAGAAATACCGCACAACGGTGATCAGTATCATCGTCTGTGTAGCAACTTTTATTGCCACGGCATCTTTTGTAGACCTTGCATTTGATACTATCAGGTGGGAACTTAAAGCATCTGATTATTCGCTCAGAGTAAGCTGGTCCAAGGATGTGGATGATATCGAATACGTCAGACAAATCCGTGCGTTAGACGGCATCGAAGAGAGCAGTTATTATGTCTACAATGATGTGAAGGTAGATAAGGCATTATATAGCAAGGAATATTTGGAGATTTATTCGGATGTTGATTCGGATACACCTTCTGAGGACGAAGAGGAAAGGATTACTCTTTGTGTGGTGGATGAAGAGACCTTCCGTACCTACGTAGAGAAGCTTCATTTGTCCTATGACAAGGTGAAAGACCAAGGAATTTTACTCAATCAGATTCATGAATATGTACAGAAGACGCCGGACAACGACGATTATCAGGAAGTAGAGATTCCGATGTATGCTTATAAGGCCGGTGACACGGTAGGAGGAATCCGGATTGCAGCTCTTTCAAAGGAAGTATTTTTTGGATTAGATGAATTTCAGTCCTGTGCAAGACTGGTTGTCAATCGGGCATATTACGATAACGGTGCCGATTATTATAACAACCATATGTATATCAAATGTGAGAATGCAACGAAGGTGCAGGAGGAGATTGAAGAGATTTGCAAGGAGGATGAGACTTTAAATATCATCAATCGCGAGGAATCGACCAAAAGTATGGAGGCATTCTACACCTTGCTTGCCATTTTCCTGTACGGTTTTATTATCGTGATTGCACTCATTGGCGTGACAAGTATCTTTAATACCATAACGACCAATATGGAGCTTCGAAGACAGGAATTTGCCATGCTTAAGAGTGTGGGAATGACAAGCCGAGAATTTAATCGCATGATTCGATTAGAGAGCTTGTTCTACGGAAGTAAATCACTGCTCATCGGACTTCCTATCGGATGTGCATTGTCCTATGTGATTTACAGACTGCTTGCAGATGGCACCATGGATGTCGGATACAGACTTCCCATCAAACCGATGCTGCTTAGTATCGTCTGTGTATTTGTCTTACTCTTAACGATTATGCGCTACTCTATTGGAAGAATCCGCAAGCAGAATATGATCGAGACGATTCGAAATGAAAATATCTAGAAAAAAGGAGCGACTTGACTATGAATATCTTACTGGTAGAAGATAACCGGACAATTGCAGAAGGGTTAGAGTATGGGCTGTCGCAGCAGGGCTATCAGACCTCGCATGTTGCAACGATAAAAGAGGCCCGTACATATCTGCAAAATCAAGCAGCAGATTGTATCCTGCTTGATATCACACTCCCGGATGGGGACGGTCTTACCTTCTACCGTGAGGTAGTAAGTAAGCTCAAAATACCGACACTCTTTCTGACAGCAAAGGATGATGAGGAAAGTATTGTAAGAGGACTGAATCTTGGGGCGGAGGACTATATTACGAAGCCATTTTCTTTCAAGGAACTGGTGGCAAGGATTAACCGTGTGATGCTTCGCTATCAGAAGAACACGATTCTGAAGGCGGGGGATATTACTTTTGATATGGATCGTATGGAAGTAAAAAAAGACGGAGTGCTACTGGAACTTACCAGCTTAGAATTGAAACTTCTGCATCTCCTGTTCCTTCATAAAGGGAAAGTTGTCAAACGAAGTCTGATGCTCGACAAGATTTGGGAGTGGACAGGAAATGATGTTGATGACCACACGGTCACGGTGTATCTCAAGCGCATCCGGGATAAGGTGGGAGAGAATTGCATTACGACAGTGAAAGGCATGGGATATCGGGTGGATTGTCATGAAGAATAAAATTTATCTTAGAAAAACAGTACTTAAGGCGTTCGTGGTAACATTCGTTTGCCTGCTAGCTTTTGTCCTGCTTGGCATCGGGTTCTATCATCGGACTGTGTCAAATCAGAATAAGAAAATAATGAACATCTTGGAGCAGGTACAAAAGCAGTATCCGGAGGTTGAGAAAGAAGAACTGATTCGTCTCTTAAGCGAAGTGACAGACGAGACCGGTGATTTTGCCGCGCTCTATGGAATTGATGTGGACACAGAAGCAATCGTAGTAGAAAATACGATTGCTTTTCGCGATTATCTGTCTCTTGCAGTGTTGCTTTTGCTTGCCTTTTCAGGAATTATGCTTTGTCTCTTTTTGCACTACAATGCAAGAAAAGACCGCGAGCTTGAGAAGATTACGGAGCACCTTGAAGCCATCAACCATCACGATTATCATTATGATATGGACAGCATCTCTGAGGACGAACTTTCGATTTTGAAAAATGAAGTTTACAAGACCACTGTGATGTTAAAAGAGACGGCAGAGAATTCCATGCGCGCAAAAAATAGCCTGAAAGATTCCTTATCCGACATTTCACATCAGCTTAAGACACCGTTGGCTTCAATATCACTGACCCTAGATAACTTGATCGATAACCCGCAGATGGATACGGAGCGAAGAAATACCTATCTTCGCACGATACGAAGACAGATGCAGAATATGAATTTTCTGATACAGTCACTTCTGAAACTATCTGAGTTTGATGCAGATGCGATTACATTTATGAAACAGGAGCATACGGTTGGCGAGCTTGCAACGCAAAGTATGCAGAATGTGGAGAGCTTATGTGACCTTCGAAATGTCAGAATTATCGCAAAAGGTGATACGAAGGCGCTTCTTACCTGCGATAAAAGATGGCAGGTGGAGGCAATCACTAACATTTTGAAAAATGCCGTCGAGCACTCCAAGGACGGCAGTGTAATTGAACTAAGCATGGGACAAAATCCCGTCTACACCTGGATTTCCATCCGTGATTACGGAGAGGGCATGGATCTTGAAGACCAGAAACATATTTTTGACCGATTTTACAAAGGAAAACATAGCAAACCGGACAGTATTGGAATCGGCCTTTCACTGGCAAAATGTATTGTTGAGAGTGAAAACGGATCGATTTCCGTCGAGTCGGATGAAAACGGAACCACTTTTTTACTGCGATACTATGAAGTGCTAAAATTTACTCTTTAAACTGAGGATAAAGTGTGGTACAATAAACAAATATCAGCGAAAGGTGGTTAGTAAAAAATGACAAATGAGAAACAAATCGTAATGCTTGGAAATGAAGCCATTGCCCGAGGCGCTTACGAGGCAGGCGTGAAGGTGTCTGCGGCTTATCCGGGAACACCGAGTACAGAGATCAGTGAGAATATCGTAAGATATAAAGATGACATTTATGCGGAATGGTCACCGAATGAGAAAGTGGCTACAGAGGTTGCAATCGGAGCCAGCGTCTCCGGTGTTCGTGCCATGGCTTGTATGAAACACGTGGGATTGAATGTGGCATCTGACCCGCTCTATACCGTTTCGTATATGGGTGTCAATGGCGGACTTGTCCTTGTAGTAGCAGATGACCCGGGACTTTATAGCTCCCAGAATGAGCAGGATACCCGTATGGTGGCAAGAGCTGCCCAGGTGCCGGTATTAGAGCCATCTGACAGTATGGAAGCCAAAGAATTTATGAAAAAAGCATTTGAGATCAGTGAAGCCTACGATCGTCCGGTGATTTTACGAACCACCACACGACTTG
Source organism: uncultured Faecalimonas sp. (assembly GCA_964450635.1). Taxonomy (GTDB): domain Bacteria; phylum Bacillota; class Clostridia; order Lachnospirales; family Lachnospiraceae; genus Faecalimonas. The sequence goes on along the minus strand of CAYVDA010000037.1, from coordinate 3,075 downwards.
CCCACTCCCAGGGGCTTGTTACCTTATATGATCGAAAAGAAGTGGAAGATAAACCATATGTAAAAGACGTTCGCAAGACCGTTATGATGCCGGGCAATGCCAAGCTTCGCCATGTAGAGATTGAGAAACGGAATAAGGAATTGGCACAGGATGCGAATACCATGGAGATCAATACCGTAGAGATGAACGATACCAAGATTGGTGTGATCACCAGTGGGATTCCATATCTCTATGTAAAAGAAGCACTTCCGAATGCATCAGTATTGAAGCTTGGTATGGTGAACCCGCTTCCGAAAGATCTGATCCTAGATTTTGCAAGCAAAGTAGATACCCTCTATATTGTGGAAGAATTGGATCCGGTGATTGAAGAACAGGTAAAATCCTGGGGCGTGAAAGCCATCGGAAAAGAGATTTTTACCGTGCAGGGTGAATACAGTGCCAATATGCTTCGCAAAGCTATTTTGAAAGAAGAACTGAATGTGAAGGCACCGGCAGCGGCACCGCAGCGTCCGCCGATTCTCTGTCCGGGATGCCCGCATCGAAGCGTTTACTATGTGCTCAATAAGTTAAAACTTCATGCCGCAGGAGATATCGGATGCTATACCTTAGGAGCGGTTGCACCGCTGAGCGTCGTAGATACTACCATCTGCATGGGGGCAAGTATTTCCAGCTTACATGGTATGGAGAAAGCAAAAGGAAAAGAATATATCAAAGATTGGGTAGCTGTGATTGGAGATTCTACCTTCCTACATACAGGCGTGAATTCCTTGATGAATATGATGTATAACAAGTCCACAGGAACCGTCATGATCCTAGATAATTCCACCACCGGAATGACCGGTCACCAGGATCATGCAGCTACCGGCAAGACCCTCCTTGGAGAGCCAACCTATGCCATTGATATTCCGGGACTTTGCCGTGCCATCGGTGTGAAGAACGTGGTAGAAGTCAACGCATTTGACATTGCAACATTAGAAAAGGTCGTAAAAGAAGAAGTCGCAAGAGACGAAGTGTCTGTAATCATTACCAAGACTCCTTGCGTACTCTTAGATAAGAGAAAGAAACCATATTATATTACACATTCTGATAAGTGTAAAAAATGTGGTATGTGTATGAAACCGGGATGCCCGGCCATGACTAAAAATGCAGACGGAACCATTCACATTGATGATACCATGTGTACGGGATGCGGACTGTGTGAGACCTTATGTAAATTCGATGCAATCGAGAAAGCAGGTGACAGATAATGGCAACAAAGAATATTATGATTGTAGGTGTAGGAGGACAGGGAACACTCCTGACAAGTAGAATTTTAGGCGGACTTGCCATCTTAGGCGGCTATGACGTGAAACTTTCAGAGGTGCACGGAATGGCGCAGCGTGGCGGAAGTGTTGTAACCTTCGTTCGCTATGGCGAGAAAGTGGCAGAGCCAATTGTAGAAGAAGGACAGGCTGATGTCATAATTGCATTTGAAAAATTAGAGGCACTTCGTTATAGCCACTTCTTAAAAGAGGAGGGGGTACTGATTGCCAATGACTGGAGAATTGACCCGATGCCGGTTGTCATCGGTGCAGCAGAGTATCCGGAACATATTTTAGAAGACCTTGCAAAAGAACATAAAGTATATACTGTAAATGCAACGGAAGAAGCGAAAAAATTAGGCAACTCCCGTGTGTTTAACATGATTGTACTGGGAATTGCAGCCCAGCATATGGATTTTACAAAAGAGCAGTGGTATGAAGTGATCGAGAATACGGTACCACCGAAGACAATTGAGATTAACAAACAGGCATTTGAAGTGGGATATACGCTGAAATAGGCAAGGAGGCAAAAGAAGATGGCTTGGACAGAACGGTATTTTGACAAAGAAAAAGAATGTATGAGCAGGGATGAGATGACAGCTCTGCAAAGTGAGAGACTGGTAAAACAGGTAAAGAATGTCTATGAGAATGTGGCATTTTACAATCGGAAGATGAAGGAACTTGGCGTAGAACCGGGGGATATCAAGGGTGTGGAGGATATTCACAAATTACCTTTCACCACCAAAGAAGATCTGCGGGAACATTATCCATTTGGACTTCTGGCAGTGCCGAAATCCAAGATTGCCCGTGTGCAGGGAACTTCCGGTACTACAGGGAAATTAACTCTGGCATCCTATACCAAGAATGATACAGAGCTCTGGGGAGAATGTGTAGCGAGATGTCTGACTATGGCAGGGCTTACAGAGGAAGATGTGATTCATACCTGCTATGGCTACGGACTCTTTACCGGAGGATTGGGAATTGATTTCGGCGCACGGAAGATGGGAGCACTGGTGGTTCCTATGTCAGCCGGCAATACCAAACGGCAGATGATGTGTATGGAAGATTTTGGCGCAACAGCCATTGCCTGCACCCCATCCTATGCACTGCATTTAGCAGAGGCACTTCGTGATGCCGGAATTGTAGAGCGCCTTCAGTTGAAAGCCGGGATCTTAGGAGCAGAGCCTTGGACGGTCGAGATGCGTGAAAAGATTGAGAGTATTCTTGGTATTGATTGTTTTGATATCTACGGACTTTGTGAAATCATGGGACCAGGTGTTGCGATGGAATGCATCCACCACAATGGACTCCATGTGCATGAAGATTATTTCTATCCGGAGATTCTAAACCCTGCTACCAATGCAGCTTGTGCAGACGGTGAGACAGGAGAACTTGTCTTTACCACTCTGACCAAAGAAGGAATGCCACTTCTTCGTTATCGCACCAAAGATTTGACCAGCATTGATCACAGCACCTGTGCATGTGGAAGAACCCTACCTCGTATTTCCAAGTTCAAGGGACGTACGGATGATATGAAGGTCATCCGTGGCGTGAATGTATTCCCGACCCAGGTTGAGACCGCACTTCTTAGTATGGGAGGCGATGTGGCGCCACATTATCTGATGATTGTAGATCGAGAGAATAATATGGATACGCTGACCGTTATGGTAGAAGTGGATGAGAGATATTTCTCAGATGAGATTAGAGCACTTGAAGGACTTCGCAATAAGATTGCAGGTGTGCTCAAACAGGCACTTGGCGTTGCAGTCAATGT
>CAYVDA010000036.1:0-18374 GCA_964450635.1 uncultured Faecalimonas sp. | reverse complement strand
TTGCAGCTGGTACAGACCTTAACGCACTTCGTATCGTACCATATGCTAACCCATTCAGAACTTACCCACTCGTAAATGACTACGAGAAGTTCAAAAAATTGGTTGAAGAAAAGAACGTTGATTGCTACATCGTAAATACTGGTGATTTCATGGGCAAGAAAGTTCAGCCGAAAGATACTCTTGGTATCTTAGAAGCAATCGTTGAAAACAGAGCAGAGTTCAAACAGTGGGGCAACTTTGAAGATATCGAAATCATGGATTGGGAAGGATTCGTTCCGGACTTAAATGATGCAGATTACAAAGAGCAGCTTAAGAATGCTATGTTGAACCGTGTGAAAGCTGTTGAAGATTTCGCAACAAAGAAAGACGGATATGACAAACTTCCGGATGAAGCATTAGAAGCTCTGAAAAAATTAGTAGAAGAAGTATAAGATATACTTTAACATGGAAAAGGAGAAGTTTCGTAAGAAAGTTCTCCTTTTTTAACAGATAAAGGGAGGCTGGAATATGAAAGAAATTATAAAGAATGTCATAGATACAGCGATGGACAGATGTAAGGCTGATTTGGTAATTAAAAACTGTAAGATTGTCAATGTATTTTCCGGAACTATTCAGGAAGGAAATCTTGCAATTACAGATGGCAAGATTGTTGGTATTGGAGACTACGAAGGCGAGGAAGTTGTGGATGCATGCGGGCGCTATGTGGCACCGGGATTTATCGATGGGCATATTCACATTGAATCTTCCTATCTGAGTCCGGAAGAACTGGGAAGACTGCTTGTTCCGCATGGAGGAACGACCATTATGGCAGATCCTCATGAGATTGCCAATGTATGTGGAGAAGAAGGTCTGCAGTATATGGTAGAGGCAGCGAAGAAGACGGCGTTGGACATCAAATACGAACTCCCGTCTTGTGTGCCGGCAACGCCATTTGAGAATGCAGGCGCAGTACTGGATGCGAAGGTGATCGAGAAGTTGATTGCCAGTCCGGATTTTGTCGGCCTCGGTGAGTTTATGAACTTCCCAGGTGTGGTAAATAAAGACGAAGATGTTCTGGACAAATTGATTGCTGCGAAAGACGCAGGAAAATGGATCGATGGGCACGGTGCAGGTCTTGCCGGCAAGACCTTAGATGCATATGCATCAGCAGGAATTCTTGCAGATCATGAATGTTCTACCATCGAAGAGATGCAGGAGAGATTAGACCGCGGACTTTATATCTTACTTCGCCAAGGTTCTGCCTGCCATAATCTGCGTACTTTATTAAAAGGTGTAACACCGGAGAATAGTAGACGTTGCTTGCTTTGCTCCGATGATCGCCAGCCGAAGACGATTCTGGAAGATGGTCATCTGGATAATCATTTGAAGATCTGTGTGGAAGAAGGACTCGATGCAATCAGTGCAATTCGCATGGCAACGTTAAATGCAGCAGAGTGCTTTGGCTTGAAAGACAGAGGTGCCATTGCGCCGGGATATCGTGCAGATATTGTTCTCTTAGATGATTTGAAAGATTTCACGGTACGGAAAGTGTGGATCGAAGGGCAGTTAGTAGCTGAGGATGGTAGATACCTTCCGGAAGTTGAAAGATGTGATATCAGCAGCGTAAAAGGCAGCGTGGTACTGAAGGATTTTAGCAAAGAGAAATTCAAGATGCATTTAAAGAGTAATCAAGTCAATGTGATCGGAATTCTTCCGGGTGGTGTTGTGACAGAGAAATTAACAGCGGAAATCACCTTAGATGACGAAGGAGAATTTGTCTTTGAGCCAGAGAAAGATATTGTAAAAGTGGCTGTCTTAGAGAGACACAAAGGCACCGGAAATGTTGCCTGCGGATTCCTGAAAGGCTATGGCATCAAAGAAGGTGCAGTGGCATTGTCGGTAGCCCACGATTCCCACAATATTATCGTAGTTGGCGTCAGTGATGAAGAGATGGAATTTGCGGTAAACAGCCTGGTGGAGCAAGAAGGCGGTATCGTTCTTGTGAAAGATGGCAAGATTGTAGAGAGCATGCCAATGCCGATTGCCGGATTGATGAGTGACAAAGATGGGAAATGGGTAGATGAAAAACTAACCAGTATCCATGAAAAAGCATATGCAGAACTTGGAATCTGCGGAAGTGTAGAGCCGGTTATGACCCTTTGCTTCATGTCATTGATTGTTATTCCGTCTTTGAAACTGACGGATAGTGGCCTGTTCGATGTGACAGCATTCGCCTTTATTCCGGTGGAAGTGACAAAATAAAAGAAAAGATAGAAATAATATAGCATTTTTTGCTATCGTTTTTAAGGAAAAGTGTATGTCAAGAGTTGAAATACACTTTTTCTTATTTTATAATGAAAACACCTGAAATGTTCGAGACATCTGATATTTTGAACCTACAATTACTTTAAACGGGATTCCTATATCTCTGTACTATGTCAAGCCTCCGAATGCGCAGTGGAAGACAGAAAAGCAGATGCGGTTACCCACCTAGCACATGCTAGGAGTCAAAATACAGAGAACGGCATTTCGGGTATTTTTTTGCGAAAAAGCAAGCAATGTCGAGTTTGCAAGGAGAAAGTAAATATAAGAATCGATTCACAAGAAAACCCCTTCTTTTTTGGACGTGTTTTACATAGGATAGAAATAAGCATGTACAAAGAAGGAATAAAAAGTGAAATATAAAAGAAAAATCATTATAAATTTCCTACTATTGTTAGTCTTTGTCGGTTTCACGGTAAGGCAGATGGCGTATCTAGACATAGGAATCTCTCCCCAACAGATTCTAGAATCCGGGCTCCCAAAGGAACAAAAAAGCACCCCAAAAGAACACAATCTAGGTTCCATCCGTGTCCTTCTAAAAAGCAATGGATATGCCGGAGTCACCCATGAAAAAGTAAAAGTCAAAGCAAAAGGTGGTCTTGCTATTCAGAGTGCATCAGGGACGCAGAATATAAAAGGTGGAAAGACAGTTTCATTTATGCCGGATGATAAACGGTTTGAGGGAGGTAGCATTCGCATAATGTCTCAAAAAACAGGAGTCCCGATACAGATTACAACTCTAAAAAGAGGATATGGAACTCCAAGGTATGAAGGGATATTAGAACTCTATACCACAGCGGAAGGGATTGTAGTGGTCAATGAGCTGAAAGTGGAACAGTATCTGGAACGGGTCGTGCCAAGCGAGATGCCGGCGACCTACGAACTGGAAGCGCTGAAGGCCCAGGCTGTCTGCGCCAGGAATTATGCCTATAACCAGAAAAAGAACTATGGATATCCGCAGTACAAAGCCCACGTGGACGATAGTACAGCCTATCAAGTTTATAATAATTCCGCGGTAAATACCAGAACCAAGCAAGCTGTAAGAGAAACCAAAGGGCAGCTTCTGGTAGATGGAAAGAAGATTGTAACCACCTATTATTACTCCACATCTAGTGGAAAAAGCACGGATGTAAAAGCCTGGGGAACCAAAAAGACGAAGGCAAATCAATATTTGACAGGGATTTCCATATGCGATGAAAGAGGAGTAGATTATGAAAAAGATCTGCCTTGGTATCGTTGGTGGATAGAAGTGCCTCAGAAGGAAATGAAAGAATTATTGGAACTGAATGCCAAATCAGAGATAGGAGTGTTGCAAGATATTTTTGTTAGCAAATATGGAGCCGGCGGCGTTGCCTTAGAACTTCTGATCAAAGGTAGTAAAAGGGAGCTTACCATTAAGACAGAGTATGAGATACGAAGTATATTAGGCAGCAGTCGCTATACCATACATAGGCAGGATGGAAGCAAGGTAGAAGGAAGCAACCTCCTGCCAAGCGCTTTTATTACCATCCGAAAGAAGGGTGGAATCTATCGAATTGCTGGCGGAGGATACGGTCATGGTATAGGATTGAGTCAAAATGGAGCGAATGAGATGGCAAAAACAGGGAAAACTTATGAAGAGATTTTAAAGTTTTTTTATACAGGGACGAAGCTACAATAGGACGAAGCTACAATGAATCCCATAACTTTACGAAAAAGACGAATTGTGCTATAATACTGGTTGTTTGAGCTATCGTAGATTGGAAAAAAGGTTGCCGGTGGCAACTTTTCAACATAGAAAGGACATTAGGATGAGAAAAACTCTGGCAAAAGTAAAAAAACAGATGGATCGGATCGCAGGTCACCATGTAGGGGCTTACGCATCACAGTCGGCATTCTTCTTAGTATTATCGCTGATCCCGATTATTTTACTCTTTATGACCTTGATTCAATACACACCGATCACCAAGGCAGAATTGGTTGAAGCGGTCTATGATTTCTTCCCGAAGACGATTCGCGGGACCATTGTAGTTATTGTGAATCAGGTATATGCCCAGTCCCTCAGTATCATTCCGGTAACGGCACTGGTTGCATTCTGGTCTGCCGGCAGAGGCGTTTTAGCAATTACCAATGGACTAAATGCAATCCATGACGAAGTAGAGACTCGCAATTATATTTTTCTGCGTATACGGGCAGCCTTCTATACCGTCTTGATTATCTTAGCCATGATTATAGCGCTGGTTGTATTAGGATTTGGTAACAGCATTAGCTTTTTGGTGACGGAATACATTCCGGGATTTCAAAAAGTCACAGATTTTATTATAGAGATACGAACGGTAGCTGCACTGGCAATTTTTGTGGCCTTTACGGCGTTGCTCTATAAATATTTGCCAAACCACAAGACACGCTTAAAATATCAGCTTCCGGGGGCGTTGTTTACCTCTTTTGGCTGGATGTTAGCCTCTTTTATATTCTCCGTATATCTGGATATTTTCAAAGGATTTTCCACCATGTACGGAAGCCTTACGACGATCGTATTGATCATGTTGTGGCTGTATTTTTGCATGTATATCCTGCTTTTGGGCGGGGAAATCAATTTGTTTGTGGATGAACGGTTGGATATTGGGAAATAGAGAAAGAAATAGAACAGGAGAAAATTGATGCAGAATAATACAATTTATCATGGTAGCAATGTGATTGTGACGGATCCTAAAATTCTCGTAAATGGTTTTTACAAAGATTTTGGATATGGTTTTTATTGCACAAATTTAAAAAAACAAGCAAAAAGATGGGCGTTAACAAAAATGGGATCATTTGTTATAAATCGATATTCCTATACAGACAATGCAAAAATAAAGCACTTATGTTTTGAAAATATGACAGAAGAATGGCTGGACTTTGTAGTTGGTTGTCGGAGAGGCATAGAGCATGATTATGATATTGTGGAAGGACCGATGGCGGATGATCAAATCTGGGATTATGTGGAAGATTATATGGCAGATAGAATTAGCAAACAGGCTTTTTGGGAACTTGTTAAGTTCAAATATCCGACACATCAAATTGTATTTTGTACAGAGGCAGCATTAGGCATGTTGACATATGAAGGGAGTGAGACTTTGTGAGAAATCTTTATTTTGAGAACGAAGAAATTACAATCAATGATCTTCATTTCATGTGTTATATGGTTGAACGTGTGGCACGAAAACTTCATCAAAAGAATTGCTATGTAGTGAATACGATCGGAAGAAAAGGTTTGTTTCATTTGATTAGTGTTGCAAATGTACTCCATTGTGAGAATGCTCTGAAAGTAGAAGCAGATTGGATTGAGGAATATGGATTGCAGGAAGGGAATCATGATGTCACAAAAGTGGATCCGGAATTGGTTGATACGATTCCAACAGCGAATGAAATTGGGAAAGTATATATGAGGCTGATTCTGGATACGTTACAGCCAGAAGAAGATTATGTAGATGGAATGCTTCGCGTTTACAATCATTCAATATGCGATAAAATTGATAACTATAATTGCAGTGCATATTATGAGCCGTCCTATGTGGTTGCTAGAGCATATTTTAATAGTGGCTTTTAGTTTCGATTTCCCAAAACATACAGGTTGATTATGGGTAAAATCAGCAGGTGTCAAGCGTTTTAAAAAAGAACACCTTGACATTCAAATGAAGTATGGTAAAATGGAGTAAGATTGAAAAAGGCTATGACCGTGCACAGTAGAGAAGCATTTTCCGTCAGAGAGAGGAGACCACCGGCTGCAAGTTTCCTTCGGTTCAGATGTAATTGAAATTCCCACGCGAGCTGTATCTTTGAAAGGTTAGTAGAAGATAACGTCCCCTTGCACGTTACGCATGAATGAGTGTCCGGTTTTGTGCCGGGAATCAGGGTGGTACCGCGATATATTCGTCCCTATGCAGAGCATAGGGGCGTTTTTTATTCAATAAAAATGATAGGAGAAGATTCACATGACAATGGAAGAAATCAAATCTGCCTTCCCGGCAGAACTTAGCGAAATTAAAGATGCGCAGCAACTTTCCGTCCTCTGGACACGCTATCTTGGAAAAGGCGGCGAGATTCAGAAATTGATGGGTGGCATTAAGACAGTTCCAAATGAAGAAAAGAAAGCTTATGGACAGGCAGTAAATGAGATTAAAGTCTGGGCACAAGGACTGTATGATGCGAAGAAAGAAGAGATTGACAAACAGGCAATGCTGGCTCGTTACGAGGAAGAGACCTTAGACGTGACCTTGCCGGTAGCAGAGAATATGGTAGGAAACTTACATCCACTGACCTGCATTAAGAATGAGATTATTGATGTATTTGTTGGAATGGGATTCGATGTATTCGAAGGACCGGAGATCGAAGATGACGATCACAACTTCACCAGATTGAACGTATTAAAAGATCATCCGTCAAGAGATATGCAGGACACCTTCTGGTTGACCGAAGATCTGCTTCTTCGCACCCATACATCACCGGGGCAGATCCGTGTAATGGATCAGCAGAAACCACCGATAAAAGTGTTGGTACCGGGAAAAGTATTCCGCTCCGATAGCGATGCAACCCACTCACCGATGTTCAGCCAGATGGAGGGATTGGTTGTAGATAAACACATCACCCTCTGCGACTTACAGGGAATGTTAGACCAGTTTGTAAAAGCACTGTTCTCTGACGAAGCGAAGACCAGACTGCGTCCGTCCTATTTCCCATTTACCGAGCCATCGGTAGAAGTCGATGTAAGCTGCTTCAAATGTGGAGGAAAAGGATGCTCCCTCTGTAAAGGTACGGGCTGGATTGAGGTTCTTGGTGGCGGAATCGTCAACAACAAAGTATTGGAAAACTGTGGCGTGAATCCGGAAGAATACTCTGGATTGGCATTCGGTATCGGTATCGAACGTATTGCTATGTTAAAATACGGTATCAACCACATGGGTAAATTGTTTGAAAATGACATTGAATTCTTAAAACAGTTCAAGGCATAAGTCGGAGGGTATTATGAAAGTATTATATAGTTGGTTAAAAGATTACGTTGATATTGACGTAGATTACAAAGAGCTGGAGACGAAACTGTTCTCTGCCGGCTTTGAAGTAGAAGGAATTGAATATCTTGGTGAGAACTTAGAGAAAGTTGTAGTCGGACAGATTACAGCGATGGAACACTACGAAGGAACCCACCTGCAGATCTGCCATGTAGATTGTGGAGAGATGGGAGAAGATCACCTGATTTTGACAGGTGCGGATAACGTGTTCGTAGGAGCAAAAGTACCGGCTGCATTGGTTGGAGCAGTCCTTCCTTGCGGTCTTACCATTGCACCAAGAAAGATGGTAGATATGATGTCTTACGGAATGCTTTGCTCCGGTGAGGAACTTTGCATTGACAAAGAATGGTATCCGGGTGCAGATGTTAACGGAATTATGATTTTGGCTGAAGATGCGCCACTTGGTATGGAGATGAAAGAATATCTGGAATTGGATGATTACTTATTTGACATTTCCATTACGGCAAACAGACCGGATTGCCAGTCGGTAGTTGGTATTGCAAGAGAAGTAGCAGCTATTTTGAAAAAACCATTCAAAGAGCCGAATTATAGCTATACCGAAACTGCAGTAAAGAACCAGGCCATCAGCATTACAGTAGAAGACAAAGAAACCTGTCCACGGTACTTAGGTCATTATATCTATGATGTCAAATACATGGAGTCTCCTCTTTGGATGAAACGCCGTCTGATTGCCAGTGGACACAATGCTATCAATGCCATGGTAGATATTACCAATTATGTATTGGTGGAAATCGGACAGCCGATGCATGCCTTTGATCTGCAGACCTTAGCAGGCTCCGCTATTGTAGTTCGAAGAGCTGGCGAAGGCGAGAAATTAGTGACCTTAGATGAAAAAGAACGCACCTTATCACCGAGCAATTTGCTGATCTGCGACAGTGAAAAAGCAGTCGGACTTGCCGGTGTAATGGGAGGATTAAATAGCGAGATTACAGAGACAACCACAGAAGTCGTATTTGAATCTGCCAAATTTTTGAAAGACAATGTCAGAAAGACATCCCGTGGTTTGGGGCTTCGTTCTGATGCGGCAGCAAGATTTGAAAAAGGAATCGATGAATATACCGTAGAATGTGGTATGGCAAGAGCACTGCATTTGACAGAAGAATTAGGACTTGCAAAAATCAGTGCCACACATTTTGATGTTTCTGCCGGTGCATCTACAGAAAAACGTGTGATTCAGGTAGAGACCTGGAAAGTCAATGATGTACTTGGTATCGAAGTACCGGAAGAAGAGATGGTGAAGATCTTAGAAGCCCTTCAATTTGAAGTGGAATTAAAAGACGGTGTCTTAACACTGGCAGTTCCGAGATATCGTGAAGATATTGAAGGGTATCAGGATATTGCGGAAGAAGTAATTCGTGAATATGGATACGAACATGTGATTCCGACCTTCTTAGATGACGCAAAAGTCACCAACGGAGGATTAAACAGAGAGCAGTCCAAAGAATTGGCGGTCAAAGAATTCTTGTGCTCACAAGGATATTTCGAAATTCAGACCATCGCCATGACTGCAAAAAATGAATTTGACATGTTCCTGATTCCGGAAGATGCCAAAGAGCGGGAAGTTGTAGAACTGCTCAATCCGATTACTGAGAACTTGAGCATTATGCGTACCATTATGGCACCGTCCATGGTTCGCGTGATTGAAAATAATATTAAGAGCGGCAACGAGACGATGCGATTCTTCGAACTTGCCAATGTATATCTTCCGAAGGCATTGCCACTTACGGAGCCACCGGTAGAGAAGAAAGTTCTCTGTTTGGGAAGCTGTGGAGCGAAAGAAGATTTCTTTACTATGAAAGAAAGTCTGGAACGATTTGCAGCATACAACGATCTGGAATTTACTTATACAAAAGGAAACGTTCCATATCTCCATCCGGGACGCACAGCAGAAGTATCTTGCAGAGGTGAGAAGATTGGACATTTCGGACAGCTTCGCTATGAGATCGTGGATAGCTTAAATATTGCAGCCGGTAAGAAAGCAGACACCAAGATTTTTGTTGCAGAATTAGATTACAGCAAATTGATGGGATTGTTTAAAGCAGCAATCAAATATACACCGGAAAGTGGATTTGCAGGAAATAGCCGAGACATCTCCATTTTAATTGGAAAAGAGGTTACCTGCGGAACAATCGTAGATACCATCAAAGCCTGCGATGAGCGAATTTGCAAAGTTACCTTATTTGACTTATTCGAAAGTGAAAAACTGGGAGCAGATAAGAAGAGTATGGCATTTACCATCAGCCTTGCATCGAATACAGAAGATGTGACAGATGAGATGACCGATGAAATCTTCAAAATCGTCTTAAAGGCATTGGAAGAACAATTAGGCGCACAGATGCGTGGATAAAGAAAGAAAGCCGAACATTCCTAAAATTAGGATGCTCGGCTTTCACTACATTATTCCGGATAAATGAGTTGCTGCTCGGAAATGTCTTCTAAGACTTGTGTCAAATATTTCTTCGATACATATTTGGCCATCGGAAGGTTCATGTCTAAAAAGTTACCGCAGTCTTTGGCAGATGCTCCCGGCACTTCTCCCTCGAAAGCAGCCATAAAAGCAAAGAGCTCTTTCATAAGAGGCAAGATTTCTTTGGAGGTATAATCCCCGGTTAAAAGCAGATAGAAACCGGTGCGGCAACCCATAGGGCCAAAATACAAGATTCGATCTCCGAAAGTCGGATGATTTCGCAAAAAGGTAGCAGCCAGATGCTCCATAGTATGAATCTCGGCAGTGTTCATCACCGGTTCCTCGTTGGGATTGGTGATGCGGATATCGAAAGTGGTAACTGTCGCATCTCCGGCCTGATCTTTTCGAGAGACATAGAGTCCCGGCTGCAATTTATTATGGTCTATGGTAAAACTGGTAATTTTCTTCATGATTTGATACTCCTTTTCCCTGTGATGAAAATATTTTACCACAGTTCTTTCCTTCTTGAAAGACATTTTGTAGTATGTTAAGATATAGAAGTTAGAACGATAAACGAAGGAAGTAACAAAGATGAGAAAAGAAGATTTTTATTTTGATTTGCCGGAAGAGCTGATTGCGCAGGATCCGCTAGAGGACCGCAGTGCATCCAGACTTCTGGTCTTAGATAAAGAGACGGGAGAGGTGGAACACCACGGATTCCGGGAAGTGATTGATTATCTGGAAGAAGGAGACTGCCTGGTACTGAATGATACAAAGGTCTTGCCGGCCCGCCTGATTGGAGCCAAAGTAGGAACCGATGCGAAGATTGAAGTGCTTTTGCTAAAAAGAGGGGAGAATGACACTTGGGAGACCTTGGTAAAACCAGGTAAGAAAGCCAAGGTTGGGACGAAGATTTCCTTCGGAGACGGCATCTTAGTCGGAGAAGTGGTAGAGATTGTAGAAGAAGGGAATCGAAAGATTCGATTTACCTACGAAGGGATTTTCGAAGAGATTCTGGATCGTTTGGGACAGATGCCACTGCCACCATATATTACCCATCAATTGCAGGATAAGAACCGTTACCAGACCGTTTATGCCAAGCATACAGGTTCCGCAGCAGCACCGACAGCCGGACTGCATTTCACACCGGAACTGCTTGCGCAGATTGAAGCAAAAGGGGTATCCATTGCAAGAGTCACCCTCCATGTGGGACTTGGTACATTCCGTCCGGTGAAAGTGGAGAATATTTTGGAACATCATATGCATTCCGAGTTTTATCAAGTGACAGCGGAAGCGGCAGAGATGATCAATCAGGCAAAAGAGCGTGGCAAACGGGTCATCTGCGTGGGAACCACCAGTTGCCGAACCATTGAGTCGGCTGCAGATGAGAAGGGAAGGCTAAGAGAGTGCAGTGGCTGGACGGATATCTTCATCTATCCGGGATACCAATTCAAGACCTTAGATTGTCTGCTGACCAACTTCCATTTACCGGAATCCACCTTGGTGATGCTGGTATCTGCCTTGGCCGGAAGAGAACATGTATTGCATGCCTATGAAGAGGCGATTCGGGAACGCTATCGTTTCTTTAGTTTCGGAGACGCCATGCTGGTGACGAATAAAAAGAAGAATGGAATTTCACAGATTTAACACAGATTTACCATTTTCGATTCACAAATTCTATGTATACTGAAGAAAAATACATAGTAAGAAGGAGCAAGAATCGATGAAGAAGAAAATGTGGATTTGGGTAGTTGCTCTACTGCTGGTTGCAGTTGTTGCAGCTACCTTCTTTTTTGCTGTTTTACCTAAGATGCAGCAAACAAAGAGAAGAGACGAGATTGGAAAACAAGGCATGAAGCAACAAAGTACAGTTGCCTTGAAAAAGCAGACCCTTGTTACTTCCGTCAGCGCAACCGGCACCATAGAAAGTGCAAAAAGAAAAGAAGTTCGTGGGAATGTCAACGGCCTAGAAGTTAAGAAAGTCTATGTATCGGTTGGGGAGACGGTAAAAAAAGGAGCCAAGTTGGTGGCATTTGACACGACGGATTTGGAAGAAGAGCTGAAAGATGCGAAGGAAAACTTGAGCGATGCAACAGCCGAAGCTAGCGAAGCAATTGTTGATGCCAAAGAGGCTGTGAGTAAAGCTAAAAAAGCCTATGACAAAGCAAAACAGGCTAAGCCAAAAAGGGAGCAGGAACTAGAACAGAAAAAAGAAGCATGGGAGCAGGCCAAAAGTCAGCTGGAGAATGCAGAAGAAAACAAAGAAAAAATGGTAAAAGAAGCCAATAAAAAAGTGGATGAAGTAGAAAAATCCATTTCCAAATGTGTTGTAACGGCACCCATGGCAGGACTTGTGACCGCATTGAACGTAGAGGAGGGCGATACCTATGCAGGAGATGCAATTGCTAAGATTGAAGATGTATCCGGGTATATCATTTCTACGACCATTGACGAATATGACATCAGCAAGATTCAGGTGGGACAACGCGTCGTAGTCCTTACGGAGACCACAGGGGAAGAGGAGTTAGAAGGGCAGGTATCCTTCGTTTCTCTGACAAAAGGAAATGCCAACATGAATGGAATGAACAGTGGTTCGGACGGGTATACAGTAGAGATTACCTTGAATACGACAGATGAACGATTACGGTTAGATCTGACTGCCAAATGCAGCATCATTTTAGAAGAAGCAAAAGATGTCTTCGCCGTTCCGTATGATGCAGTTCAAGAAAAAGCAGACGGAAGCAAAGTGATTCGTGTTCAGTCAGAGACAGAGGAAGAGATGGAGATTGCAGTTACCGTAGGATTAGAGACAGACTATTATGTGGAAATTTCCGGAGAAGGTTTGCAGGAAGGCATGAAGGTTCTGATGGATACAGATGAAGTGGATAGCTCTTCGCAGGAGAAAGAAGAGGACCTCTCACTTCCGGGAATGGGCGGAGACTTTGGCGGCGGCCGAGGCGGCCATGAAGGCGGCGGAGACTTTGGCGGTGGACCGGGAAATGGCGGTGGCATGCCATCCATGCCGGGACGATAAGTAAGGAGCGTGTGATATGGAAGAAAAACAGACAGTGATGATTCGCTTAAATCATATCATCAAACGTTTCTTTATTGGCAAACCAAACGAATTGGAAATTCTACACGGCATTGACCTGTGCATTAAAGAAGGAGATTTTGTGGCGATTGTGGGAGAGTCTGGATCGGGCAAATCGACACTGATGAACATCTTAGGAGCCTTAGACCGTCCCACAGAAGGAACCTATGAATTGGATGGAAGAGATGTGGGAAGAGCAAAAGACAAAGAACTTTCCGCCCTTCGAAATCAGAAAATCGGCTTTGTCTTTCAGACCTATAATCTGATCGCCAGAACAACGGCGCTTGCCAATGTAGAACTTCCTATGCTCTATGGGGGAGTGCCGAAGAAACAGCGAACCAAGAGAGCAATGGAACTGCTTGAAATGGTGGGAATGAAAGATCGTATGAAGCACAAATCCGATGAATTATCCGGCGGTCAGAAACAACGTGTCGCCATTGCAAGAGCCATGGCAAATGATCCGGCCATTATTTTGGCAGATGAACCAACCGGTTCTTTGGATTCTGAGACGGGAAGACATATCATGGATATTTTTCATGACCTGCATAAAAAACAAGGAAAAACTATCGTCCTGATCACCCATTCCAAGGAATTGGCAGAAGAGGCAGATTGGGTCTTGAGCCTAAAAGACGGCAATATCGTCGATGTGCGGAAAGGAGGCGCCTTATGTTAATTTGGGAAAATATGAAACTATCCTTTCTGGCATTGCGAATGAATAAGATGCGTTCCTTTTTGACCATGCTTGGAATTATTATTGGGATAGGCTCTGTCATTGCCATTATGACAGTCAGCGCGTCACTAACCTCGACCATTTCCAGTTCCTTTCAAGATATGGGAGCCAATAATGTAACGGTGGGATTGAAGCAAAAAAGTGAAGAGAGTGAAAGCAGAAGCAACGGTCTGCAATTTGGCGCCGGCAATCGGACGGTTGTCATAGAGGAAGAGGATCGGATTACGGATGCAATGCTAGAAGAGATGCAGAAGACCTTTGCAGGACAGATTCAAGGGATTTCGTTGAATGAGTCAGTAGGAAATGGCACGGCCAAACGCCGGGATACTTCCGCAAATCTTCAAATTTCCGGTGTCAATGAAGATTATTTTACCATTAATGAAGTGACCCTCCTTGCAGGAAGACGATTAAAAGCAGCAGATCTGGAAGGGGAAAAACGAGTGATTATGGTGTCGGATGTTGTAGTAGAGAATCTCTTTGAAGGAGATAAGGAAGCGGCACTGTGGCAGAAGTTAAGCGTTTCCATCAATAACCGTTATTATGATTACTATATTGTGGGAATCTACGAATATCAAGAGACAACCAGCATTTCAGAATCTTCTGATTCAGAGGTGACGACAGCAGCTTATATTCCGCTTACAACAGCCAAAACTCAGGCTCACAGTGATGCCGGTTATACCCAGTTTACGGTGATGCCTACGGATGCCATCACCAGCGCCTCAGCTTTTGCAGAGCAGATCGAGAAATTCTTCGACACCTACTATGCGCAGAATGAAGATTATGGCATTAGCACCAGCACCTTGGAGAGTCTGACGGAATCTATGAATGACATGATTGCGACAGTATCCATCGCCATCGCTTTCATCGCAGCCATTTCTCTTCTCGTTGGTGGTATTGGAGTGATGAATATTATGCTGGTATCCATCACAGAACGCACGCGGGAAATCGGGATTCGAAAAGCCTTGGGAGCAAAAAATAGTTCCATTCGCCTGCAATTTATTACAGAATCCATTATCCTGTGCCTGGTTGGTGGAATCTTGGGGATTCTCCTAGGCGTCGCCTTAGGTGCCATAGGGGCAAATGCCTTAGGGTTCTCGGCGGCAGCACCGGTCAGCGCTATTTTACTTGCTGTGGCATTTTCTATGGCGATTGGAGTATTCTTTGGATACTATCCGGCTAATAAAGCAGCCAAACTCAATCCGATTGATGCCCTGCGGTATGAGTAAATAGAAGAGAAATTTATGGATAAAAACTATATATAGAAGAAATAAGAAAACTCTGCGGGATGTGCCAAGGGATGAAGGTACATTTCCGTAGAGTTTTTGCGGGAAAAAGGATGAGGATAAAGAATGCAAAAGACAAAAATAGGCTACGAAAATAAAGAGAAATTTGCATGACTTTTCTTCCCTTTCGTGTATTCTAGAGATAAATATCGAGGAAGAACATATATCTTGTGCGTTTTTGTGCAAAGAGACACAAAATAAACCAAATATTTGTACAAAAGCTATTGACAAACAAAGAATGACTTTGGTAAAATGGATACAAATCATGGTGGTTGCATAGGTTGTGAATGTGCCTATGTTCATATATAAATAATCACTATGTCATATTCGATTATTTATTTTTAAAGGAGGGGTGATATCGTGAGATACGAAGAACCAAGAATGGAAGTGCTTGAGTTGGAAGCAGAGGACATTATTACATCATCGACATTGGTTAACGATGGTCCGTCAACCGGCCAGGTTGAGGAGGGTACTGATATGGGCAATATCGGGAACTGGTAGATGTTATAATGCAAGTTTGATTACTTTAGAGCGTGAAGGAGAATAGAGTTATGGAAATGAAAAAAGTAGTAGCTGGTTTATTGGCTACAGCAATGATAGTGTCAGGCGTGACAGTAATGCCGAAAACTGCAGATGCAGCAGCAAAAGCAACTGATGTGGTAATTTATGAATCGTTTGATTCAGAAGAAGCAAAGATTCTTTGGGGAAAGGAAGCGCCAGTGTTTGATGGGGCTTGCAATATTGATAATTGTGAAGGCGACTACGGCGATGCTGTTTATTACGACGAAGAAGATGAAGAGTATGTTGATATAGCAGAGGATATAGCAGGTACGGAAGCATATTTGTTTGGTGGATGGTATGCAATTGATAATGATTTGACTTATGCAAAGGCTTTAGATAAGCTTGAGTTGGAACAGAATGAGTATTTGGCTGCTAAATGGGTTCCGGCAAATGTATTAAGTGTGAAAGGACAGAATGAGGCTGGAGTGACAGCAAGTTCCGAAAAGGCTTCTACACGTTTGATTTCTGCAATTGATTCAAGAGAGTATAAAAAGGTTGGATTTACTGTTGAAGTTAATAATGTTGATGCGGGTATTGTCGCAGAAACAAATAAGGTATATGATGAATTGACTTATACCAAAGGTAATGAGTCAAAGACTATCAAGCCGAGTGAAGCTTTTGGTGATGCTGCTAACTTCTTTATTGTATGGCGCTTGTATAATATCCCAACTCAAGGATTTGATACAAAAATTTATGTTCGTCCTTATTGGATTACAAAAGATGGCACACGTGTAGATGGTCTTTCAAGATATTCTCATGTATCTGATGAATATAAAGGATTAGTAAGTGTTCCGATTAACCTTAATATGGCAAAACAAGCTGCAGCAGGTGTTGTGAAAATCAATTGCCCAGATGGCTACACCTTGGACTCTCATGAAGCAGGACGTGTCTTTGGAGAAATGGCAGCAGCTCAGTCAGATAAAGTTGTTACATGTGTAGGTAACGTGAGTGATATTACTAAGAATGCTGATTTGAATGATTTATATATCAACTTAAGATTCAAAAAGTCGACGGAAGCAACAGGCATTGCTACATTCTCAATTGATGGTGCTGCGAATGATTTCTGCGACAATAATGAAGTAGAAGTTGATGTAAATATTTGGGATGTTCTTTACTAGAAGTTGAATATGATATAGTTATGGGAAGTCGGAACGCCTGACTTCCCATTTTACTATAAAGTGTAAATATTATAAAAGGAGAGGGAAAATGAAGAGACAAAATTTATGGAAACGTGTAGCTGCATTGGCGATGGCAGCTGTAATCGCAGTTCCAACTGGTGTGATGACACAGTTACGTGTTGAAGCAGAAGAAGCAGTAATCGCAAATGGGAATTTTGAAAAAGAGGGTGCAATTGATGCAACAGGATGGAAAATTGGTGCAGCAACAGCAAAGGAGGAAGTGTTAACGAACTCCCTTGCCAATTATGCATTTGCTAGTGATACCACTGGTTGGACGAGTAATGTTGATTTATCAATTGTTGATGATGCTACCTTGGATAGTAAAGTAATGAATGTTGCAGCAGGAAAAAGAGCTGCTAGAAATACATATTGCGATAAAGTAGCAGTGTCAGGCGCAACGAAAGTTCGTGTCAGTGTAAAGACTTCTACAGACAGTGCAACAGTTGAAGTGAGACAATATAAAACAGATGGAACAACAAAGATTTCAGAAACTGAATTGACTACCAAGACAGAAGCTGCAACAGGTTGGGTGCAGCATACAGGTGAGGTTGCTTGTGATACAGATTGTGCAATGGTAGATGTTAACGTAGGTATGCCAAGTTCGATACGAGCAACCTACAACATTGACGATGTCGTTATCGAAAGTGTTACATCAACAGGTAAAGTTACATACTCCGATGGTGTCCTTTTATCCGGAACCGATGGAGAATTGAAACTGAGCAACGGCAACAGCACAGTTTACGAAGCTACAACATTAGAAGAAGCTTGGTATGATTACAGCTATGATGTTCGTACAGAAAATGCAGCAGCTGGATTCAAAGCAGGCTTGACTGTTGGCGGTAACGTTTATACAGAGACAACCGGTAAATTCAAAGCAACAGCAGGCGCTACTGTTGGATTTGCAACAGAAGGAACCGGAGTTGCATACTTTGACGATTTGACAATCAACAAACACGAACACAAATTTACTTCTACCCTGCAGGATGAGACAACACTTGCATCTGCAGCAGACTGTACCAAGAAAGCAACTTACTATGAGCACTGCGATGGCTGTGGAGAAAATAGCACAACCACATATGAAGTTGGCGAAGCACTTGGACATGATAGAGTACATCATGATGAAGTAGAAGAAGAATGTGCAAAAGATGGTAACATCGAATACTGGCAGTGTTCAAGATGCCAGACTCTGTTTGAGGCAGATAATGATGAGGCTGTAGTAACTGACATTACTGTTAAAAAACATACAAAAGAGAAAAAAGTTGCAAATGGTGCAACTTGTACAGAAGACGGTAACATCGAATACTGGGCATGTGAATGCGGTAGAATGTATAGTGATGAAAACTGTACAACTCAATTAACAGATGTAACAGTGAAGAAACATACACAGACACATGTAGATTACAAAGCAGCAACTTGCGAAACAGCTGGAAATATTGAATACTGGGCATGCGAATGCGGTACATATTACAGCGATGAAGCTTGTAACACAAAAGTGGCAGAAGAGGAACTTGTAATTGCAGCATTGGGACACAAAACAACATTGGTAGCAAAGAAAAATGCAACTTGTACAGCAGAAGGTCACGAAGCATACTATGTATGTGACACATGCGAAAACAAATATAGCGATGAAGCATGTACAGATAAGATCGATGCTCCAAAGACAATTGCAAAACATACAGTAAAACCAGTAAAAGCAGTAGCTGCTACCTATACCAAAACCGGTATGGCTGCACACTACAAATGCTCTTGTGGAAAACTTTATACAGACAAAGCTT
>CAYVDA010000035.1:0-19401 GCA_964450635.1 uncultured Faecalimonas sp. | reverse complement strand
GAATGACTATGCTTATGACAAATTCTCCAGCAATCAGGGATGTAATCTTGTTCCCGACGATGAAGTCATTGGACAAATAAATGCCCATTTTATGCGGGTTTGCGGACTTTGAAATTGTATGGTACGACAAGAGTACGACAAAATAACCTGTCTTAAAGGGTTAAAATAAACGATTTTATACTATAGAAAATTCGCTTTGCAAATTTTCTATAATCATGAATTAAAATCGAGTCAGTTCAAGTTAATATTTTGTACTATAAGGACATTTTTCTAAAAGAAATTTTAGAGAAGTGTCCTTTTTTGCGTTATTGTCAAAAAATTATGAAGTGGAGGAAATGAACATGAATAGTACAGCGTTAGGAGCAGGAGCTGAAAAAGCCCAGGATGTTATTTTTATTAGCGAAGCACATGAGAAATTCTACTATGAGAAATTGAAAGAGGTGAGGTATCAGGATGTGTACCACAAGGCACTTTGCTATTGCCTTGGCATTAGTGATGATACCAGAAGAAATGCGAACCGCATTTATGATTTTAAGACAGGCTGTGTAAAGACAGAATGTTTACAGGAAGGCTGGCAGACCAGCGGAAGCGTCAAAGTAGTCAGAATGGCCTTTAATCTGTACTGCAACAGTACACCAAGCGTGGATGATTACAAGGACGCAGAGGAGCAGATCAATGAGTGCAGGCAGTATACGGTAGAAGAATTGTTCTGCTGTGCCTATGCACCGTATTTTTGGCAGGCGATACAAATCCGGTATCCGGAATATGCAACCTATAACCGGAAACTGTATGCCCTGTTTGGAGGAGCAGATTGATGTTAAAAGTTCGATTGATGGGAACAAAGAATGATATTAAATGGTTTGGGAAGATTTTGCAGAGAAATCCCAAGATTGAAGTAACAGAGTTTTCAGAATTATACCCGAACAAGGGTACAAAGAAATTCCACAGGGCTTATGTGGAAGTCAGAAAAAGTAACGTAAAAGAAAATCAGTAGAAAGCAAAGGAGAATTTATCATGTGTAAAGTAATAGCAATCGCAAATCAGAAAGGTGGAGTTGGAAAGACCACCACAACAAGCAATTTAGGAATAGGACTGGCAAAACAGGGGAAAAAGGTACTTTTGATTGATGCTGATGCACAGGGCAGTCTTACCGCAAGTTTGGGGTACACAGAGCCGGACGCAATCGAGATCACATTGGCATCGGTCATGGGCAGTCTAATTAAGGACGAGGAAGTTGAGCCGATGGAGGGTATTTTACACCATGAGGAAGGAATAGACTTTATGCCGGGCAACATTGAGCTTTCAGGTCTGGAGGTTTCCCTTGTGAATGTCATGAGTCGGGAGCGTATCATGCAGGAGTACATAAGCATGGTGCGGTATTATTACGATTACATCTTAATCGACTGTATGCCTTCACTTGGCATGATCACCATAAATGCCTTTGCCTGTGCCGATAGTATTTTGATACCTGTGCAGGCAGCATATCTGCCTGTTAAAGGTTTACAGCAGCTTATCAAGACCATTGGCAAGGTAAAGCGTCAGATTAACCCGAAACTGGAGATAGAGGGCATTTTATTGACGATGGTTGACAGCAGGACGAATTATGCAAGGGACATCAGTTCCATGCTGAAGGAAGCCTATGGAAGCAGGGTAAAGATATTTGAAAACATTATCCCGATTTCGGTAAGGGCGGCGGAGATTTCTGCGGAAGGTGTCAGCATTTATAAGCATGATCCAAAGGGGAAGGTGGCATCTGCCTACAATTCTTTGACAGAGGAGGTGCTTGCAAATGAGCAGTAATACAAAGACAGGAAGCGCATCTAAAATCAAAATGGAGAGTTTTGATGATTTATTCGGTGGAAGCAGCGCACAGGAAATAGGGGCAGAGCAGATTATCAATGCCCCGTTAGCAGACCTTCATGAGTTCAAAGACCACCCATTTAAGGTATTGGACGATGAAAAGATGGAGGAAACAACGGAGAGTATCAAACTTTACGGGGTACTTGTTCCGGGAATTGCAAGACCGAGAGCTGGAGGCGGCTATGAGCTGATCGCAGGACACCGCAGGAAGCATGGCTCAGAAAGAGCCGGGAAGACGGAAATGCCGATTATTGTCCGCAATTATTCCGATGATGAAGCAACCATTATCATGGTGGACTCTAATATCCAGAGAGAGGACATTTTACCGAGTGAAAAGGCAAAAGCCTATAAGATGAAGTATGAAGCCATGAAGCATCAGGGAAAGAAATCGGGCAAGAATACCCTCGACGAAGTAGGGGAAGCTGCCGGAGAGAATGCGAAAAAGGTACAGCGCTATATCTGGCTTTCAAGGCTTTCCGATGAGCTTCTTGAAATGGTGGATACAAAGAAATTAGGGTTTTCACAGGGCGTGGACATATCCTTTCTGTCAGAGGAAGCGCAGCAGTGGGTAGAGGTCATTATAGAGGAACAGGGCTGCAATGTCAGTACTGTACAATCCGGCAAGCTAAAGGAATATGGCAAAAGTGGAGAGCTTACGCTTGCAATGGTGCGGCTGATTCTAACAGAAGAAAAGCCAAAGGAACGCAAGGTTACACTGAAAGCGGATAAGATAAGCAGGTATTTTGCTGAAGATTACAGCAGTGAAGATATAGAGAATATTATTATTCAGCTTTTGGATGAATGGAAGAAAAGACAGTAGAAAGGAGGTGCAGGCACATGGGTAACATGATGAAATTTGATTATTACTATGGTATCGAAGCAGAACAGTTTTCATTTTACAGAGTTCCGAGATTGCTGATTAAGGACGAACGGTTCAAAGAGTTATCCAGTGATGCGAAGCTCCTTTATGGTCTGATGCTTGACAGAATGTCACTATCCATGAAAAACGGATGGTTTGATGATGAAAATAGGGCATATATTCATTATACCCTTGATAATATTATGGAGGATTTAGGCTGTGCAAAAGAAAAGTGTGTAAAAGTATTGGCAGAGCTTGACAGCAAAAAAGGTATTGGTCTCATAGAGAAAAAAAGACAGGGATTAGGGAAGCCGGATATTATTTATGTCAAAAACTTTGCCACTTTGGAAGTGGGCGGAGAGCCAGAAAGCCAGCCGAAGAGTCCTTCAAATACTGATGCTTCCACAGAAGTGCGGAAATCGAACTTCAAGGGGTTCGAAAATCAAACTTCCAGAAGTTCGGAAATCGAACTTCAAGAGGTTCGGAAACCGAACTTGCAGGAGTTCGAAAATCAAACTTCAAGAGGTTCGGAAACCGAACTTGCAGAGGTTCGAGAACCGAACGCTAATTATAACAATACTAACTATACTGATTTGAGTTATAACAATCAATCCAATCAATCTGAGAGTAAAGTCGAAGAAACGATTGATGTGATGGATGATGTCAACGCATACATAGAAATCATTAAGGAGAATATTGAGTATGAGCATTATATGAAGTATAGTACGCAGGATAAAGGGCTTTATGATGAGCTTTTTGAGGTGATTTGTGAGGTTGTATGCGTAAAACACAAGACGGTCAAAATTAGTGGGGATGATTACCCGTATGAGCTGGTAAAGTCAAAGTTCTTGAAGCTGAACAGCTCGCACTTGGAGTATGTAATGGAGTGCATGAAGAATACTACAACCAAGATTACAAATATCAAGGCATATATGGTAACAGCACTCTACAATGCGCCAAATACAATCAATCATTACTACCAACAGGAGGTACAGCACGATATGTATGGAGGTGGATGGCATGAAAAGGGTATTGTTTAAGGTGATTGTTCCGGCAGTGATAATTGCGGTATGGATGCTGACCTGTTATCTGGTATGCAATAAAGCAGAAGGCTTTGACTGGTTTTTATATTGGATTATTGAAGGGTGCCTGTTTGGTATCCGCCGGATGTGCCTGTGGCTGATACCCAAGAATTTCAGTATCAGCGGGAGCATTGGTGTTCTTGCTCTGAATTGTATCATAGGCGGTTTAATCGGCGGTGTAGTGCTGATTTTCAAGATAATTGGCATTGCAGGAGAGCTTATCAGTATTGTAACAGGACACTTCTGGACAAAAAGTCCAAAAGTGGAAATATAGAACTTCTGGACATTTTGTCCAAAGGTGGGGCAGTCAGAACATGGCTGCTCTTTTATTGTCAGAAGGAAGGAGCAAAAAGATATATGGAGTCAATGAGAGATGTGGACAGGGTAATGGAACGGGAGATTAAAAAGGGAAGCACACCCTTACAGTTTGAACAGTTAGGATTTGGCGATTACAGCTATAATGAAATTACTTCAAAGGAAAAGCTTTTGCAGGTGCTTTCTTATCTGTTGCGGATCGGTGAGTATGAACCATTCGCTGGAAAAACTATAGGGAACAATGTTTACATGGATATGCGAGGGAAAAAGGCAGTTTTTAAGAGAACCAGACTGACCTATGAGAGAAATAATATTTTTGCAACGATTAAGCGGCTGGCAAAGAAATATAAGCCGGACTATGAGGGAAAAGTGTATCTGGAAACAGTCAGATGTTTCTTTACCATATCTACGGAAGAATTGGAAAAGTGCCGATATAATTATAAAGGCAAGGACACCTATGCCTTTGTGATGTCTGACAGATATATCATGGCTTTATATACATGCTGCCTGTCCGCAAGAAAAACGGTGGCTTTGGAAAATATAGAACTGGAGGGACTTTCAGAAGCGGAGCTTTCCATGGTAAATTTAGAGAGTGTCAAGGAAGTGTTATTCCAGGCATTATTGCTTGATGATGTTAAATTTGAAGATGGAAAGATGTATGCGGAGCTATGCAGTATTTTTTCTATTATGTGATGCTACGGGGAAAAGAGAGGTGATTATTATTACTGAAGAACAAATTCAAAATAAAATATATAGCTATTTAGTAACACAAAATGAGCATGTTATTTTAGAACATATGCCAGATCATTATTATAATCTGTTTTGGAATTCTATTTCGATATTATATGAAGGAGGGATTCTCACAACCGCTAAAAGTGTAGAAAAATTCTGTAATAAGTTACAGTTGCGTGGTTCATATAATAGAGATAAATGTCTTCAAGGTATATCAGAAATGGTTTTTTGGCTTTATGCAATTAGAAGGAACTACAGTTTTGAAATTGATAAGCAATTACATACAAAAAATGAAAAGAATAATTCGGATGTTGACATACAAATTGTGAAGGATGGGTATACGTTTAATATTGAAGTGAAAACCCCTAATCAGGTAAAGAAGACAGACGAATCTATACTTAATATTACGATACCTTTTCGCAGTTTTGAAAGAAAAGATATTCAAGATGAAGAGGTAAGAAAAATTAATCGTGATATTTCTCAAGCAATAATCAATAATTCACAGGGAAAGTATACTGCATATGAACAGACCAAAATAGATGATAACAAGGTTATAGAATATTTAAGGTCAGGTCAAACTAAATTTACGTATGAACCTAATTCTATAAATGTATTGGCGTTGTCAGTTCCTTCACAACAAATGGATAATTATTGGGGATATTTATACAATCCATTTTCAGGGATTTTTACAGATCAATTTTCAGGAAAGTTTTTTGACAAGAAGAAAAATGAGATCAAACATTCTGAATTTGACAAAGTCGATGTTGTTTTACTAACCAATATAGTCGAGGGACATAAACGAATCGTTTATGAATTTGATTCATGGAAGCTAGAAAATTATTGTAGTATATTCTGCATTAATCCTTTTAGCCAAAGAACAATGAAACATTGTGATGTTGATGTGTACAAATATTTATTGGATATACTTCCAAACGATACAAACAGATTTGAAAAAGAACGTGACGAAAGAAATTTGCAAGGAGAAAAATTAGGTATACCTACAGATCCCATTTTTTTCTCAGAATATCTTTATAATCACTATTATAAATTAAGATAGTCAGTATTATTACATTACAGCGTAAAGGCAGTTATAGACCGTAATGGTTTGTAGCTGCCCTTTTTGCGTTTACGGAACTTTTGGACAAAATGTCCAGAAGTGGAAAGGAGAGCTTATGAAGTATTTACTGCACAGGCTGTATGTTCCACCATAGCGGAATTACAGCTACAAAAAATCAAGGAGGAAAACCATGCAGGAGGAAGTTACACAGAAAACGATTGCCCTTGTTTTCAAGTCCTCAAGGCTGACTGCCGATGTACTGAAAAAAGCCATGAAGATGTATCTGGAGCACCGGAAATCCGGGAAACAGGCAACGCATGGGAAAATGTCAGTGAAAAAGCTGGTAGGTCAGGGTATGGGAGCTTCGAGTATTGAGGTTACGGATAACAACATCAAGTCCTTTGAAAGAGTGGCAAGGAAATACAATGTTGACTTTGCTGTGAAAAAGGATAAGACGGTGGAACCTCCGAAGTATATGGTATTTTTCAAGGGCAAGGATGCCGATGTAATCACACAGGCATTTAAGGAATTTGTGAAAGTTAATGAGAAGAAACGTGGCAGAGTATCCGTAAGGGAGAAGCTGGCAGAGTTCAGGGAGCTTCTTGGAAAGGACAAGAACAGGGAAAGAGCAAGGGAACACCAGAAAGACAGGGGGCAGTCGCTATGAGTAAGATTCTAGACGGTATTGCCAAAGACTTAAAAGCCATTCCCGAAACGCTGAAGGCTAAGACCGCAGGCGTGGATAAAAAGAAGCTCATTTTTATGAATCTCCCGTACATTCTTGCAGGGTATTTTTGTGACAAGATAGCGTGGCTGTGGCGTGTATCGCCGGGAATCAATGCTTCCGATAAGATGATGGCAGCCATGAACGGATTGAATGATTTGTTTTCCAATCCGTTGCCAAGCTTTTCACCGAAAGATTTACTGATCGGTATTGCGGGCGGCGTTGCGCTCCGTCTTGTGGTGTATTTCAAAGCCAAGAATGCCAAGAAATTTAGGCAGGGTGTAGAGTACGGTTCCGCAAGGTGGGGAAATGCAAAGGATATAGAGCCTTATGTCGATCCGGTCTTTGAGAACAATGTCTTACTGACAGAAACGGAAAGGCTGATGATGTCGGGCAGACCAAAGCAGCCGAAGTATGCAAGAAATAAAAACATTCTTGTTATCGGCGGTTCCGGTTCCGGCAAGACTCGCTTTTTTGTGAAACCCAACCTGATGCAGATGCACAGCTCCTACGTTGTCACTGATCCGAAAGGAACGGTGCTTGTGGAGTGTGGGAAAATGCTGTTAAAGAACGGGTACAAAGTAAAAGTTCTGAACACCATTAACTTCAAAAAATCAATGCACTACAATCCTTTCGCTTATATCCGGAGTGAAAAGGACATTTTGAAACTTGTAAACACGATTATCTTAAACACCAAAGGAGAGGGACAGCAATCCGGTGAAGATTTCTGGGTGAAAGCCGAAAAGTTGTACTACACAGCCCTTATCGGATATATCTGGTATGAGTGCGTGGAGGAAGAACAGAATTTTACCACCCTGCTTGACATGATCAATGCCAGTGAAGCAAGGGAGGACGATGAGGAGTTTAAGAATCCTGTCGATTTGATGTTCGATGAGCTTGAGGAGAGAGAACCAGACCATTTCGCAGTAAAGCAGTACAAAAAGTACAAGCTGGCTGCGGGCAAGACAGCTAAAAGTATCTTAATTAGCTGTGGTGCAAGATTAGCACCATTTGACATTAAGGAGCTTCGTGATCTGACAAGCTATGATGAACTGGAGCTTGATATGTTAGGGGATGAAAAGACAGCTTTGTTTGTTATTATCTCCGATACAGACGATACATTCAATTTCATCGTGTCAATCATGTATACGCAGCTCTTTAACCTGCTCTGTGACAGGGCAGATGATGTGTATAACGGAAGGCTGCCGATTCATGTGCGCTGCTTATTAGATGAGTTTGCGAACATCGGGCAGATACCAAAGTTTGAGAAGCTGATTGCTACAATCCGTAGCCGGGAAATTTCAGCTTCTATTATTTTGCAGTCAAAGTCACAGCTTAAAGCGATTTATAAGGACAATGCCGATACCATTGAAGGCAACTGTGATACCACACTATTCCTCGGTGGGAAGGAAAAGACCACGCTCAAAGAGCTGGCAGAAGTTTTGGGTAAAGAAACCATTGACCTTTATAATACCTCGGATACGAGGGGTACGAGCCAGTCCTACGGTCTGAATTACCAAAAGACCGGAAAAGAGCTTATGAGTCAGGACGAGATTGCAGTCATGGATGGCGGCAAGTGCATTATGCAGCTTAGGGGAGTAAGACCATTTTTCTCCAACAAGTTTGATATAACAAAGCATAAGCAGTACCACTTGCTTTCTGACTATGACGAGAAGAATGCCTTTGACATCGAAAAATATGTAAAGAACCTGTACCATGCAAAGATCAGGAACAACGATACCGTTGATGAGGTGGAAGATGTCGGGGAAATCGCAGCATAAAACTGAATATGGAACAAAAACGATATGCACAGATAATGCAGGACAAGTGTGCAAGTTTACTTGCAGACACGCAGAACTGCAATTATCTGTATATGGCGTTCAGCCACAGAGAAATGGAGCGATAGCGGAATTGAGCTGGCATATCGTAACACAACTTCTGGACAAAATGTCCAAAAGTGGAAACGGAGTTTTGAATGTACTTTAGGAAAAAGAAAGCACCCGATACCGCAGTCGGCAAACTTGAAGGTATCGGATGCCCGTCAGGGTAATCCTAAAGGAATGCCCTGTCTTTATTTTATCACAGGACGGGGCATTAGACACAAAAAACTCTTTCCAAAACAAATCAAATTTAAGGAAAGAAAGAGGTAAACTAAAATGTCATTTTTTACAACAGCAGTAACAGGATTAAAGACCGTAGTAACAGCAATCGGAGCAGGTGTAGGTGTATGGGGTGTTATCAACCTTCTGGAAGGTTACGGTAACGACAATCCCGGAGCAAAGTCACAGGGTATCAAGCAGCTTATGTCCGGCGGTGGCATTATCATTGTGGCACAGACGGTGATTCCACAGCTCTCCACATTGTTCTCATAAGAGATAGTCCTTCATGGGTGGAATCATTGACAAGATCACTGATTTCATAAAGGAAATGCTGCAAGGGTGGGTGCTGTCCAACCTTGAAACCATGTTTACCGATGTGAATGACAAGGTAGGCACGATTGCAGGGGAGGTCAGCAAGACACCCAGCTCATGGAACTCCGGTATTTTCAGCATGGTGCAGACGTTATCGGAAAATGTCATTGTCCCCATAGCGGGAATGATTATCAGCTTTGTGCTGGTCTATGAGCTGATCACAATGGTTATCGACAAAAACAACATGCACGACTTTGATACGAGCCTGTTTTTCCGTTTTTTATTCAAGGCTTGTATCGCTGTCAGCTTACTTTCTAAGACCTTTGATATTGTCATGGCGGTCTTTGACGTGGGAAGTCATGTAGTGACACAGGCGGCAGCTTCCATATCCGGCTCAACGAGTCTGGATGTGCAGGCTACGCTTACTTCCATGTTCAACAGCCAGATTGACAGCATGGGTATCGGGGAGCTGATAGGACTTGGAATGGAAACCATGATCATCAGCCTGTGTATGAAAATCATGTCCGTCCTTATCACCGTCATTTTATACGGACGTATGATTGAAATATACCTTTATGTATCAGTAGCACCAATTCCGGCGGCAACCGTAACCAACAGGGAATGGGGAACAGTCGGAACCAACTATCTAAAGGGACTTATCGCTTTGGCATTTCAGGGATTTTTCATTATGGTATGTGTGGCAATCTATGCTGTGCTTGTGGCAAGCGTGGCAGTCGCAGGCAATCTTCACAGTGCCTTATGGTCTGTGGCAGCCTATACCGTAATCTTATGCTTCAGCTTATTCAAGACAGGTTCCTTATCAAAATCAATTTTTAACGCCCACTAATTCATGGTGGGTGTTGCCCATATATGGGTATGCACACGAAAGGAGCAGACTATGGCAATATCAGTACCAGTGCCAAAAGACCTGAGTGGCATCAAAACGAAAGTAGCATTAAACCTAACCAAAAGACAGATCATCTGTTTTAGCGGAGCTGCCATTACCGGAGTTCCTTTGTATTTTCTTACAAAGGGAGTTTTAGGAACACAGGCGGCAGCCCTGATCATGGTGGGAGTGATGCTGCCATTTTTCTTTTTGGCAATGTATGAAAGGGACGGGTTTCCGGCAGAAAAACTTCTGTACTTTATGATACGGCAGAAGATACTTACACCGGGGATACGTCCTTATAAATCGGAAAACCTCTATGAGCAGTTGGAGGAAAGAGAAAAAATAAAGAAGGAGGTGCGCTACCTTGAAGAAAAGGCTTTCAAAAAATCCTCAGCAAAAGGCGCAAGCCGGAAACCGCAGAATGCCGGAAAATAAGCAGGCAGCAAGCAGAGCCGGACTTACATTTTCGGAAAAGAAACGGTTAGTGGAGCTTAGATGTATCCTTGCCGGAAACGGGAAGGAACAGGCAAAGCCGGATACTGCACAGAAAACCATTACCTTCAAAAAGATGTTTCGTGATGGTATCTGTCAGGTAACACATAATTTTTACACGAAGATGGTGGAGTTTTACGACATCAACTATGACCTTCTGGAAGTAGAAGACCAGGGAGATATTTTAGAGGAGTACAGCAAGCTCATCAATTACTTTGATCCGTCCATTAAGTTTGAACTGTTCTTATTCAACAGGCAGGTCAATGAACAGGCACTTGCGGAGCAGTTTGACATATCTTTGCAGGATGATGATTTTGACGATATTCGTGAGGAATACACTCAGATGTTGAAGCATCAGTCAGCAAAGGGAAATAACGGTATCATTAAGTCCAAGTATCTCATTTTCGGTGTGGAAAGCACCGGATACAAGGAAGCCAAAAACAAACTGAATAATATTGAGAAAGATGTTATCCGAAACTTAAATAACATCGGCACGAATGCCAGGTCACTTGACGGAAAGGAAAGACTTCGTATCCTGCATGAATATTTCAATCAGGGAACGATGGAGCCTTTCCGTTTTTCATTTAAGGAACTGTCAGAGTCCGGCAAGTCAGTCAAGGACTATATTGCACCGCCGGGGTTTGACTTTAGGTATCCGAGCAGATTTAAGTCCGGCAGTATGTACGGAAGTGTTCACTATCTGGATATTATCGCACCGAGATTTAATGACGAGCTGTTAAAGAAGCTCCTTGACATTGATGATAACCTTACCATTACCATGCACATGCAGACGATGGATCCGGTCAAGGCAATCAAGATGTTAAAGGGAGCTTTGACGAACATTCAGAAAATGAAGATTGAGGAGCAGAAAAAGGCTGTCCGCAGCGGTTACGATATGGATATTCTTCCTACGGACATCATCACTTATGAAAAGGATACCTTAGAGCTTTTAGACGATCTGAATACGAGTAATCAGAAGATTGTTAAAATGACCTTCCTGATTACCTGTTACGGAAAGACAAAAAGGGAGCTTGAGAACATCACGCAGAGGGTCTCCGGCATTATCCAGCAGGCAAACTGCAACTTACGATGCTTGCAGTATTTACAGGAGCAGGGGCTTATGGCATCTGCACCGATTGGCTGCAACGATACCGGAATTGAGAGAGTACTGACAACCAAAAGTACTGCTATTTTAGTTCCGTTCTGCACACAGGAGCTGTTCATGCCTGCTCCGGCGATTTATTACGGATTAAATGCCCTTTCAAATAACATGATTATGGCAGACCGCAAAAGGCTCCGTACACCAAACGGTGTCATACTCGGAACACCGGGTTCCGGTAAGTCCTTCAGCGCAAAGAGAGAGATTTTATCCTGTTTCCTTATGACAAGGGATGACATTATTATCTGTGATCCGGAGGGAGAGTATTTCCCGTTGGTACAGGCACTAAAGGGACAGGTCATAAGGCTTGCTACAGACTCCAAAGATTATCTGAACCCGATGGATATTCAGTTATCCCACAAAGGGGACAAAGAAGCTCTGAAATTAAAGAGTGACTTTCTCATTACCCTGTGTGACCTGATTGCCGGAGGAAAGGACGGTCTGGAGAATGATGAGAAGGGTATCATTGACGAATGTATCCGTCATATTTACGATACCTATTTTGAAAACCCTGTGCCGGAGAATATGCCTATCCTTGAGGACTTATACAATGCACTCTTAAAATATGAGCCGAAAAACGTGGAAAAGGAACTTGCCAAGGAAGCAAAGGCAAAGGCGGTCAGAATTGCCAACAGCCTTGTGTTGTATGTAAGCGGTTCACAGAATTATTTTAACCACCGTACCAACGTGGACTCACAGAACCGTATCATCTGTTTTGACATCAGGGACTTGGGAAAACAGTTAAAAGAGCTTGGTATGCTGATCGTACAGGATGCGGTATGGAACAGGGTATCACAGAACAGGGAGCGTAAGATTGCCACCCGTTATTACTGTGATGAATTCCACCTTCTGTTAAAGGAAAAGCAGACCGCTATTTACTCTGTGGAAATCTGGAAGCGTTTCAGAAAGTGGGGAGGTATCCCGACAGGGCTTACCCAGAACGTGGGTGACTTCTTACGTTCAGAGGAAATCGAGGGTATCTTGGGCAACAGTGACTTTGTGTATCTGTTAAACCAGAACGCAAAGGATCAGGCGATACTTGCAGACAAGTTAGGGCTTTCTGAAAAGCAGCTTTCCCATGTAACCAATTCCGAGCCGGGTTCTGGTCTGATACTGTTTGACAACGTGGTTATTCCGTTTGTTGACAAGTATCCGACAAACACCAAAACCTATGCGATTATGAACACCAAGCTGGAGGAAGCAGTTAAGAAAGATGAGGCGAGTTAATGGCAGATAAAAAGACAGAAAAAAGTGCCGCTTCCCATAAAAAGGCTGTAAAAGAATTTCAGAAGAAAGAGAGTCCAGACTTTCAAAAAGGCGGCGGTTCAGACTTTCAGCCGAGATCTTCCGATGTCTTTCAGGAGAAAACAGGAGCTTCACAAAAGCCCGGCGCATCGAAAAGCCATGCGAAAAAGGAGTATGGGGAAACTTTTGGACAAAATGTCCAGAAGTCCGGTGCCGATAAGGGACAGGAGGAAAAGGCGGCATTTACCAAAGCCGAGAACACGTTTTCAGGACAGGATAATTCCGGTCAGACGGAGGAAAACGGGAAAAGGCAGGAAGAAAAAGAGGATTACCACCGCAGGGACACTTACAGGCAGTCACAGGAAAAGGGCAAATACCACAAAAAGCGTGTGCAGCGAGAGCATAAACACAGGGAAAAAGCCAAAGATACCGTTTTTACGGAAGATGCCGGAAAGGTCTTTACGGAGGATCGTGCTTCGGAGTTTACCGGAAGCGAGAAATTAAAAAAGAAACAGAAACAGGCGCAGAAAGCCGCAGAGAAGGTCAAAAAGGCTAGAGGAAAACTTCCCAAGAAGCGGGAATATACCTTGCAGAGAGTTTTTGACGAGGAAACGGGCAAAGGGAAATATGTAGTTGTTCCGCTGGATAAGGAGAAGCCTTTTAAGCAGGAGAGCCTTTCCAAGACTACGATGCGGCGAATGCAGACGGAAAGCAGAAATTTCGTACATGGCAAGATTGCCGAGAACGAAAAGGAAAATTCTGCTGTGGAAGGTGCCCATAAGACGGAGCAGAAGGCTGAGGAACTGATTGGCTTTGTAAAAAGGCACTATAAGGGAAAGGAAGCAAGACAGCGGGCGAAGATAGCGAAGCTGGAAAAAAAGCAGTTTCAGAAAGAGGTCAACTTCCAGTACCAGAAGTTCTTGGAGGAAAACCCGCAGATGCAGAAAAAAGCATTGCAGAAGCGTTTACAGAAACAGCGTATCAAGCGGGAGTACCTGAAAGCAAGACAGAAGGGAGCTGCCACAAAAGCGGCACAGGAAGCAGTGTCAAAGACCGCCAATACCGCAACCGCCATAGCAAAGAAGTTACAGGAGATTGCAAGCAAAAATGCGGGTGTTCTCATAACGGTTGGTATCATGGCGGTGCTTCTTGTTATGATTATGACCTCGGTATCGTCCTGTGGGGCGATGTTTGCAGATACGCAGTCTACGGTGCTTGCGGCAAGCTATTTGAGCGAACCGGCAGAGATTGATGCGACAGACTTGCAGTTTACCAGACTGGAGCTTGACCTTCAGAATGAGATTGACAATATTGAAACTGATTATTCGGGATATGATGAGTATTCCTATAATCTGGGGGAAATCGGGCACAATCCGTTTACACTGATTGGGTATTTATCGGCTGTCCATACGGAATTTACCGCAAGTGAAGTGGAAAGCGAGGTACAGGCTCTTTTTGATGAGATGTATACGCTGACTCTTACACCGGATACGGAAACAAGGACAAGGACAGTAACCAAGACAGGCACACGCACTGTTACTGATCCGGTAACAGGAGAGGAGACAGAGGAAGAATACGAATACGAGGAAGAGGAGGAATACGAAGTCAGCATATTAAGGGTAGTGCTTACGGTCAAACCATTGGAAACCATTGTTGCCGGAAAGATGGATGCAGAACAGACAGAGATTTATGCCATGTATGCAGAGACTGGCGGGCTTTTACAGCAGTTTGCTTCTCCGCTTAATCTGTACTGGTATAACTATATTTCAAGCTATTACGGATACCGCAAGAACCCGAACACCGGAAATGAGGAACTGCATCGGGGCGTGGATATAGCGGTGCCCACAGGCACAACCGTTTATGCAGCCCATGACGGAACGGTCACGACAGCAGCTTATGACAGCTATTACGGGAATTATGTGGTCATCGAAAAAGACGGTTACACCACAAAATATGCCCACATGGACAGCCTGAGTGTCAGTGCAGGTCAGGTCATAACCAAAGGGACGGTAATCGGAACTACGGGAAACACCGGTAGCAGTACCGGAAGCCATCTGCATATTGAGTGCTTGTATAACGGAGAGTATTACAATCCGTTATTTTACTTTGATGTAGGCGAGGGAACGCTTTACGGGGAAAGTCCGGGAGGTGGCGGCGGTGCGCCGGGAAATGCCATACCACCGGATTCCTATGATGATGCAACCGTACAGGCACTTATGGAGGAAGCAGCCAAGTATTTAGGCTATCCGTATGTATGGGGCGGTTCGTCCCCGTCCACAAGTTTTGACTGTTCCGGTTTTGTGTGCTGGGTATTTACCAACAGCGGCGTACACAATCTGCCACGAACAACCGCACAGGGCATTTATGACCAGTGTACTCCCGTATCGGCAAGCGAAGCGAAAGCGGGGGACATTATTTTTTTCACAGGCACCTATAATTCAGCAGGTGCAGTCAGTCATGTAGGCATCTACTGCGGCAACGGGGTAATGATACACTGTGGCGATCCAATCAAATATGCTTCCATTAACACTCCGTACTGGCAGAGCCACTTTTACAGTTTTGGAAGATTGAATTAGAGGAAGTGAGATATTATGACAAAAAGCCAGAGAATAGAAAAGGAAATCACAAAGACAAAAGAACAGCTCGCCACCATACAGGCAAAGTTAAAGGACTTGGAAGAAGAAAAACGTATGGCGGAAAGAGCTGAAAAACTGGATATTATCGAAAAGCATAAAATCTCGTCCGAGAAGCTGCAATTACTTATCAAGTTCAGCGAGGACGAGATTTTGCAGTTATTAGCACAAAAAGAAAAGGAGAGAACAGGAAATGAAGAAAAAGTTATCAGTTAAGGTGATCATGTCCCTTATCTTATCGGCAGTATTGTTCTGTATGCCGATTGGGGCATTTATGGCAAACAGAGGCAATGCCGTATCGGTACAGGCACAGGATACGGACACAGCAGAAAATGAGAGTGAAACAGAAACATCGTTTACAGGAACAGAAGAAGAAAGTGAACAGGAAAGCTCAACGGTGTCCGGCAATGACATTCCTACACCGGAATGTACCTGTAAGGAAAAATGCTCACAGTATTCGGTGGATAAGGAATGTGAGGTCTGCAAAGAGAATTACAGCCTTTGTGAGTATGTGAATCCCAACGTGAAAATCACAATCAATACACCGACAGGGTGGCACAATGATACCACAAAGGTACATATCTTAGTTGAAGATGTGGCAAAGTCCGGCAACTTTACCGTAAAAAGTGTACAGGCGAAAGTTGCACAGAACGGAAGCTGGACGGACATCACAGAGGATATGTATGTGGAGATTTCGGAAAACTGCACCGTCTATGTGCTTGTGACAGACCAGAAGGGCAATACCTATGAGAATAACCGTTACATTAAGTGCTTTGATTTTACCAAGCCAACCTTAAATGCGGCGGTCAGCGATGGTCTGTTAAGCATACAGGCACACGATACGGATTCCGGTATCAAGGCAGTCTATGTGAATGGTTATGAATTTACCGAGCTTACGAATGGCGTTTTGAATATCCGTCTGCAACAGTTTGATGCAGGGTATCAGTATTTTACCATTTCCGCAATGGACAATGCCGGAAATATGTCGGAGGTCTATAAGACAGCCAACCCGTATTACACCGATCCGGAAGCGGAGGACAGTAACGAAAGCAATCCTGCAGAACAGCTCCCGGTCAGTGCGCAAGCTTCCAAGCCTTCCTCAGCAACCGGACAGGTAACGGAGCATACGAAAACGGACAGTGAGGGCAATACCACATCGGAAACCAGTCTTGCAGAACAGAAAAAAGCTGCCATGCAGGAAGCAGATGCTTCTGAGCAGGCAGAAAATAATGCAGAACAGTCGGAGAAAGGGAAAGAGTTTTACACCATTCAGACTGCAAGTGATAAGGTGTTTTATCTGATTATCGACAGGGACGGGGATGAGGAAATGGTCTACTTCCTGACAGAGATCAGCGAAAATGATTTATTAAATACAACAACGGAAAACAGCGAAACGCTTCCGAAAAATTCCGCTGCACTGGAGTCTGCAATTCCGGTAAGTGACGGCGCACTGCCGAACAATAACGCAGAAACGGGTACTGAAGAAACAGAAGAATTGCCGGAGGATGGCGAGGAAAGTACGGAAGAAAGTACAGAGGAACCGGAAGAACAGCCCGCAAAGACCGACAATCCGATGGGAACCTATATCGTTCTTGGCATCATTGCGGTTCTTGGCATCGGCGCAGGCTACTATTTCAAGGTAGTCAAGAAAAAGAAAGAGCAGTTTATTGATGAAGATGATGAGGAGGACGAGGAAGAAGAAGTCTTGGAAGATGAGGACGAAACCGAGGACACAGAGGACGATTTTTTTGAGAAAGACGATGAGGAGGACGAATAAATGCAGTTAGTAATCGCAGAAAAGCCGAGTGTGGCGAAAAGCATAGCAGATGTATTGGGAGCCTTAGACAGACAGGACGGATATTTTGAGGGCGGTGGCTATCTTGTAAGCTGGTGCGTGGGACACTTAATTGAGCTTGCAGAACCGGAAAGCTATGGAGATCAGTGGAAGAAATGGACTTACGAGAGCCTTCCCGTTAATCCGGAGCATTGGCAGTATGAGATCAAGGAGGATACCAAAGAGCAGTACGATGTGCTTTATGGTCTTTTGCATGACAGCAGAGTGGATGAGGTAGTGTGTGCCACCGATGCAGGGCGAGAAGGAGAACTTATCTTCCGTCTGGTGTATGAACAGGCGGGATGCAGTAAACCGATGAAACGCTTATGGATTTCTTCCATGGAGGAGAGTGCCATAAGAGAAGGATTTGAGAATTTAAAACCGGGAAGTGACTACGAGCATTTATACCATTCTGCACTTTGCAGACAGGAAGCGGACTGGCTTGTGGGTATCAACGGTACAAGGCTTTTTACCGTTTTATATGGCGGCAAGGTGTTAAAGGTGGGCAGGGTACAGACACCTACCCTTGCAATGCTTGTGGAGCGTGAAGCAAAGATTATGAATTTCAAGAAAGAGCAGTATTTTATGGCTCATATCCTCTGTGGCGGCGTGGATGCGGTCACAGAGAGGATTGACAGTAAAACAGAAACGGAAAATGTGGCAGGAGCTTGTCTGAACGGACAGGCTCTTGTTACGTCTGTGGTAAAGGAAGAAAAAGCAGTAGCACCGCCGAAGCTCTATGACCTTACCACGCTCCAGAGGGATGCCAACCGCCTATTCGGTTTTACTGCAAAGCAGACTTTGGAGTACACCCAGAGCCTTTATGAAAAAAAGATGTGTACCTATCCGAGAACGGACAGCCAGTATTTGTCTGATGATATGGAGCAGACAGCCGGAAATGTGATTGAAGCAATTTTCAGTTCCATTCTGTTTGAGGAAAATAGGATGTTCAATCCGGATATTAGGAGTGTGTTAAACAGCAAAAAGGTCACAGATCACCATGCTATTATCCCCACAATGGAGATTGCAAAAGCTGACCTTGTAGCCCTGCCGGAAACGGAGCGAAAGATTTTATCCCTTGTGGCCAACAGGCTGCTGTGTGCTACAGGGGAGAAACATCTTTATGAAACGGTAAAGGCAGAGCTTTCCTGCGGTGGTTACACCTTTGCTGCTTCCGGCAAGTCAGTCTTAAAAAACGGATGGAAAGATTTTGAAGATGCCTTTAAGCGTTCTTTTAAGACAACGGAAGATAAAGATCAGGAGGATAAGAAACTGCCGGAGCTTTCTGAGGGGCAGACCTTTGACGGGGTGCAGACGAAGATCAGCGAGCATTACACCACACCGCCGAAGCACTTTACGGAAGATTCCCTTTTGTCTGCAATGGAGCGAGCCGGAAACGAGGACATGAGTGACGATGTGGAGCGCAAAGGACTCGGCACACCTGCCACTAGAGCAGACATTATTGAGAAATTAGTCAAGGACGGTTTCGTGAAGCGTGAGAAAAAGCAGATGATCCCCACAGAGGACGGAATGAAGCTGATTACGGTGCTTCCCGATGTGGTGAAGTCACCGAAACTTACCGCTGATTGGGAAAATGCCCTTACCC
This sequence comes from uncultured Faecalimonas sp., assembly GCA_964450635.1. Classification (GTDB taxonomy): domain Bacteria; phylum Bacillota; class Clostridia; order Lachnospirales; family Lachnospiraceae; genus Faecalimonas. Next base: position 503 of record CAYVDA010000035.1, on the reverse strand, counting down.
TTGTTGCAAAGGGAGAGATGGAGCGTGAGGACTTTATGGCAGATATTGAAACAATGGTATCTGACTTAATCCACACCTACCACGAAGTCAGTGACGAGCAGAAAAAGATGTTTGCACAGGAGCAGAAGGTACTTGGTAAATGTCCGAATTGCGGCGGAGAAGTAGTAAAGGGAAAATACGGAGCTTTCTGTAAGAATAAGTGCGGCATGAATGTAAGCCGGATCATGGGCGTTGCCCTGTCGGATGAACAGGTGGAAAGCCTGCTTGCCGGGAAAAAGACACTGTTAAAGGGGCTGACGAGCAAGGCGGGCAAGAAATACGATGCCTATATCATTCCGAGCGGTACGGAAGAATACCACTACACAAAGGACGGAGAAGAAAAGTCCGGTGTACAGTTTAAGTTTGTCATGGAGTTTCCCAAAAGGAAATTTACAGGAAAGAAAAAATAAAAGCCTGCTAATAAAAAGTCAAGTGTTTTTTGAAGAAAATTTCATAAATCCGAT
>CAYVDA010000034.1:0-19765 GCA_964450635.1 uncultured Faecalimonas sp. | reverse complement strand
GACTAAAATCCACTTAGTCTCTATCAAAGTGGAAATAAACTTTTCACTTCACAATCCTTATAATTTTTAAGATTTCAAAGGAATCTTGGTTGTAGACTTCTTCCTTTCGTGATATAATCACAAGGATTGTGGAGAAACTTTCCCCATCAAATTATGAAAGGATTGTACAACCATGAAAGCATTTTTCAAAAGATACCGTCATGGATGGCCGATTTTATATGGGCTGATTTATTTTCCGTGGTTTATCTATCTGGAAAAGACCGTGACTGACGAATTTCATCTGATTCATATTGCTTTGGATGATAAGATTCCATTTATTGAATATTTTATCGTACCTTACTTGTTATGGTTCGTTTTTATTGCTGGTTTTGTCTTTTATTTCTTTTTAAAGGATAAGCAGGAATTTTACCAGCTGACAGCGCTGCTCATTTGCGGCATGACTTTATTTTTGATTATTTCTACTGTATATCCTAACGGGCTAGCCCTTCGGCCAACCAGTTTTGAACGGGATAACCTGTTTGTGGAGCTCTGTAAGACTCTGTGGAAGACAGATACGGCAACCAACGTATTTCCAAGTATTCACGTATATAACTCCCTGGCTGTTGCCATTGCAGTGGTAAAAAGTAAGCATTTGAAGAAGCATCGGTGGATTCAGATTGGTTCGGTGGTTCTTGCCATCCTGATTGTACTTTCAACCATGTTTTTGAAACAACATTCGGTAGTGGATGTCATTGGTGGATTTGTCACCATCGCCATCTTCTATCCATTGGTTTATTGTCGGAAGAATCGGAAAGAGGCAACTTCTCACGTTTAGTGGGAAAGTTGCCTTTTTCTATGTCCCTATAAATCTGTCAGATTGTAATGATAACCGTCTGATATCCAGCACGTCTTAACTGTTGTTCCATAGAAATCGCATCTGAAAGCTCTAAATCATTCCCAACGATGACTCGGTAGTAGCCATCATTCTCTCGAATCTCTGCCGGAAAATTCTGCTCTTTTAATTCCTCTAATAACCGCTCAGCATACATTTGATTTCGAAATGCTCCCGTCTGTACTGCATATCGTAGTGGAATCGGTGTCACTTCCGGCAATTGTCCATTGCGTCGCAAGGTATCTAACACACCGTCAGCAATCGCTCTTGCAATCGCTTCAAAATTCTGATCAAATAGAAGATTATCTGTATCGGAATTGATAAATCCAATTTCTAGCAGGATTGCCGGCATTCGGGTTCGCTGTAAAACGACCAGATCCGGTCTGGCGTCCACACCTAAATCTACAAATCCGACGGTCTCTAGTTGCTCCACGATTTCTTGTGCCATCTCGTACTTCATTCCCTCTTTTTGGTAAACCAATGCCAGTACACCGGATACCTGATTGTCTGCCGGAAAAGAATTCCGATGAATAGATAAGAAATAGTCTACATCCGCCTCATTTGCTTCTCTTGCTTTCTGATAAGGAGATTCGTAGACATCCGTCGTTCTGGTATATTCCACATCCACTCCTTGCTCTTGCAACAGCTCTCCCACCAACAGGGTCAAGCGCAAAGTATCCTCTTTTTCTTGCCGTCCATTGTAGACGGCTCCCGGGTCCCGTCCACCGTGACCCGCATCCAACATGATTGAAACAGGCATATTCTAACTCCTTTTTGCTTCTCCTGTTAGAATATGCCTATCTTTCTAAAAAGTTCCTATCTCTGATCTAATAATTCCCGTATGGTCTGTGCCACATCTTTGGTCAGAAAATCAGCCGCCGCCTTGGCTCCTTCTGTCCCATCTTCCATGGCATAACTAACACCCGCCACCTGCAACATCTGAATATCATTCTGATAATCTCCAAACGCCACACATTCCTCTGGGCGAATCTGTAATCTCTCTAGCAAAGCCTGCAAAGCCGTTCCTTTGTTGGAATAGGTCGGAATAAAATCAATCCAGTTATTCCCTACCGGCTCTACAGTCATATCTTCAAAAGTCATAGCCTGCAGAGTATGAAGGGAGGTCTCAAAATCCTCATTGTCTAATACCGCGATCTTAATCACAGGTTCCGGTAAATGATGAAAATCATCTGTGACAAAGGTCTCATAATTGAGTACATCCCGCACATGGTGCAGATACGCCGGATCCCCGCTTTTTACATAGCAGCCCCTTGGACAGGAAATCTGTGCCTTGCAGGTCGGCATCTTTTCTAACACCCGAAAAATCTTCTCTACCGTCTCCGGCTTCATCTGGGTCTGATGAATGCATTTCCCTTCATGAAAACATAGCGCTCCATTTTCTGCAATATAGGAAATCTCCTCTGCTACCGGTGCAAACAATAGTCGCTGGCTTTTGATCTGCCGTCCGCTGGCAGAGACAAATAAGATTCCTTTTTCCTTCATCTCACGAATCAGTTCATACATCTTCGGATTCATCTCCTGGGTTCCTTTTGGAACCAGTGTACCATCCAGATCACTGACTATCATCTTAATCATCTGTCATTCCTCCATCTGTCTTTCTTCTATAGATTGTACAACAACTCTTCCCCAGAATCAACATCTAGCCAGGACTATGAAAGTAAAACCATTCCCTCTGAAAAATAGTTTTTATAGAAAAATAGTTTTTATACTTTTTTAATTGTATTTCCCTAGTATTCTATGTTATACTCCCTCTTATTGGGACTACTAAATTAAAGACAAAGGATGTGAATACAACAATGGCTGCAATGGATGAATTTAAAGCAGAGCGGGATGCCGTGAAGAACGGACCGTTCAAGCAACGATTGGAATATTTTTGGGATTATCATAAATGGCACGTGATGATTCCGCTGTTTATCGCTATTATCATAGGTGTGTCAATCTATCAGGCTGTGACCAAGCCTGAGACCGTAGTAAGTGGTATCGTATTGAACACTTATTCCCAGACTGCTTACGAGCGGGCGAATGAATTGAGTAATGATTATGTGGAACTAAAAGGGTTAGATCCTTCTGAATACATCGTGGATATGAATACCAATCTGGCTTATTCTGTGGACACAGAGAATGGCGTGAATATGAATTATGATAGCCTTCAGGCTATAAATGCCCAGACCGGTGCCGGTGTTATTGATTTTATGGTGGCAGATCTGGCTACCATGTTAGATTTTGAATATCGTAGCATGTTCCATGACCTGCGAGATGTGCTTACAGAGGACCAAGTAGAGAAGTTAGAACCTTATTTTCTCTACATTGACCGCGATATTCTGGTACAGCGTCAGGCTTACTATGAGGAGCATTTTGAAGCTAGCGACCTGGCATTTACCGATTGCCACAAACCAGAGGAGATGAAAGAGCCGGTTCCGGTTCTCTTGGACATTTCCAAATGCGAGAAAATCGCAAGTATCTATGAAGAACCGCCAAAAGAGTTAGCACTTGCAATTCCGAATAAAACCGAGCGGATTGAAGCACTGCAACCATTTTTGGAATATTTATTTGAAGAATAAAAAAGACAGTAGATGTTGGGAACACCTCAAAAGTCCCCGTATCTACTGTCTTTTTCACTTACTCCTGCACCGTAATTCCAATCCGACTACGGTATTCCCGTCCGCTTTCTAAAGATACAATACTTGGCTGTGTTGCCAGATCCTCCACAATCCCTTTTCTGGATGGCAGAGAACTCCATGGCTCAATGCAGACATATGGCGCATCGGTTTCAACCGCATGCCACAATCCCAGATATGTTACATCCGGATAAGTTACATGTACCATTTTCTGTGTCTTATCAGACCGAATGGAGATTCCTTTCGGCATATCTTTGAAAATAATTGCATCATGATCGAATAAGTTATGTTGCAATGGCAGACGTTTCTTCTCCAAAAGTGGGTAAGCAAGCTCCTCTCCCGTCACAAAACAATCGTCAGACATTCCAATCCGATTCGCTTGTGTTTCTTCATCAAAGACCAGCTCATAGTCCTCGAATTCGGTGCCTTCTGCAAACGGAACGTTGATTCCCGGATGGCCGCCAATTCCAAAATACATGGTCTTCTCATCCTGATTTTCTACCCGGTAATCCATCCGAAGCTGGTTTTCTTCCAATGTATACATAACATCAAAAGTAAACGTATATGGATACTGGGCATATGTCGTTTCATCAGACTGCATGCGAAATGTCAGTTTGTCTGCAGTCTGCTCTACCACTGTAAAGACCGTATCTTTTGCAAATCCATGAATATCCATCTCATATGTTTTGCCAAACAGCTGATATTTCTTATCTGTCATTCGTGCAATGTAAGGAAACAGAATCGGAGACCGGTCTTCCCAGTAAGCCGGATCGCCCTGCCACAGATATTCCGTCCCGTCTTTTCCACGAATAGAAAGCAACTGGGCACCCAAATCTTCTACCTTCACTGTTAAAAAATCATTCTTTATCTCATAAACATTCATTTCTCATAATCCTCCTTTTACTTTTTCATCGATTCTGTGGTAAATCCCAAGGGCAATAAGTCTTTCAGCCTATACTCCTTTACCCTTTCTGATTCTAAGAGGTAAATGGGAAAGGTATCCGGGCAAAACTCCCGAATGACCTGCAAACAGATTCCGCAAGGCGGAGTAGCTGACTCCAGCTTGCCTTCTAGGCCGCCGCATATGGCAAGGCCGGAGAATCTCCGCTTCCCTTCGCTTACTGCCTTGAAAAATGCGGTTCGTTCCGCACAATTGGTTGCTCCATAACTGGCATTTTCTATATTGCATCCCGTATAAACTGTTCCGTCTTCACATAACAGAGCTGCTCCCACTTGAAAATGAGAATAAGGAGCATACGCCTGTTTCATGGCCTCTTCTGCTTTTCTCATCCAATCCATCATAGCAATACCTCTTTTGCAAAACTGCATCCTTTCGTTTCATACGGTACATCCAGCATCTCACAAACCGTAGCTGCTACATCTGCAAAGGTCTCCCGTGTTCCCAAAGAAACCGGTTGTATCTCTCTGCCGGTCACCAGAATCGGCACATACTCTCTAGTATGATCCGTACTGATGTCTCCCGGATCGCAGCCATGGTCTGCAGTTAAGATTAGCACATCCTCCGGTTGTAAGAATGGCAGTGCACCCTCCAACCATTTATCAAACACATGTAACGCATTGGTATACCCTTCCCGGTTATTGCGATGTCCATAGAGCATATCAAAATCTACCAGATTCACAAAACATAGGCCCTCAAACTCTCGCTCTAATAACCCCTGCGTCACTTCCATCCCTTCCTCGTTGCTATGCGTATAAATGCTCTCCGTTATCCCACGTTTGGCAAAAATATCTGTAATCTTTCCCACAGCGATCACGTCTTTTCCTGCCTCTTTCACAGCATCCAGCATGGTTCTTCCTGTTGGTTCCAGAGAAAAATCATGTCGATTGGCGGTTCGTACATAGGAACCGGATTCCCCTACGAACGGTCTGGCAATAACGCGACCTACCGCATGTTCTCCCACCAACATCTCTCTGGCAATCCTGCAATATTCATACAAGGTCTCCACCGGTACTACCTCCTCATGGGCTGCCACCTGAAAAACGCTATCTGCGGAGGTATAGACAATCAATGCACCGGTTCTGACATGCTCATCTCCATAGGCTTTAATCACCTCGGTGCCGGAATAAGGTTTGTTACAGATGATATCCCGGCCGGTTCGTCTGGAAAATTCTTCAATTAGTTCTCTTGGAAAGCCATCCGGATAGGTCGGAAATGGTTTCGGGGAAATCAAACCTGCCATCTCCCAATGTCCGATGGTGGTATCTTTTCCTTTGGATTCCTCCGCCATACGACCATAAGCGCCCTGTAACTTCTCGGTAGAATGTTTCAAAAATTCCACTCCTTCAATCTGTCCGAGCCCCAGTTTACACATATTTGGCACTTGAAGCTTCCCGGTCTCATAACAGCTTCGTAAGGTATGGGTCCCCGCATCTCCGAACGCGTCTGCATCCGGCAAGGCACCTATCCCGCAACTATCTAATACCATCAAAAACACACGTTTCATATTCTCACATCCTAATCGCTGTATTCAATGCAATTTCCATCATCTGGGTAAAAGAATTCTGTCTCTCTTCAGCACTGGTTGCCTCTCCTGTCAACAAATGATCCGAAATCGTGCACATAGCCAAGGCTTTCTTGCCGGCTCTTGCTGCATTCATATACAGAGCTGCCGCTTCCATCTCCACCGCCATAACACCCATCTTCTGCCATTGTTCATTTTCCTTGGCATTATCGCTATAGAAGGTGTCGGAAGAAAGAAGATTCCCCACATGGTAATCGGCCCCGATTGCCTCCGCCTCTTCGATCGCTGTTTTCAATAATCCATAATCACAAATCGGTGCAAAAGTTCCCACCAGCCCATATTGGCCGGCATAATTAGAATTGGTGCATGCTCCCTGTCCAAAAACGATATCCCGGACATGAACCTGCTTTTGCATAGAACCTGCAGATCCGATTCTCATAATATTCTCCACACCGAAGAAATGATATAATTCATAGGAATAGATGCCGATGGATGGCATTCCCATTCCGCTTGCCATTACGGTCACTTCTTTCCCTTTCCAGGTCCCGGTATACCCTTGGATACCACGGACGTTATTAATCAATCTGGCGTCCTTAAGAAAATGTTCCGCAATAAATTTCGAACGCAGGGGATCTCCCGGCATTAATACCGTTTTCGCAAAATCTTTTGGTTCTGCATTGATATGGGGTGTATAGCTCTGTTTTTGCTCCATCTCTGGCTCCTCCTATTTTCTGCTCTTTCTTATGATTCCATCTCTTTTACCAACTTGACAATCCGGCTGGTTCCTAATCGACTTGCTCCAAGTTCCAGAAAAGCCTCTGCATCTTCCATGCTGGAGATTCCACCTGCCGCTTTCATCTTCACATGTGGCGCAACATGTTCCCGGAAGAGTTTGATATCTTCTCTGGTTGCTCCGGCTGTAGAAAATCCGGTAGAAGTCTTGATATAATCTGCGCCAGAATCAGAAACCACCTTACACATGGCAATCTTCTCTTCTTCCGTCAAAAGACACGTCTCAATAATCACTTTCAGCAATCTCCCCTGGCAAGCTTCCTTCACTGCTCGGATCTCTGCTTCAATCTCCTTATATTTTCCTTCTTTTACCATACCAAGAGCAATCACCATATCGATCTCATCCGCACCATTTGCCACCGCATCTTTTGTCTCATAGATTTTCACAGCTGTCGTCTGATATCCATTGGGAAAACCAATGACTGTACAGATTGCAAGTCGGTCCATGACATATGCCTTGGCTTGTTTTACAAAATTTGGCGGAATGCAGACAGATGCTGTACCATATTGCATCCCGTCATCGCAAATCGCCTGAATCTCCTCCCAAGTTGCAGTCTGTTTTAACAGGGTATGATCTACCGTCTTTAAAATCTCCGTTGTTGTCATTCCATCTCTTCCTTTCTGCTTTTGAGCCATTTTAATTTCTTTCTTCTTCGTTTGTCTGCATTGATGCCAAATGCCACAACTAATACCAACAAAATTAACAAAACACCAAAAGCAACCAAAAGAATGTAATCATAATATGGCGTCCATTCTTCCGGAAGCAGATCCGACGGAATCACTTTCTTCTCCTTGTCTGCCTCGCCATATGTCTCTGTCTCCGTCTCAAAATAACGCTGATAGGTTCCGTCCTCCACATCATAACGATAATAGCGGCGTACCCCATCTTCTCCCACAGCCGGGAAAATGTAACATTCCTTGTCTGTTGTATTCCAAGCCTCTAGCGTTGCCTCTTCCAAAATCAAATCTTTCCGATTCTCCGCCGAAAGAACCTGATCGGTATCTGCAACAGGTACCGGTACAATAGTCTTCTTGTCAGAGATCTGTAAAGCTACAAACGGATAGAAGGTATCTTCCTGATAGAGGAAAAAGGCTTTCCCTCCTTCTTCCTCTTCCAGATATAAAAGCTGTAATCCATAAGCGTCACTCTTTGCTCCCAACACTTCTGTATTCTGATAGGTCAGACTTGCCTCTGCAAACTGTGCCGGCAATTCTTCTTTTGTAAAATTTTCCCGCAAAGTATAGGTGCGCCCATCAATCTCTACCTGCAAGGTCTCCCCCGTAGGCTCCTCGCCCTCCTCTTTCGGCTCTTCCTTGCTTGGATCCTCTTTCGGTTCTTCCTTCTCAGGCTCTTTTTTCTCACTCTTTGGCACCACAATGGAAATGGCATATTTGCCTGTCTTGCCGCTCTCCGCAGTGACCACCACGCTGGCATAATTGGTTCCTTCTTTCAAATTCGTGGTACCCGTCACATAGAACGTTGCCTTGCTACTCTTTGTCACTGCCGATACAGTTACTTCTTTGGTTCCCTCCGGCACCTGCAAGGTATAACTCTTGGTCCCTTCGGAAAATGCCGGCGATAAGGTTCCCGGATACACTTTCAACGATTTCAACTTGGTATTGGTACTCTTAGCTTCCTCTACTTTTCCTGTAATCGTAGCCCGGACACTTCCCACATTTAACTGCGCCTCATCCATATTATAGGCATCTACCGTTCCCGAAATCTGATGCGAACCTTCTTTTAAAATCTTAAACTTCATGGTGAAACTTACTTTCTTCACCGTACCGTCTCCATAACCGGCATAAATCGCACTTCCGGATCCTCCGTTGGTTCCGGAAGAACCACTGATATATTGCAATGCGGATGGGTCATAGGACAAGGTTACCGTAGCGGCTCCCATAGCTTTTGCCGCCTTTACACTACCACTGACAGTCACTGTCGCTCCCACAATACCACTTCCCCCTGAGAGGGATGCACTTCCGGTTGCTGCCAAGGTTCCATTTGACCACATTGGCATCAGTAAACTGATGATTCCTATGATAATTCCTACTTTTCTTAACTTCTTCATCTGTCTCTCCCCTATTGTTTAATCTTGCCCTTCCCTATAATCTGCTTCTGTACCTGCAGAAGATCCAGGGCGTCTATCCTTCCATTCTTACTGGTATCCGCTGCTATCTTGTAGACACCGCTCAAATTGCCAAGCCCCAGAATCTGTTTCTGCACACGCAGAAGGTCCAGTGCATTTACCATACCATCCCCATTGGTATCCCCATATAATAGAATCTGATAGGTATCCTGCATCTCTCCACTTTCGTTATAGAGAACCAAGGTGGCTCCGGTTCCCACATTTCCGGTGATGGTCTTTCCTGCGCTTGTCTTTAACGCGATCTTCCCATCCGTCACCTTCCACTTTTTCTGAAACGTAGAAGCAGTTACCGGAAACGTCGTAATGCCGGTTATCTGTTTCTTGCTTTTATTTAAAACATAAGAACTACTACTAAGTTCCGCCTCCTGCCCGGCACCTTTCTCCCGAACGATCTGTACGGTATATTTTCGCACGTCTCCATTCTCCGCTTTGACCGTAATGGTCTTCTTATTGGTTCCTACATTCAAGTTCACAGAGCCGGTTCCGCTTATGGTTGCCTTGCTGTCTATCTTGGTCGCAGACAACGTCACACTCTTCGTCTCATATGGTACGATCAAGGAATAACTTGTGGTATACATATTGAAACTTGGCGACAGGCTATAGCCACTGACACTTAATTTCTTCAACATATTGTTCGGGCTACCATCCCCTGTTGGTTTCACGCAAGGATTCGTCGGCATACTCTTATATACCGGAATCTGGAAGGTTAAGGTCGTCTTTCTGGCAGAGGTACTAAATGCCTTAGATAAGGTATAACCTTCCGTAGCCGCTCCCTGTACATTGGTCATATATTGATGATTATAAAGGTTATTCCCCTGTACGTTAAACTTCTTCAAATACAACGTATCCTGCCCTTCATCGACATAGGATTCGGCATAATATTTTGCCCCACCGGTAATGGATTTCTGTCTGGTATTCCATGGCCGGTTATAGCTTGTGGCGCCCACGCCGGAACCTTTGGCAAACCACAGGCCGCGCTCCACTGCTGTCATGGTGCTGGTCTTATATGCCCCAATATTAAAGAAATTATAATAGCCTTTGTAACCGGCTACGGTGCCGGAAATACTATTACCTGTTCCTTGACTCCCCTGCTCTGTCAAAATCATGGATGCTAAGATATAAGGGCTGACACCGGAACTCTTCCCTGCACTCATTAAGATATCCGGATACTGATACTGCTTGCCATCCTCCGTATAGCTTCCTGCCAAAAAGGTGCCGGAAACCATAGTCTTTAATCCCGTCTGCGTCTGGGTGGCGCTGTCATATCTCTGACTTAAAAATTGAAAAATATAATTCTCATCTAAGAAATTACGAGGATCCATGCAATAGGCAATCATTTCCGAAGAGGCTGCAACCCAATTGCCACTATCCAATTCTTTCCAAGTGCTATTCTCCCAATTGTAGGCACCGGTCTGGGTCGACTTCCAAGAGGAAATGGAAGAATTATGAATCAAATTCCTTCCCAATACACTCTCTTCTTTCAGTGCATCTGCCCATTTCAAATTCGTCTGCTGTGCCACAAATTTCCAGTCCGGATATTTGCTATGGAGCTGCCGCAATTTGGTCTTATAGCTGTCCGGAAAGCCTTGCTTGGTCAAATAAGCTTCAAAATCCGCATCGTTCTTAATCTCTTCCTGAATATCTACACAATCCGACCGAACCCATCCGTTCTTCTTCGTTCCTGATACAGTCACCGGAATCTGATACCAAATATAACCATCTGTTCCTTTTTTCTCGTTGGTAATGGTCACCGTCGCACCCAGCGATAATTGGGTCAAAATCTCATACCCGGTTCCTGCTCCCGACCGAATATTTACCACTGAATAGTTAATCACGCCGGTCTTATTCTCATAAGCAAGTCCTGTCAATGTCTGCATAAACAGGCAGACAATAAGAAGCATGCTTACAAAAAGGTACTGTATTTTGTTCTTCCTCGTATGCGTATTCATACCATATCCCCTTTGTAATTTCTCGTATTTCTCCCCTAAGATACACGATTCCTTATAGTTCTTTTCATTTTATCACGATTTTACTCTTCTGTGTAGTTCCAAAATTGTATTTTCCGCAGAAATGTCTTATAATAAGAAGCAAAGAATGAAAAAGGAGAAACAAGAAAAATGAAAGCTTATGAACGACTTTTAAAATACGTGGTGATTCCCACTCCAAGTGATGATAACAGCACCACGGTTCCGACCTCAAAATGCCAATTTGTACTTGCCCATATGCTAGCTGAGGAATTGCGGGAATTGGGCGTGGAAAATGCTTATGTAGATGAGAAATGTTTTGTCTATGGAAAGATTCCGGCTACCCCGGGCTATGAGGAGAAGACCAAATTGGGATTCTTGGCACATTTGGATACCGTCTCTGATTTTTGCAAAGATACCATCGTACCGGTTATTACAGAAAATTATAACGGGGAAGATTTTCCTTTGGGAGACAGCGGACGGGTATTATCTGTGAAAGATTTCCCACATCTTCCGTCTCTAAAAGGACGTACTTTGATTACCTCCGACGGAACCTCCATTCTCGGTGTGGATGACAAAGCCGGCGTAGCAGAGATTATGACTATGGTGGAGCGACTTTTGAAAGAAGAGATTCCTCATGGACCGATTCGGATTGCCTTTACACCGGACGAAGAAGTTGGAACCGGCTCTCACAGTTTTGACGTAGAAGCATTTGATGCCGATTATGCTTATACCTTAGATGGCGACTGCGAAGGGGAGATTCAATACGAGACCTTCAATGCCTGCGAAGCCACCTTCCAGATTCAAGGCTTCTCTGTCCATCCGGGAAGCGGGAAAGACACGATGATCAACGCCAGTCTGGTCGCTATGGAGATCAACCGTCTCCTTCCGGGTGCCGAGACTCCACGGGATACGGAAGGTCACGAGGGCTTCTATCATTTGCTTGAAATGAAGGGAGATGTAGGAAGTGCAACTCTTTCCTATATAGTCCGGGATCACGACCGTGCTTCCTTTGAGAACCGACAAGGGACATTAAAACATATTGAAAAAATCCTGAATGAGAAATGGGGCGAAGGGACGGTTACCTTGACCATCCACCAGGAATACCAAAATATGTATGAAATCATTAAGGATTGTATGCATCTTGTAGACCGTGCAAAAGAAGCCGCCCATGCCGCAGACATCACTCCGGTATGTACTCCGGTGCGTGGCGGAACAGACGGCTCTTATTTGAGTTTCCATGGGCTTCCTTGCCCGAACTTAGGAACCGGCGGATATGCTTTCCACGGTCCTTATGAACATTGTACAGCAGAAGGAATGGAACTTGCCACAGAAATGATTCTAAAGCTCATCCAGATCTATGCTAATTAATGAGGTTTAAATCCCTCACCACGGACTTCATTAGACTCCATAGTTACCATGAAAGATCCGTGATCCACTTCTTTTACAGCGCGTTGTACCATGTGCATCTGCTTATTGTTGCAGGCGCACATGACAACCTGCTTTTCTGCTTTTGTATAGCTTCCGACACCTTTCAACAGTGTCGCACCCCGTCCGGTTAATTCATCAATCTTAGCAGCAACCTCTCCTCCTTTTTCCGTAACAATCAAGGTCATCTTCCCAGCATCCATTCCATACATGACTTTATCTACAACCACAGAGAGAATATAGGTTGCAACCATACCATAAATCATTTTATCCAAATCTCCGCCCATCAAAAGGCCGCTGACGATAACCACAGTAAAATCCAGAACCACAATCATTTTCCCAAAGGAAATATACGGACGTTTCTTTCGAATGGCCATCATAACGAAATCCATACCTCCCGTTGAGGTATCACGCATATAGATAAAGGCATAGCCAAATCCTGCAAAAACACCCATGCAGATGGCTGACAAGATCATATCCCCACGATATACCGGTAACAGCGGTGCGATCACGTCCATAGTAATGGTAGAAATCACCATGGTCCGAAGGGACTTTAAGAAGAATGTTCTTCCCAGATAACGATAGCAAATCAGTACAATCGGTACGTTCAGCAAGATAGTCACCGTACCAATCGGCAATTTCCAAAAGTAATAAAAGAGCATGGCAATGCCGGAAATCCCTGCCACCGGAAATTCGGATGCTGCTGCGAAATTGTAAATTCCAATTGCCACCAGCATGGAACCTACAACATCTGCCAAAAAATCTTTTCCATATTCCATCACTCGTTTCATAGAATCGATTCCTTTCCTTCTTTAAATCTCATAATCATTTCATTTGTCAGACTATCTCCTGTATAGGTAACCGGAATCTGATCCCGCTCCATCCAGACACCTACGGATAATTCCTGTTCATCCAAATGAATCTCCCGGCTTCCTTCTACCTCCGCATAAAATCCGAAAAGTAAAGTCTCAGAAAGAGACCAAGGCTGACTTTTATAGAAGCGAAGATTCTTGACCTGCAACCCTACTTCTTCCATCACTTCCCGGCGCACGGTATCTTCGATGGATTCTCCGATCTCTGCAAATCCCGCAACCAACGCATATTTCCGATAAGGCCCTCCTGCGTATTTTGTCAAAAGAAGACGATCCCCATCGGTCACAGCCACAATGACAGCCGGGGAAATCTTCGGATATTCCATCTGTCCGCAAACCGGGCAAAATAGCATCCGCTCTTTTTCATCTTGTTTCATAGTATGCCCACATTCTCCGCAGAATTTACGGCTCTCGTACCAATGTTGCAATTGGATGGCTGTCACAGCTGCAAATGCCTGCTCTTTTGGTGCCATGGTTCGCAATTCTCTCTTGGCAATCCATTCCAGACCAGGGTCCTCCATCGTTCCCTTTGGTAGAAAATAGCCTCTATTATCAATGGAAAACAAATAGGTCGCTTCTCCCTTTTCTTTCCAATCCTGCCAGGTTGGAAAATCGATTCCATCCTCCCGCTTCCATGCCAGAATCTCTCCGGGCTTTCTACAAAACATGAGATAATCTTCCGGGTTTGGCTTCCGATTGCAATAGGAATTATCATATTGGTGTGGTGCAATATCTTGAATCACAATGGTGTCCTTCTTTCTCTTTTAAATATCTCATATTATACCATAGTTCCCATTGCGTTTCCATGGGTTGCCCTTTATAATGAAAAGAGATTTTAAGAGAAAGGAACTTGGATATGAAACTTGTTTTTTTAGATACCAAAACAATCGGGGATGATATGGACTTATCCCCATTCTATGCACTGGGCGAAGTTGTGACCTATGATTTTTCCACACCCCAAGAAGCGCGGGAAAGAACACGAGATGCCGACGTTATCATATTAAACAAAGTAAAAATCAATGAAGAAAGTATTGGAGAAGCGACGCATTTGAAATTAGTATGTGTCACTGCCACCGGCACCGATAACCTGGATAAAGACTATCTGGCCTCCCGGGGCATTGCCTATCGGAATGTAGCCGGATATTCCACAGAATCGGTTGCTCAGCATACATTTGCCATGCTCTTTTATCTGATGGAGAAATTATCCTACTACGACCAATATGTCAAATCCGAAACCTACGTGGGTGATACGATTTTCACCCATTTTGCAGAACATTTCCATGAATTATGCGGAAAGACCTTCGGCATTATCGGCATGGGGAATATCGGACAACGCGTGGCGACCATTGCAGAGGCTTTTGGCGCCAAAGTAATCTATTATTCCACTTCCGGCCAGAACCAGAAGCAGCCATATCCTTGTGTGGACTTAGACACCCTGCTTCGGGAATCGGATGTGGTATCCGTTCATGCACCGTTAAATGATGCCACCTATCACCTCATGAACCGGGCGGCGTTTGAGAAAATGAAGCCTTCTGCTATTTTCTTAAATCTTGGGCGTGGTGCAATCGTGGTAGAAGAGGATCTGGCAAATGCCCTTTGCCAGGGTGCTATTGCAGGTGCAGGACTCGATGTATTGGAACAAGAACCTATGAAAAAAGAGAGTCCATTTCTTCCACTCAAAGACAGCCGGCAACTTCTCATCACCCCGCACATTGGATGGGCCAGCGTAGAAGCAAGAACGCGGCTTCTTGGAATTATCGCAGAACAGATTCGCGCTTGGATAGCGGAAAGATAGGAGGTTATGATGAAACGATTTTCTTACTTATTACTCTGCTTCACCTTACTATTCGGAGCCTGTGCCACTGCACCGGCCATAGAGACACAAGCGGCAGCCAGACTGGATGCTCCAGTGATTCGTCCTGCCAAAATAACCAAGGCCACCCGCATTACCATACGTTGGAAAAAAGTAAAGAAAGCGGATGGCTACCATCTCTATTTGCGCAAGGAAGGAGCCAAAAAATATAAAAAGATCAAAACAACCGGAAAGAAGGACACCTCTTACCTTTATACCAAGGCTTCCAAGAATACCACCTATGAGATTTGCATCAAAGCCTATAAAAAAGTAAAAGGCAAGACCTTGCTTAGTCCAGCCTCAAAGGTAGTGAAAGCAACCACAACCCAACCCCTCATCGCCCTAACCTTCGATGACGGACCGGGAAGATATACCAACCGCCTCTTAAACACATTGAAGAAGAATGACGCCAAGGCAACTTTTTTTCTTCAAGGTTGCAATATCTCTATGTATCCGGAAGTTGTAAAAAAGATGAACAAAATCGGTTGCGAATGCAGTAATCATTCCTACGACCACCCTGTCCTTGGGAATGCTTCCAAAAAGACCATCCAGACCCAGATCAACAAAACGGATAAATGGATTAAGAATCTAACCGGCGAGAAAGCTACCCTGCTTCGGCCACCTTATGGTTCTATCAGTAACACCTTGCGAAAGAATGCAAAAAAACCATTGATTCTGTGGTCCGTAGATACTCTGGATTGGAAATACCGAAATGCTTCTTACGTAGAAAACTATGTTTTAAGTCATGCCAAGGACGGAAGCATCATCCTTATGCATGACATTCACAAATCCACGGTAGATGCCATGGAGAGAGTCATACCAAAGCTTATCAAACGGGGATACAAATTGGTAACCGTCAGTGAGCTTGCTGCTCTGAGAAATGTAGAGTTAAAAAATGGAGCCAAATATTTCTCTTTCCCTTGATCTGTGCAAACACGATGGCATTGCTAGTCGCACCTAGAAAAAGGCGATTGTCTATTTTGCATCCGCAAAAGACAACCGCCTTTTCTTATCTAAATCCTTACATTAGAATTCTACTTCATCCTGTACTTTTGTGCCACATTTCGGACAATATACCGTATCCGGACGGATATGCGCATGGCATTTACTACACAATTCATATCCCTTCACTTCCGCAATCTGCTTCTGGTATTCCAAAATAGTCTCATCTCGCTCTTCAATCTCTCTGCATACATCTGCGAACGCAACATTCTCCAGATATCCTGCCTTAAAATCTTCATACAACTTCTGTCCCATCTCCAGAAAAGCTGCCCGGTTCTCCTTTTTCAGGCTGCGAACCTTGCTTTTTAATTTCTGCTCTTCGATGACCTCTCCTGTCTTCTGGGATACATTATCAAATACATCCTCTGCCGTCTTCCCAACTACATCTGCTGTCTCCGAAATCTTCTTTCCTAAATTTTCCAAAAATTCATTCATAGCGTCATCTCCCTTTCGTATCCAATCATAGTCGTCTTAACACATCAAAGGTGTTATACAAATCCAGCCTTCCATAGCCCCACTCCCGATTAGGTGCCTCTTCTTCCGGACGTTTCCGTGCGCCCAAAAGCAAAAGATTACGAAGTTCTATCCCCTCCGGCTGCTGGCCATTGAATCTATATACCAACCACTCCATAAGAAGGGCCGTTGCTCCTGCTGCAACCCCGGCTCCCACACTAGAGCCACTCCTAGAAACAATCTGTCCAGTGGTAGAAAGACCGGTCACATCCACTCCCGGTGCGACCAAGTCCGGCTTGATTCGGTTGCTTTTAGTATACCCTCTTCCCGAAGATATGGCAATACTATTCTTTTCTCCATCAAAAAATCCAACCGTCAATCCGGAAATAAGATTGGCCGGTTCTGTAATGGTCGTGTCCGGATCCGGTTTTAGAAAATAGACCTCCCGGGTGCCAAACTCTGTCACAGGAAGCCAGATATGAAAGATGCCGTCTGCCAATACCTGCGGTATTACATGCAACTTCCAATTTCCTTCCGTTGGATTATGAAAACGCAAAAATATAAGTTGACTATTGGTGTTATCCGCAGGAAGCATCACATTTGCCGACACCACCGTCCTCTCTAATACGAATTGATGTGTTGCCGTCTCACGGTTTCGCAAAGATGGCAAGGCAAATCTTTCTCCGGAAGGGGATTCGACTGTCACGGAAACTAGATTAGGAATGTCGCTCCATAGTTCTGCCACAAACCCATTGACTAAACCTCCGACCCGAATTTCTGCCACCGTATCCTGTCGAATCGTTTCATTCCGGCCAAGAAAATGATGCCTTTGGTTCGCCTCATTTCCTCCTGCCAGCACCAGAGCTCGATTGGTCAAATTGGCAAATAATTCCAGATTTCCCGCTAGAGGAGAGGTTCCATCGTGGCTTCCCATATTGGTCCCAAGCGCTATACAAAGCACCAGTGGAAGCTGACGTTTTCTAGCCAATTGATCCAAATAAGCCACTCCCAGCATCAAATCATTTTCCTGATAGCATATAACATCCTCATCTATTTGGTAAAATCGTTTCAGATAGGATTTTGCAGGTTTTAGTTTCACCACTCCAATGACAGTCTCCGGTGCTGCTCCTAAGAATTGCCTGTCCGGATCTGCCCCTCCTGCTGCAATACTTGCAAGAAATGTGCCATGTCCATTGGTATCCGTACTGGGGACCTGTGCCCTTGGATTTGCTCCGGCCAATGCATCATTGAGGTCCTCCTCCCCAAACTCTGTTCCGTAGTAGAATCCTTCCGGCGGTTCCCCGGTCTGTATCGTCTGGTCCCAAATTCCTGCTACTCTTGTACTTCCATCCAGATTCCGAAAGATGGACTCTTCGTACCGAATGCCGGTATCTATAAAACCAAGCATCACACCGTTTCCCATCAATTCCAGATACGGAGCGTTCTGCAACTGCAAAATCCCAGCCTGCTCTAGTGCCTCCATTCCCAATAATGCGTAACACTTTGGAATAGAATCGTAAGAATATCTCCCGAAATCCACCGGATCCGCCCATTCTTCCGGCACATAAATGCACTGATACAATTCTCCTGCCCTCTGCTTACAGACATCCCCTGTCCATCTGCTCTCTTCTTCTGCTCCCACAATAAAATCTCTATAGTTTTCGGACAATATATCCGCTCTACACTGCTCTACATCCATCCGCAAATTTCCATGCTTTTTTGAAACTATACGCAGTGAAACAAAAAAAGATACCGGATTCTCTCCGATATCTTTTTCTTCTCTATTCTGCATCCACAAGGGCATCTACCACATAAGAAACTGTCTTCGTCTGTTTCTTTCCATTGGTGCCGGTTACGCTATAGGTTACCTGATAGGTTCCCGCTTCATCAAATGTCACTTTCCCTTGGTTTACCACCACATTCTCACCTGCCGCATTTTTCACAGCAACCGTCACTTTTGATGTCAGGCTCTTTCCGGACACCATCTTTGCTGTGACCTTGGATAACAGATGAATCTCCTGTCCCGGAAGCAGTCCCTGTTTTGCTGATACGCCGGATAAAATCGGTTTCTTTGTATCCACAATTTTGAAAGTGATGGTCTTGGTTCTGGTATATCCTCGTTTATCACGAACTGTATAGGTTACTTTCTGGTTCCCTAATTTTTTCGTATTTAATTTGCCTTTAATGGTAATCTTCGCATTCTTATTTGTCAGATTCTTCTTTTTATAATCCTTCATCTTTACAGCACTCTTGGCTGTCACGGAACTGCCATATTCATAGGTCGTCTTCTTAGCCTGAATGGTTGGGCGGTTCTTGATAAATGGATTCTTCGGATCCGGATCGGTTGGGTCCCACGAGGTCCGAAGCTTCGAGCTTAACTTCTGTGCTTTTGGTTTTCCAAGTGGATCATCTTTCTTGGTACCTCTAAAAATCACAACCTTCGTCTTCAATGCGCAATTTTCATAAATCCATTTGGCATCTTTACATAACAATCTGACACAACCTAGCGAATCGGTCTGTCCCATTAAGTTATACGCACGAACAGACATGGATGATTTGTCATTCTTCCGATAATACCATACGGAATGGAATAAAAATCCTTGGGTAATTCGGGTGCAGTATTGTGCATAGCAATTACCGACCATCTCATGCCAGCGATATTTCACCGGTGTATAGAAAGTTCCAATCGGTGTCGCCTTACCTGGGGAACAGGTCATGGATTTTACCGCTTTTCCTTTCTTATTGTAAATGGTAACGCAATTGGTACCTACGTTAACTTTAATCACATAACCTTTCTTCTCATTCATCTTCGCCTCGGCATCCATGGATGTCAAAGGAAGCATACATACAACCAACAGTACTGCAATCACTCTTGTAAGCCACTTTTTCATACTTACTCTCCTTCCCGCGCTGTCTGCGCAACTATCTTTGTTCAGCTTACCCCTCCAACTAATAAATTCCCCTCTGGAAATTCTCCGCCTGTGGCGAGTCGCTGCAAGCGACATCTTCCTTGCCGTCACAGTGCGATCCTGCCGGAGGCTTTTTTGATTGATAGGCACGAAGTGCCTATAAATCAAAAAAAGCACCGGAACCTCATCTAAGAAATACCGATACTCAAGTCGGAGTGACAGGATTCGAACCTGCGGCCTCTACGTCCCGAACGTAGCGCTCTACCAAGCTGAGCCACACTCCGTTTTATAAAGAATCAAAACTACGGAAAAGGGACTTGAACCCCTACTAACAGAGTCAGAGTCTGCTGTGC
>CAYVDA010000033.1:0-19841 GCA_964450635.1 uncultured Faecalimonas sp. | reverse complement strand
AGTATTTTCTTCCTCTTTTCCGTTGATTTGCGCCCGTTCCAATGCTATGATAATATGGACACGAAAACAGACACAAAATATAGAAGGTGACAAACATATGACAATCAACGAAAAAGCATTGCAGATGCACGAAGTATGGAACGGAAAACTCGAAACAACAGCAAAGGCAAAAGTAACTTCCCGTGAAGAACTGGCGATTGCTTATACACCGGGTGTAGCAGAGCCGTGCCGCCAGATTGCAAAAGATCCGGATTCCGTATACAAATATACCCAAAAGGCGAACACCGTTGCGGTAGTATCAGACGGTAGTGCCGTACTTGGGCTGGGAAATATCGGCGCCTTGGCTGCGCTTCCGGTTATGGAAGGGAAAGCTGTCTTATTCAAGGAATTTGCCGGTGTCAACGCGGTCCCAATCTGTCTGGATACGCAGGATACAGAAGAGATTATCCGCACAGTCAGAGCCCTTGCACCTGCCTATGGCGGCATTAACTTAGAAGACATCTCCGCTCCTCGCTGTTTTGAAATCGAAGAACGTCTCAAGCAGGAACTGGATATTCCGGTTTTCCATGATGACCAACACGGAACAGCCATTGTTGTTCTCGCCGGCATTATCAATGCCTTGAAGGTAACCGGAAAGCAGAAAAGAACTTGCAAGGTTGTGGTAAATGGTGCCGGTTCTGCAGGCATAGCCATCACCAAACTCCTCTTATCCTATGGATTTACCCATGTAACCATGTGTGATATCAACGGAATTTTGTCCCCATCTTCTCCAAACCTGAACTGGATGCAGGAGAAAATGGTTCACCAGACCAACTTAGAACAGAAGACTGGCACCTTAGCAGATGCTATGGCAGGAGCTGATATTTTCGTAGGCGTCTCTGCACCGGGAATTGTTTCCCCTGAGATGGTCGCCTCTATGAATTCGGATGCCATCTTATTTGCCATGGCCAATCCCACTCCGGAGATTATGCCGGACTTAGCCAAAGCGGCGGGCGCAAAAGTAGTTGGAACCGGGCGAAGTGATTTTCCAAATCAAGTGAATAATGTTCTGGCTTTCCCAGGTATTTTCAAAGGTGCTCTGAAAGGAAGAGCGAAACAGATTACGGAAGAGATGAAACTTTCTGCCGCTCTTGCCATTGCCAATCTGGTATCCGAAGAAGAATTAAGTGATACCTACATTCTTCCGGAAGCCTTCGATCCGCGGGTAGCAGACACCGTAAGTGCAGCCATCATGGCGCATCTCTCCTAATGCGCTGGGGCGAAAAACGGTACTACTCTCTGGATTGGTACCTAAAAGAGACCTACGGAGAAAAGATTTATAAGCTGGCGTTAAATGGTGGTATGACCTGTCCAAACCGGGATGGCACGCTAGGCAATCGCGGCTGTATCTTCTGTAGCCGTGGAGGGTCCGGTGATTTTGCCGGGAATCCATCTCAGTCTATTTCCATGCAATTGCAGGAAGGAAAGGAGAAACTATCTTCCAAACATACCGGTCATTCCTATATCGCCTATTTTCAGGCTTATACCAACACTTACGCTCCTTTGGACTACTTAGAAAAGGTATTTACGGAAGCGATCGAGGATCCGGATGTTCAGATTCTCTCCATTGCTACCAGACCGGATTGTCTTGGACCGGAAGTCCTGAAGCTGCTTGCTTCATTAAATAAGCAGAAACCTGTCTGGGTCGAGTTAGGGCTACAGACCATCCACCCAAAGACTGCACGTTTCATCCGCAGAGGATATGACCTTGACAGATTTGAAAAAGCGGTTTATGATTTGAACAGTCTGCAGATTCCGGTGATTGTACATACCATTTTATATCTGCCCGGAGAGACTCAGGAGATGATGCTAGATACCATCTCTTATCTAAATCACCTGCCTGTTTCCGGAATCAAATTACAATTATTACATGTTTTAAGAGATACCGATTTGGCAGATTGTTATGCCAAGGATCCGTTCCCTCTTCCAACATTGGAAGAATATGTGCCACTGCTTGGAACGCTCCTCTCCCATCTGCGGCCGGACATTGTCATTCACCGTCTGACAGGGGATGGGCCAAAGCCACTTCTGATTGCCCCGCTATGGACCGGGGACAAACGGCGGGTACTTAATACCATTCAAAAATATTTGAAAGAAGCTGACATTTGGCAGGGCAAAGAATATACATGTTAGAAAGGAAAAACTATGTCAGAAGCATTTACACTTTATAAATTAATCGTTCTATATATTTTGGATAAATTGGATTTCCCATTGACCAATGGACAGATTTCTGAATTTATCTTAGACGAGGGATATACTACTTATTTCACATTACAGCAGGCCATCCACGAAATGGTAGATGCCTCCTTGATTCGGGAGGAGATAAGCCACAACCGAACCTTGTATTATCTGACCGAGGAAGGAGCAGAAGTCATTAATTTCTTCCGAAATCACATCTCTCCTGCCATCCAGCAGGATATTAATAACTATATTGCAGAGAAGAATTATGATCTGAAGAAGGAAGTCTCTGCCAAGGCAGATTACTATAGGAATACCAATGGAGAGTGGGCTGTTCGTTTCCAGATTATCGAGCAGGGTGCGCCACTGATTGACCTGACTTTGACTGCACCTAGCGAGGAGGAGGCCACTCGCATGATCAACAACTGGAATCGAAGCAACCAGGAAATCTATGCTACCCTGATGCAGAAATTATTATTCTAATTCCGACAGAATAAAAAAAGCAAATGACCAGACATGTTTTCTAGAAACGAAAGCTTATCTGGTCATTTTTTTATCTCTAATCCTCCCGATTACGCAATCGCTCTAATCGTTCTTTGATCTGTCTCTCGTATCCAATCTCTGTCGGTGCATAGAACCTCTCTCCTACAATCTCATCCGGCAGATATTGTTGTTTGACATAGTGCTCCGGATAGTCATGTGCATAAAGATATCCTATGCCATGCCCCAATTTTCCGGCACTTTTATAATGTGCATCTTGTAAATGTGTCGGGACAGTCGTCTTGACTTTTCCCACATTTTCCATAGCCGCATTCAACGCCATATAGGAAGCATTGCTCTTCGGGGCACCGGCGATATAGGTTGTGGCCTGAGCCAAAATAATTCCCGCTTCCGGCATGCCTACCCGCTCGATCGCCTGGGCCGCAGACACAGCCACTATCAAAGCATTCGGATCTGCATTTCCCACATCCTCCGATGCTGAAATCATAAGCCTTCTGGAAATGAACTTAATATCCTCCCCGGCATATAACATCTTTGAGAGGTAATAGACTGCCGCATCCGGATCGGACCCTCGCAAGCTTTTAATAAAAGCAGAGATGGTATCATAATGATTATCTCCCGTCTTGTCATAACGAACCACTCGTTTTTGAATACATTCTTCTGCTACCGCCAAAGTGATATGAATCTTTCCGTCTTCGCTGCGGCCGGTGGTTAAGATGCCAAGCTCAATGGCATTTAACGCATTTCGCCCATCGCCGCCGGCAATATCAGCCAAAAATTCCAAAGCTTCCTCATCAATCTCTGCTCCATAACTGCCCATTCCTTTTTCCTCGTCATAAACAGCTCGGCGCAGAAGGGTCTTAACATCCTCCTTGCTCAAAGGATGCAATTCGAAAATGTTGGAGCGGGACAAAAGCGCCCCATTTACTTCAAAATAAGGGTTCTCGGTGGTGGCTCCAATCAAGATCAAGGTGCCATCCTCCACAAAAGGCAACAGATAATCTTGCTGTCCTTTGTTAAAACGATGAATCTCATCCACAAACAGAATGGTCCGTTTGCCATACATTCCTTGGTTCTCCTTGGCCTGCCGTACCACATCCTCCATATCTTTCTTCCCGGCCACAGTTGCATTGATCTGGGTGAAAGCGGCACTGGTGGTATTAGCAATGACTTTTGCCAAAGTCGTCTTGCCGGTTCCCGGCGGACCATAGAATATAATAGAGCTTAATTTATCTGCCTTGATGGCACGATACAGGAGTTTATCCTCCCCAATAATATGTCTTTGTCCCACCACTTCTTCCAAAGTCGTCGGTCGCATCCGCGATGCCAGTGGCGATTCTTTTTCTTTCGTATTTTCTCGCATATAATCAAACAAATTCATGTCCTGCTATCTCCCTTATTACTTCTCCGGCAATCAAAAGCCCGGCAACCGGCGGCACAAAAGAAACGCTACCCGGCAGGGCTCTTCTGACCCCTTTGTCCTCTCCGGTCTCTCGATTCGAAACATCGATTGGTTTTTCTTTGGAATAGAGGACTTTCAGATGATGGATCCCTCTATTTTTTAATTCTTTCCGCATGACTTTACACAAAGGGCACACGGAAGTTTTCGAAATATCTGTAATTTCAAATAGTTCTGCATGTAATTTATTCCCCGTTCCCATGCAGCTAAGTAGTGGAATCCCATGCTCTTTGGCATAGACGGCCAAAGCAAGTTTTGCAGTCACCGTATCTATGGCATCGATGATATAATCCACCGGTTCCCGAAATAACGTATCCAGATTCTCCGGCAACACAAACGTCTCATAAGTTGTCACCTTTGTCCTTGGAGAAATATCCCGAATCCTCTCTTCCATAACCTTCGTCTTATATTGGCCAATGGTGCTGTGAAACGCAATAGACTGACGATTGATATTGGTCAGGGAAACCGTATCGTTATCCACCAGAACCAAATGTCCTACGCCCCCGCGCGCAAGTGCTTCTATGCAGTGAGAACCTACACCGCCTACGCCAAGAACCATCACTCTTGCCTGTTGCAATTGTTTCAACCCTTCTGCCCCCAGCAGTAATTCTGCCCGGGAAAATTCATGTATCATAGTATCTCTTCTCCTAATTACAAGATCAATTCCTCTACGGTCACAAACTGATATCCCTTCTCCTGCAGGATGCGAGTAATCTCTAACGCCGCTTCCACGGAAGATTCGGAACAGTCATGCAATAAAATAATATCATTTTCCTTCACTTCCGTCACTACTTTCTTCACAATTTCATCCACATTTTTTGTATTCCAATCCAAAGGATCCACGGACCAGAACACCGGTAGGAGCTCTAGTTGTTCTTCTAGTTTCTTCGACCACATACCGAATGGTGGCCGGACATACTGAACCTTCCCGCCGGTCAATTCTTCCAAAAGCTGACTGGTTTTTTGCATTTCTTCCAGCGCCTCCTTGGTTGTAAGTTTGGTGATCTCCACATGATGATAGGTATGATTGCCAATCAAATGCCCCTCTTCCTGTATCCGTTTTACTACATTTGGCATCTCTTTTGCCTGTTCCCCCATCAGGAAAAAAGTTGCTTTTACGCCGCATTCCTGCAACCCGTCTAATAAGGCTTCCGTATAGATACTTGGCCCATCGTCAAAGGTCAACGCGACTTTTCGGGCACTTTGCATCTGTTCCCCTTCTGAAACAGTCTTTATTTCCCTTACCTTCCATCCTGTGGCCATGCTTAGATAAATCCCATAAAACAAAAGACTGACCCCTAAGCGCCTGGCTATCTTCCTCATCTATGCCCTCCTGCCATTTTGGCAAATCTTCTTCTTTAATATATGTTAGTCATTGCATTTCTAGTAGGTAGATGGTAAAATAGGAAGGTGTGCACTATTTTGAAAGGAGAACTACTATATGGAAAACAAAACCCAAGAAAACAAAATGGGCGTCATGCCCGTTCCGAAATTATTAATTACGATGTCGCTACCTATGATTATTTCTATGCTGGTACAGGCACTCTATAATATCGTAGATAGTATCTTCGTTGCAAAATTAAGCGAAGAGGCGTTAACCGCCGTATCCTTAGCCTTCCCAATCCAGAGTTTGATGATTGCAGTCGCTACCGGAACCGGCGTTGGTGTGAACTCTCTGCTTTCCCGTTACCTCGGCGAGAAACGTCACGAGGAGGCAAATACGATTGGAAGAAATGGTATCTTTCTTGCCATTTTAAGTTTCCTTGTCTTTGCCATTCTCGGATTCTTTGGCTCCCGGTTGTTTTTTACTGTACAGACCACAGATCAGGCAATCATCGAGCAGGGTACCACCTATTTGCAGATTGTTACCATCTTCTCCATCGGGATCTTTATGCAGATTGTATTTGAACGTTTGCTTCAATCCACGGGACTTACGTTCTACAACATGTTGACCCAGGGGATCGGTGCTATCATCAATATCATCTTGGACCCAATCTTCATCTTCGGTCTCTGCGGTATGCCAAAAATGGGGGTTGCCGGTGCTGCAATTGCGACTGTTGCCGGACAGATTGTTGCTGCCATCCTCGGTATTTATTTTAACTGCACCAAGAACAAAGAAATCAACATTAATATGTTGCACTTCAAACCAAGCAGACGTACGATTGGAAATATTTACAAAATCGGTATTCCATCCATTATTATGCAGTCCATTGGTTCTGTTATGACATTCGGAATGAACAAGATTTTGTTAGTATTCTCTTCCACCGCAGCGGCGGTATTCGGAGTCTATTTCAAACTTCAGAGTTTCATCTTCATGCCGATCTTCGGCTTGACGAATGGTATGATTCCGATTGTCGCTTATAACTTCGGTGCCCGCAACAGGAAACGAATCATGCAGACCTTGAAACTCAGCGTTACAATCGCAGTGGGAATCATGTGTATCGGACTTCTGACATTCCAGCTTGCACCAACTACTCTGCTTTCCTTCTTCGATGCTTCGCCGAAGATGCTGGAGATTGGTATTCCGGCTCTACAGACAATTAGTTTCAGCTTTATATTTGCCGGCTTCTGTATCGTAGCAAGTTCTATGTATCAGGCACTCGGAAACGGTATCTACAGCTTACTCATGTCCATAGGGCGACAGCTGATTATCTTACTTCCGGTTGCTTATATCTTCGCTAAATTTGTCGGGCTCAATGCGGTATGGTGGGCATTCCCGATTTCAGAGCTTGCCTCTACCGGATTATGTATCTTCTTCTTAGGAAGAATCTTCAAACAGAAATTGAATCATTTATAGACACAAAACGAAGCCGGAGCTATTGCTCCGGCTTCTCTTATGCCTTACTTATTTTGTTTTCTTGCTCTTTACGTTGCTCCATGCTGAGTAGAATGTCTTACCTTCTACTTTCTTGTATGCACGTACTCTTACGTAGTAAGTTTTCTTTGCTTTTAATTTTTTAACAGTTACGGTTGTCTTGCCAGCACCTTTTACGGTTGCTTTCTTTAAGCCAGACTTGAAGTTCTTCTTCAATGCTACCTGTACTTCGTATCCGGTAACACCGCTCTTCTTGGTCCATTTTACTGCTAATGCTTTGGATTTCGCTGTTACTGATTTTACAGAAGTCTTTGCTACGGTAAGTTTCTTTACCGGCACGGTAAGTTTTGCTTTTGTAGTTGCTTTTGTACAAGCTTTGTCTGTATAAAGTTTTCCACAAGAGCATTTGTAGTGTGCCGCCATACCAGTCTTGGTATAGGTAGCTGCCACTGCTTTTACTGGTTTTGCTGTATGTTTTGCAATGGTAACCGGTTTTTCGATCTCTACTTTGCCTTCTGCATCGCTGAATTTGGCTTTACAATCTCCACATTCCCAATATGCCTTGGTTCCTTCTGCTGTGCAGGTTGCATCTTTCTGTGCTACAGGAGTTAATTTGTGACTTCCTTTTCCGGTATTCACCGGTACATCAATTTCATTCTTGCATGCTTCATCGCTGAAGAGTTTGCCACATACGTTACAGGTCCAGTATTCTGCATAACCATCTATCTGGCAGGTTCCCGGCACTGCATCTGTCTTCGTTCCGGTATGTTTGTAGTCGCCTACGGATTTAATCGTAAATGGAGCATCAAGAGCATTCGCGATACACAATGCTGTTCCCAAACGGCCAGCCATGTCAGCTGCATACTTCGTTCCAATCTGTACATCGTTAATGAAAATCCGAATCATCACATCTTTGCCCCAATATACATATCCCAGTCCAATTTTAAGTTCATTATTTAACCAATTACTTGCTGTATCTTGCATATGCAATGGTGTAGCTGATGTGGCACCTTCTAATCCATCTCCTGTATGATCCCACAAATAAAATCCGCCGTCTGCATAAAAGAAATCCATTCCATACCAAGTACGATCTTCCGTTCCACCAATTCGTAAATATACGCCATCTGAAACCCCTGTATACTTACAAACACTGACAAAACGAAGTCCATCAAGATTGCTATATCCCGGCAAGTTTGCTTTTGCAATAGTCTCGCCTTTCACAACAGAACCATCTGCAATGCATAATCATGTAACGTTACATCCTTGCAATTCACAACAGATTTCACATCCATGGAACCTGATGCCGCAAGCGGTCTTAAGGTAAGTCCGGCTTTCGCAACATTCTTTGATTCATACGTAACACCTGTTACAAAATCTTTATATACTACCTCAATAGGATCCTCATCATCCACGTAGTATGTAACTTTCAAATCATTTGTTCCCACATAGTCAAAACATATCCTGATTGTAAACCATGTATTTGCTTTATTCTCTGAAAGAACAACATTGTATTTGGTATCAATACTCAAGTCATCCCAGGCCCACAAATTGCCTTCCCGATCCACCATAAGCATAATAGGTGTATAATCAATGGTCGCTGCTGCCGCTCCCAGTTTCATATTCGCTCCGCTCGGTGTCATCTTGAGCTGACCTGTCACTGCAATCCCATCCATAGATGATACAGCTTCAAGTGTCGTAGCTGCTTCTATCTCCGTATGCGTTCCGTCCATTAATCCCAAATCTGCAAAGCTCAGCTCTACATATTTCTTCGGTGCTGCTTCTTCCGCATTGGCTACCACGGAAATTCCGGAAAAGCCAGTCAGTACCATTGCTAATGCACATACATAAGCAACTGCTTTTTTGAACATATTTCTCATGTCCTTTTCCCTCCTTATATTGGAAAAGCGCAAATACGAAACTCATATTTGCAACTTTTCACCAATTTTTCTTCCATTACAAATCTTTTTTTGTTTATTTTCAATATAAGAGCCGACTTTTCGAGAAAATCGTAGGATTTTATTATCACAGCGTAAGAATTTACTATTTTTTCACAAAAACAGCCGGAGCATGAGCCCCGGCTTCCGTTTTTCTTGTCTTATATATGATTCACCGTATATGCCGTCGCCCAGCAATTGTGAATCGGCTGATAGATTTCTTCCCCTGTCAGCTGTCCGCAGAAATACTCGATTCGTTCTTCTTCCAATTCATAGATTCGATCGATCTTTCCTGCCAGATAATCTTCTAGGATTTTCTCCACGGTTTCTGCTCTGGCAACAAGAACTCCGCCTATGCGAAGATCTTGTACTTCAAAACCAAATCCTTTATTCTCGCATCCCACGCTGTAATTCTTGCGCAAGTTCCCCCATCTGTATCTTCATCATCGTTTATTTCCTCTCAATGTTTCCGCCATTTCTCTGTCTTTCTCTCTCCCACTCTTCTTCCGCACGCTTCTCCGCCGCTTCCCATGGGCCTAATTCTTTTTCTTCTTCTTCTCCATCTTCCTGCTGTGCGAGAATCTGTTCTTCCAGTTTTACAAAGACTTTATCATAAGCATACACACTTAAGAATACCGGAGTGGAAAGGCCAAATAAGATAACGAGGCTAAACCATTTGAAACCGCCGAAGTAAATGACTACAATTGGAATCAAGGTGGTCAA
Organism: uncultured Faecalimonas sp.; assembly: GCA_964450635.1. GTDB lineage: Bacteria > Bacillota > Clostridia > Lachnospirales > Lachnospiraceae > Faecalimonas. The sequence goes on along the minus strand of CAYVDA010000033.1, from coordinate 10,192 downwards.
TAGCATGTAAAGGCTCCGGAAGAAATAGCGCATTCCCAAGAAGAAGGAATTGCGGATGGTTGCCGTTACTTTATTAACAAACCGTGCCTGCAAAGCATATACCCAAGTTGACATAATCAAAATCATAAACAATCCTGCCAAGATCACACCGCTTACAATACTATTAAAAGTACCTTTTGCTCCGGACATAATCAATAGAGCAAAGACACTGATACCAACAGCTAGCACTTCAATCAGCCAGATGGCCGTAGACTGCAGAAAATTCTGTTTGAATGATTTCCAGAAATTCCGGAACGGGTAGTTGTCCGTATCTCGTTTCATCTTTAAAATCGAATAGTGTAATGCTGTCATGGATGCCCCGATGGTAACCAATGGGATACAGCAAATGATTGCCATTAAATTTACAATTACAAGGTCTGAGATCTTTCCCAGCACCCGCATCAAACCACTGTCATAATCAAATAATTTCATTTCTTTTTATCCTCCTGTTAAATGATTGCATTTAGTTCCTGATAAAGGCGTTTGGCATAACTGTCTGTCATGCCACAGATATAATCCGTTACCAATAACAAGCGTAAATATAATTTTTCTTCTTCCCTCTTACCTTCCCTATGATAATGGTAGGCGTTTTTATAATTTTCAGATATCAGAGAAACCATCCGTTTGTCGATGGCACTCTGTTTTACATCTGTATCATAATATAATACCGCATGAACAAATTTGTCCATGAGGAAATCCAGCATCACGGATTCTGCCACTTCCATCTTGTAAATGTTGGCAGTGGAGAAAACACGCTCGTAAGCCATGGATCCTAATTTGTCCATCAGAAGTTCACCATAGGTGCCGGCAAATAAGTCCTTACCGTAAGTGCCTTCCATGATTTCTTCATAATGGGACATAAATCCATAGGTGGCACAATGAATCAAAAATCCTTGTAACTGGACAATCCAGTTCTTGACAGCATATTCTTCCGGATTGTGAATTCCTCGTATCAAGGCACTTTCGTATTTTACCTTCAGTCGTCTCAGTGCCGGAAAACCATCTTCTTTTTCTGCCCCTTCCGGCTCCGGAAGTCCCTCTAATTCCCGGCAAATCTGTCCATAGGAGAGATAGCCTTTTACGAAGGCATCCTCAATATCTGCCGTCTTATAGGCAATATCGTCTGCCGCCTCCAGAATAAAGGTCAAGGGATGCCTTTTTCCTTCCGTCCCCGTCTCCTTGGCAATCTCATGATAGAGTGCCTCATCCGCATAGTAAAATCCCATCTTTTTTTCTTTGATATCCCCACTCTTTTTGTTGATTCCAAGAGAGGAGACCGGATATTTTACAATGGTATTGAGCAAAGCATAGGTAAGGTTCATCCCATGCTCATCTACCAGGTAATGAAGTTTGCTTACCAGACGAAGCACCTGGGCATTCCCTTCAAAATGATAGAAATCTTCCCGCATCTGCTCGGTCAGGAGCTCAGCAACCGATCTTCCTTTGTATTGCAGGGTCGGCAAATGAGTGCGAAACCAATCCCGAATGGTCGTTTCTCCAAAGTGTCCAAATGGAGGATTCCCGATGTCATGGATAAGCCCGGCACACTCTAAAATACTGCTGATCTCTTCCTTTCGCCGTGGCGTAAAGTCCGGATCTTTTCCATATTTGAGAATGGACTCTCCAATGTTCTGCCCCAGAGATTTTCCATAGGATGCCACCTCCAAAGAATGGGTCAGGCGGGTCCGGATAAAATCGCTCTGGTCAAGCGGAAAGACCTGTGTCTTATCCTGCAACCGCCGAAAGGAGGCACTACCAATAATCCGGTGATAATCTTTTTCAAATTCATTTCGCAAATCTGCTGTGGCCCTTCCATTTCCCTGATAGAAACGGCTGCGCTTACTTGATAATAGTTGTTCCCAATTCATATGCTATCCCCTCTAATCCAGATAAATTGGTGGCTCATAGTCTTTTCCAAGGAGGGCTTTCTTTCGTTCTTGGAATCCAAGGAATGCCCATTCTGTCATATCCGTCCATTTGTGTTCTGTCTGGTCATAGACCTGTACGTAACCGATACGTTTCGGATGCATCCGCACACTGTTGGAAGCATATTCTTTGCCGGTATATGGATTGATATCTCCCTGCTCTTCCGGCTCCGGTTGTGGCATATCCGGCATCTCTTCTTCTGCCTCTTTCGTCTTCACCCGGCCTTTTCGAAAACCACTGAATTTGAATCGTTTCTCTTCTTCTGGCGGAGTGGATCCTTCTTCCGGTGTGGTCTGTTCGATGGTTGGCTGTGCTTGTTCTTCTTCCATCACCTCCGGTGCAGGCGCAAAGAGATCTCCCTCCTGCATATCCATCAGTTCCCCCACGGTAATGTCTCGCTCTAGGCTATCTTCCTTGGTATCTTCCGGCTTCACCGCTTCCCGCGCTGCTTCTTCCGGTTCTTCTTTCGGTAACGTCTCTGCCACTGGCCTTTCCTGTGTCACAACCGCCTCCTGCATGGATTCTTCTTGCCCTTCTTCCTTGGCCGTCATAATATCCAAGGTAAATTGACATCCTAACAGTTCCGCAATGAGACGCATATCCTGCTCTTGAAAATTGTCCCGATGAAGCCGCTGGGTCATGTTCTGTCTGGACATAGGTTTCCCTGTATAACTCTCCATCTTTTCAGCCAGTTCTTTGATGGTCATTCCTTTTCGTCCAAGAATAATCTTCACCTGTTCGCCAAATGTTAATTGCTGCATCTTTCGTATCCTCCCTTTATTGCTGGTAGTTCCTCAAATAGGTCTCCAAAGTCACATCCTGCTCCATAATCTTGGTGGCATCCTCTATCCCCACATACCGATAATGCCAGGGTTCATAGATAATGCCTGTCTCCTCGGTCTTCTCAGGCGGATAGCGAAGGATAAACCCGTATTTATGGCAGTTCTTCTTCAGCCATTTTGCCTCTTTTGTCTTGGCCTGCTTCTCATCTAATTCTGTATACTGGTTAGAGACCAGATCCACCGCCAATCCCAGACCGTGCTCACTGCTTCCCGGCAATGCCACACTCAATGCAGTATCCTGGTAGGCATCCCAATAACTCATTCCTTGGTCAAGGCGATCTTGCATGGATTCATTAAACACCTGCTTTTGCCGTCTCGCTGAGCGATAGGCAGAGCAAATCACAAGATTCACCCCTTCCTTCTCTGCATCTTGAATCATCTTCTGCAACGGCTTAACAATTCTGGCATCGACCTGATAACCTCCCTGGACTTTCTTCAGTGTTGGCTCGTAATTCTCTTCCATTGGGTAGTCTTCATTGACCAAAGTCAGATACCATGGCAGGGAAGCTACATCTAGCTTCTGCTCCCGAGAATCTATTTCCTTATTCAGGCTCTCGTTCTCTTCTTCTAATTGGTTAATCTGCTTTTGCTTCTCTGCTTGCACTTTTTTTAACTTGGCCGACCAGACTTTGACTGTCTTGCTCTCCCCATTCCAATTCCCCAGGGAATGTCCTGCTACAGTTCCTACGGTCAGGCAGAGCACTGCAATATAAATACATACTTTCGTCGTTCGTCCTGTCATTCTCCATCTCTTCCGTATACGATACAGAAAATACAAGAGTTTTTTCCTCATATTCATGTTTCTACTCCTTATGCTCCCCTAGAGTGACCACCCGAAGTTGTCTCTCTATGTCTTTTGTGGTAGAACAAACAGCCATATGATAAGGCAGTCCTTCCACTTCATATTCTATTAAATAGTAAGCCCCCGGATAGGTCTTCGGTTGTCGAATCAGTTCTGCCTCTTTCCGAAGAGAGATGGCAAAATCCGAAAAAGGAAGCCGCATTCCTTCCCGGATGGCTTTGACAAAACTTTCTTTGCATACCCAGAGCCGGTTACAGGCGTCTTCAAAGGCTTCCCCTGAGAGTGCTTCTAGCTCCCGCAGTTCTTCTTCTGCATAATAGCGTTCTGCAAATCCCTTCGAAAACCTCCGCCTTTCTTGAATATCGCAGCCAACCTGTGCCTTCTCCTGTCCGGAAACCTCTAAAGCACACATGACGTAGTCTCCGGAATGTGACAGGTTAAAGGGGGCTTCTTCTGACACCTGATAGTGCCGCCTCATCTGCTCATATAACATCCAGGCCCCGACGCTTCGCATACGGTCTTCCTGTCTCTTCAGGCTATCTGCTTTCTTCTGCCGCCAAGAAGGAAGGTTGCGATAGCCGGCCTGATAGATCTCTTCTTGTGCAAGGGCTTTTACATCCCCTATCCATGTTTGAATCATATTCTCACTTCTTTCGCTTCTCCTATCATACCACAGATTACGAATTATTTACCATAGAAACTATAAAATTTCTATAAATTTCCCTCTTCCAGGCAAAAAAACGGAGATTAGAACGTATTCTAATCTCCGTATATTCTCTGTTTATGGATTTTCCTATTTTTCGAGGGATACAATCCGCTCTTCTCTTCGAGACTCCTCCGCTGCAAACACACACAAATGACCATTGATAGAGTCTGCTAGTGCCGTGATGGATACGGAACTGTCATCTCCATTTAAATATCTTACCAAGTCATGCATGATCGCATAATCGCCACCGCTGTGTCCCCCGTATTTCGCATTGTTAATCGGATGCACTTCTATCACTTCTTCTTTTCCATAGTGGTACTCTCGTTCGTAGGTGCGCAAAGTGAATTGGTCTGATTCCAGATATCCTTCAATCTCACCAAGGGTCCCAACAATATGCAAATATCGTCCTGCCTTCTGGCTTCCGCCTACCAGATTGAAGGTTGCCATGGAACCATTTTCAAATTCCACAATAGCATTCTGCCGATCCACCAAATCGCCGCCACATTTGTAGGCACATTTTCCATAAATATCTGTCTTTAGGAATTCCATTTTCTCTTCTTCCGTCAATTCTTCAAACGGCTTATCGAGTCCGTCCCATACTAAAAATGGGAACATATTTTTCGTAAGATACTGATCTAAGGCAGAATACTGACAAGTCTTCTCATGTGGACATTGATAACAATATTCGGTTGCCCCTTCCGGCGCCCGCTCCGGTAAAAAATGCGAACGATTCCCGAAGCTTGTCACCCGCTTTGGCGCAGAGGCATTATTCAGCCAACACATGATATCTAAATCATGACAGGATTTCGCAAGAAGAAAGCCCGAACCACAGGCAGCCTCCGAATTCCATTTACCTCTCGTATAGGAAGCCAAATAGTGTGGCACGCAGACATGTTCATTCATCTCCATGGTCACAATCTCACCAATTCGTCCTTGATTGAGCATCTTCTTAATGGTGCTGTAAAATGGTGTATAACGAAGCACATGACAAACAAAGACCTTGACCTGTTTTTCCATGGCGCGTCTCTCTAATTCCTGCAATTGTTCCTTTGTCGGAACGATTGGTTTCTCAAGCAAAAGATTGTATCCTGCATCCATCAACTGCAAAGAAGTTTCATAATGCATCTGATCCATGGTTGCATTCACAACAAAGTCGCATGTAAGATTGGCCGCAAGGAATTCATCCAAATCCCGAAACAATCTGTCTTCCGCTAAATGATAGCGACTCTTTGCTTCTTCTAGTTTGTGAGGATTTGGATCCACCACTGCTAACACTTCCAACTCATCTGGTTCTTCCAAACTAAAATCCCCATAAATCTGTCCACGGTTTCCATATCCCACGATTACTGTTGTCATCTTTTTTAATGCTTTCATTTTGCTTTCCTCATTTCTTCATGATACCTTCATCATACCTAGCCCTAGGCGGCACGTCTATGTCGTTCTCTTATCTATTTGTTTCAAAATCCAATCTTTTTATCATCTGTTTTGTTTTTATGTTTTTTTAAAAATCCCCATTTCAGCCGAGTTTCAAGGATTTTTATAAGTCTCTTCATTTCCCTTGTGTTTCAAAACAAAATGTTTTATACTTTTTAAAAAACGAAGGGAGCTATTTCATGTCTGATTGTCCATATATTTTGCCGGAAAACAAACTGTTCTATCAAAGGGAAGCCGACTTAGATTTCCATATCTTTCTGCGAAAGGAAACCTATCTGTTGGAAATTCCTCACTACCACGACAGCTTAGAATTTGCCTATATCGAGGAAGGACAGACGGCAGTACACATTTCTAAGCATAAGCAAACCTTAACACCCGGTGACATCTGTTTTGTGGATCATTTTCAAATACATAATTTCGAATCCGCCGATCCCAAACTCTCTGCCATCAGCCTTGTGGTCAGCCAGAAATACACCGCTGCTTTGCAGGAAGTCTGTGGTGATAAGACCCTTCCTACTTTCATGTTAGACAAAGAAAAGAACCAAGCTGCCATCGCCATTCTAAAAGAATGGGAACAACTTGGTTCTGATAGTTTTCTCTTAAATTGTGCCTACGCCAATCGTTTCTTCGATGCATTGCTTAAGGCCTACGGACTCCAGGATCCGGAATCCTCTGCCATGAACGAGAAAGCCATTGATTTTCTCAATTATATTAATGAACATTATACCGAGCCCATTAGCATCAAAACCATGGCTGCTCATTTTGGTTATTCGGAAGGCCGTTGCAGCTACCTCTTCAACTCTTACGTGGGGCTTCCTTTTAAGTCCTGCCTAAATGAGGTGCGTATGTCTCATGCGCTGTCCATGATCGCAACGAAGAAATATACCATGGCGGAGGTGATCGAAAAGAGTGGTTTTGGAAGCTCCGTTACCTTCTACCGACATTATGCGGAACATAAAGAGAAGCAAGACCGACATCTCGACTGCTATCAGCATTCTCTCTAACCCTTTATTTGAGGCACCGATAGATGATATCGCGCAGTCTTGGCTGGTAATATTCCTCGCGGGGATTTAAATTGTGCTGCGCATAGAAGGCTCCGAGTCCGATGGACGGGTCCACCATCACCATAGAACCTGCCGCTCCGCCCCAACCAAACTCACCGATATTGCAGGATAGGCCGCTTACCTCCGGCTCCATATGGGTCCTGACCCCCAGACCGTAACCACAGCCAGCTAGCTGTTTCCAGTTAAAATCCTTGCGCTGCTTTCCATTTAACCGGTTGGTCTGCATCAATTCTATGGTCTCTTTTTGCAAAATCCTCTCGCCATTGATTCCCATGCCATATCCGGCCAAAGCCGCCGCTAATTTCCCATAATCGGAGACACTGCAGGTAATCCCTGCACCGCCGCTGTCATATTCTTCCCCGAAACAAAAGCCATTTTCTTTGCCACGGTTTACGAAAATCCCACGATCTGCATTTCCATATTTCTGGGCTTCCACCAGGTCAAATTCCTCGCCCTCTTTTTCTACGAAAGCATATTGTGGAGCGATCTTTTCATATTCTTCCTCTGTCGGATGATAGGTGCACGTGTGCATTTCCAATGGTTCAAAGATATTTTCTCTCATATAATCCCGGAATTTCTTTCCGGAAATCACACTGATGACTGCCGCCAGCACGTCATGGCAAATGCTATATTGCCAGTGACTTCCCGGCTCGAATGCCAGAAGGTCTTCTGCTACGGATCGAATGACCTCCACCGTATCCATTTTCCCTTGGGTTCTCTCTCTGCCTTTCCGAAATCCCGGCGTATCCAGTTGATAAGAAAAGCCTGCGGTCATGGTAAATAGTTGCTCTATTGTAATGGGGTTCTTCGCTTCTGCCAGCGTCCCATCCGGCAGTTGCACCTGCATATGACGAAATTCCGGCAAATACGCATACAACGGATCCTCTAGCCGAAATCGTCCTTCCTCGAGAAGCTGAGCGCCGGCGGTTACGGTTGCAATTTTGGAGCAGGAATAAAGGTGAAATAGTTCCTTGCCCGTAAATGGAATCTGCTGTTCCAGATCCCGATAGCCTTCTGCCTGGCGATATACCATTTGGCCTTTTACATAGACTTCTATGACATTTCCCGGCGTCCGCTCCCTTGCCATGTGTTTCATAAATGTATCTAATAAGGTAAAATCCACGTTCTCTCTCCTTTATTGGCTAGCCAGCTCTTCTGCCAGATCGTTGAGATATACCCAACGGTCCATCTTCTCTTCCAACTGTTTTTCTTTCTCTTCTTTTTCTGTCAAAAGCTCCGATAATTTCGCAGAGTTCGTGGCATTTTCTGCCATGGCATTCTCCAGCTCTTCCACTGCCTGCTCTAGGGCTGCAATATCATCCTCGATGGTCTCATATTCCCGCTGTTCTTTGTAAGAAAATTTGCGTTTGACCGGATGATTCTCCTTCCAATTCTTTCCGGTGGCTTTCTTCTCTTTCTTCGGTTCTTGAGCCACCTCTTCCCGGACATTTCTTGCTTCCAAATAATCGGTATAGCCACCCTCATATTGGGTCAATCTTCCATTTCCCTCAAAAGCAAAAATCCGATCCACCAGGTTATCCAAGAAATATCGATCATGGGAAACGGCAATGACGATTCCCGCAAAACTATCCAGATAGTCTTCTAGAATGGTCAAGGTTGGAATATCTAAATCGTTGGTGCACTCATCAAGAAGCAACACATTTGGCGCGCCCATCAGAACTTTGCATAGATATAGCCGTCGCTTTTCCCCGCCAGACAATTTGCCAATCGGCGTATATTGGAGGTTGCTGTCAAACAGAAATCGTTCCAACATCTGGGATGCGGTTATCCGTCCTTCTTTGGTTGGTACATAGTCTGCCACATCTCGAATATAATCTATCACTCGCTGCTTCTCATCCATGTCTATGTTGTGTTGGGCGAAATATCCCATTTGCACTGTGTCGCCGATGATAATCTCCCCGGCATCCGGATCGAGGACACCTGCAATCATTTTCAAAAGTGTGGATTTGCCGCAGCCATTTGGCCCGATAATTCCAAGGCGCTGATTCTTCAATACGATATAGGAAAAATCATCGATGCAAGTCTTCTCCCCGTAGCTTTTGGACACATGTTCCAACTCGATAGTCTTTTTCCCTAATCGGGTCTCGATGGATTGCAATTCCACAGTCTCATCTGTTACCGGACTTTTTTGGTTCTTCAATGCCTCCAACCGTTCCAGTCTTGCGCGTTGTTTGGTCGTCCGCGCCCGGCAGCCTCGTTTGGCCCACTCTAATTCCATCCGCAAAACGCTCTTTCGTTTCCGTTCGCTTGCCAGTTCCATCTCTTCCCGCTGGGCTTTCAATTCCAAAAATTGGGTGTAGTTCCCTTCGTAGGTATAGATTTTTCCATGGCTAATCTCCAGCAATCTGTTGGTCACCCGATCTAGGAAATATCGGTCATGGGTCACCATAATCAGGGTGCCTTTGAAATTTCGCAGGTAATCTTCCAGCCAATGTGCCATCTGGTTATCGATATGGTTGGTCGGCTCATCCAAAATCAGGATGTCCGCCGGATTCAACAGGGTTCTTGCCAGTGCCACTCGTTTCTTCTGCCCGCCAGAGAGGGTTGCAATCTCTGCATCATAGTCTGTCAGAGCCAGTTTGTTTAAAACGGTCTTGGCGTTGCTCTCTGCATTCCAATCTTCCCCTGCCTCTGCTACATAGGAGAGAACCGTTGATCCTTCCGGGAAAACCGGATTCTGGGGTAAATAGGTGAGCCGTATGCTGTTATTTTTGACGATCTGTCCTTCATCCGGCTCTTCCAGACCCGCAAGCATTTTCAGCAAGGTGGTCTTGCCGGTGCCATTGATTCCGATGATTCCGATTTTGTCTCCTGCATGGATCCCACAGGAAATATCGTCGAAGATTGTCCTGTCACCAAATTGTTTGGTGACGTGTTCCATATTTAGTATGTTCATGTTCGTTCCTCATTTGTCTTTCTATTGTCTGTCTAGCAGTTCGTTTAGCAAGCCTTGGCAACCTTCCTGTACATCCCGGAAGGTGGCATCGAAGTTGCCGGTATACCAAGGATCCGCGATATCCTGCCCTTTTCGGTCTGTGAAGTCCAGAAGCAGGTGAACTTTGCCTTCTGTATCTTCGCCGATAATTCGGCGGATGTTCCGCAGGTTCCAGCTGTCCATGGCTACCAGGTAATCGTAAGTTACATAATCCTGCCTGGTGAGCTGAATGGCTCTGTGGTCTTCGCATGGAACTCCTTGTTCTGCTAGTTTCTGCCGGGTTCCATGATGGACCCGGTTACCGATTTCTTCCCGGCTGGTAGCCGCGGAATCGATGTGGAATTGGTCTTCCAGATGGTGCTGGGAAACCATGTGTTTCATTACCATTTCTGCCATTGGGGAACGGCAGATGTTGCCGTGGCA